>NZ_VEJQ01000019.1:0-114119 GCF_007680745.1 Pseudomonas sp. DE0010
AGTTTCGCGTTCCGATGTCGCTGGAAGTGGGGCGCATTATAAGGGGATTCGAAACCGCGTCAACCTTTAATTTCATAAATCGTGAGATAAGTGCCTGTCACCTTCCAAGGCCACCTCGAGCCGCCCTCCCCTTGCTGCGGTTCACGCGCGCAAGCGTACGGGCAACAGCCGGTATCCTCAGCACCATCAACAACACCCCAATAAAGGCATAGACAGCCCACTCCCGCAGGTCAGATCGCACGATCCACAGAAAATGCAGCAGCCCCAGGCCCAGTACTGCGTAGGCCAGCCTGTGCAGCTTCTTCCACCGCGCGCCCAGGCGGCGCTGGCTGTAGCGATTGGACGTGACCGCCAATATCAGCAAACCCAGCAAACCAAGGGCACCCACGATGATGTACGGTCGTTTGCGCAGTTCTACCGTCAACTGTCCCCAGTCCAACCCCAGGATGAAGAACAGGTACGCCAGCACATGCAACACGATGTAGGCAAACACCCACAGCCCGAGCTGACGTCGCACCACGATCCAGCCCGGCCAACCGGTAACCCGCTGCAATGGCGTCATGCACAGGCTGATTAACAGAAACACCAAGGCACCCAACCCCAACCGGTCCATCAACACCTTGCCCGGATCAGGGCCCAACAGGCTGGCCGATGCCTCATACAGCCACCAGGCCGGAAATAAGCAGCCTGCCATGAATATACCCAGACGAAACCAAGGATATCGCATCAGTAGTTCTTCCGCAGGTCGAGCCCGTCATACAGTGACGCCACCTCATCGGCATAGCCGTTGAACATCTGTGTCTCTCGCACGTTGGGACTGAACAGCCCGCTAGGCAACCTGCGTTCACGAGCCTGGCTCCAGCGCGGGTGTTCGACGGTCGGGTTCACGTTGGCATAGAAGCCATACTCATCCGGAGCCAACCCCTGCCAAGTGGTTTTCGGTTGCTCTGCAACAAGGCTGATGCGCACGATCGACTTGATGCTTTTGAAGCCATACTTCCAGGGCACGACCAACCTGAGCGGGGCCCCGTTCTGGTTCGGCAGCTCCCGGCCATACATACCGACTGCCAGGATGGCCAGCGGATGCATCGCCTCGTCCAGGCGCAGCCCCTCTTCATAAGGCCAATCGATCAATGCAAAGCCAGAACGCTGGCCAGGCATGCTCTTGGGATCCTCAAGGGTTTCGAAACGGACGTAACGGGCCTTGGAGGTGGGCTCGACCTGCTTGAGCATGTGCGCCAATGGGAAGCCCAGCCACGGAATGACCATCGACCACGCTTCCACGCAGCGAAGTCGATAGACACGCTCCTCGAGTTGGTAGGGTTTGACGAAGTCCTCCAGTGCATAGCGACCGGGTTTACCCACTTCCCCATCGATGACAACGCTCCAAGGTTCGGTCTTGAGGCTGCCTGCGTTGGCTGCCGGGTCGCCCTTGTCGGGCCCGAACTCATAGAAGTTGTTGTAGTGGGTGGCATCCTTGAAGGGGGTCACGGCTTCGTTTTGGGCCGTCACCGCCTGCCATCGGGTACCGGGCAGCTTTTCGGCAAACCAGGCAGGCGCCTTGCCAGCCTGTACGTCAGGGTAGCGAGACGGCTCGCCGGCCAGAACGTTGCCCGGCAACGTACCCAGTGCCAGACCCGCGAGCGAGCCGCCCATCAGGGTGCGGCGTGAGAGATAGAGGCCTTCAGGGGTGATCTCCGACGCTTTGCAGTCGGAAGACCTGGGAAGCTTGATAAGCATGAGCGGCTCCACAGCACTGGATAACGGATGTACCAGTAAGACTATGGAGCCGGAGGGTTATTCCACAATTAAAGGATTGTCACCCTTTGCGTCGACGCGAGCGCAGCAGGAACTGGATAGGGCCGGAAGCCGCATAAGCCAGGAAAGCCAGCAGCAGAATGCGCGGTGGATCGCTGAAGACCACTGCGAATACCAGCACCACGGCAAGGATCGCCACGAAAGGCACGCGCCCCTTGAGGTCAAGTTCCTTGAAGCTGTTGTACTTGATGTTGCTGACCATCAGCATGCCCGCAGCCGCCACCAACAGCGCCACCAGGAACGAGAGCTTCGAGCCCTGGATGCCATAGTCGCTGAACGCCCATACCGTACCGGCCACCACGCCGGCTGCAGCCGGGCTGGCCAGGCCGATGAAGTAGCGTTTGTCGGCGGTGCCCACCTGTGTATTGAAACGCGCCAGGCGAAGCGCAGCACCGGCCACATAAATGAAGGCCACCATCCAGCCGACCTTGCCCATGTCACCCAGCGCCCAGCCAAAGGCCAGCAGCGCGGGGGCCACGCCGAAGGCGACCATGTCCGACAGCGAATCGTACTCGGCGCCGAAGGCGCTCTGGGTATTGGTCATGCGCGCTACCCGGCCATCGAGGCCATCGAGCACCATGGCCACGAAAATGGCGATGGCAGCAAAGGCAAAATACTTGCTCGCTTCGCGCGGGTCGCCAGCGCTCAGGGCGCTCTGTGCGTTCATCGAACTGATGATGGAATAGAAACCGGCGAACAGGTTCGCGGTGGTGAACAGGTTGGGCAGCAGATAAATGCCGCGATGACGCACCTTGCGCCCTTCGTCGTCATGCCCCTCTTCAATGTGCTCATCGACAGGTAGCAGGCTTTCGGCGTCGGAGGGCTTGTTCGGCTCTTCGGGACGTTCGCTCATGGAGGGTACCTTGCAACAGGATGGAAAAAGTTCGACACGGGCCCGCTAAACAGGTTCTGACGGCGGGCCACTGGTCTGCTTTATACCAGAAGCTGGCTGCCAGAACGAAAAAACGCGGCCTAAGCCGCGTTTTTCATCGTTCGATAAACCTTAGTTCTTGGTCTTGTCGACGATCTTGTTGGCCGAGATCCACGGCATCATCGAACGCAGCTTCTCGCCGATGACTTCGATGCCGTGCGCGGCGTTGTTACGGCGCTTGGCGGTCATCGATGGGTAGTTGGTAGCGCCTTCGGAGATGAACATCTTCGCGTACTCGCCGTCCTGGATGCGCTTGAGTGCATTGCGCATGGCTTTACGGGATTCTTCGTTGATGACTTCCGGACCGGTCACGTACTCGCCGTATTCGGCGTTGTTGGAGATCGAGTAGTTCATGTTGGCGATACCGCCTTCGTACATGAGGTCAACGATCAGCTTCAGCTCGTGCAAGCACTCGAAGTAGGCCATTTCCGGGGCATAGCCGGCTTCGACCAGGGTCTCGAAACCAGCCTTGACCAGTTCGACGGTACCGCCACACAGCACGGCCTGCTCGCCGAACAGGTCGGTTTCGGTCTCGTCCTTGAAGGTGGTTTCGATGATGCCGGTACGGCCACCGCCTACACCCGAAGCGTAGGACAAGGCGACGTTCTTGGCATTGCCCGAAGCATCCTGGTAGATGGCGATCAGGTCAGGGATACCGCCGCCTTTGACGAACTCGGAGCGCACGGTATGACCCGGGGCTTTCGGCGCGATCATGATCACGTCGAGGTCGGCACGTGGAACCACCTGGTTGTAGTGGATCGCGAAGCCATGGGAGAACGCCAGGGTAGCGCCCTTCTTGATGTTCGGTTCGATTTCCTGCTTGTACAGCTGGCCCTGGAATTCGTCCGGGGTCAGGATCATGACCAGGTCGGCAGCGGCGACTGCCGAAGCTACGTCGGTCACTTTCAGGCCGTGGGCTTCTGCCTTGGCAACGGTGGCCGAACCTTTACGCAGACCGATAGTGACGTCCACACCGGAGTCTTTCAGGTTGCACGCCTGAGCGTGGCCCTGGGAGCCGTAGCCGATGATGGCGACTTTCTTACCCTGGATGATGGAAAGGTCGCAGTCTTTATCGTAGAAAACTTTCATGAAATACCCCTGGTTATATCCCGGCCCCAATGGAGCCATCGCTAATTTATTGTTGAATTCAGATGCTGAGCACTTTGTCGCCACGGGCAATGCCGGTAACGCCGCTGCGCACGGTTTCGAGAATCGATGCAGTGCCGATGGCCTGGATGAAGCTGTCCAGCTTGTCGCTGGTGCCGCTCAGTTGCACGGTGTACACGCTGGCAGTCACATCGACGATCTGGCCACGGAAGATATCCGTGGTGCGCTTGATCTCGGCACGCTGGGCACCGGTGGCCTTGACCTTGACCAGCATCAGCTCGCGTTCGATATGAGCGCTTTCCGACAGGTCGACAAGCTTGACCACTTCGACCAGCTTGTTCAGGTTCTTGGTGATCTGTTCGATCACTTCGTCATGGCCAACGGTGGTCAACGTCAGACGCGACAGGGTCGGGTCTTCGGTCGGCGCCACGGTCAGGCTTTCAATGTTGTAGTTGCGCTGGGAGAACAGGCCGACCACACGGGACAAGGCACCCGGTTCGTTTTCCAGCAGCAGGGAAATGATGTGCCGCATATCAGGTACGCTCCGTCTTGCTCAGCCACATGTCACGCATCGAGCCGTCCTTGATCTGCATCGGATAGACATGCTCGCTGCGGTCAACCGCGATGTCGATGAACACCAGGCGATCCTTCATCGCGAAGGCCTCTTCAAGCTTGGGCTTGAGGTCCTTCAGGCTGGTGATGCGGATGCCCACATGGCCATAGGCCTCGGCCAGCTTGATGAAGTCAGGCAGCGACTCGACATAAGAGTGCGAGTGACGACCGTTGTAGGCCATGTCCTGCCACTGGCGAACCATGCCCAGCACACCGTTGTTCATGTTGACGATCTTGACCGGCAGGCCGTACTGCATGCAGGTCGACAGCTCCTGGATGTTCATCTGGATGCTGCCTTCGCCGGTTACACAGGCAACGTCCTGATCCGGGAAATTGAGCTTGATGCCCATCGCTGCCGGGAAGCCGAAGCCCATCGTGCCCAGGCCACCGGAGTTGATCCAGCGGTTGGGTTTGTTGAAGCGGTAGTACTGGGCAGCGAACATCTGGTGCTGGCCCACGTCCGAGGTCACGAAGGCATCGCCGTTGGTGACTTCGCACAGCGTCTCGATGACTTTCTGCGGCTTGATGACATTGCCGTCGCCCTTGTCATAAGGGAACAGTTCGCCATTGCCACGCCATTCATCGATTTGCTTCCACCAGGCATCCAGCGACGCCTTCTCAGGTTGCTCGCCGATTTCCTTGAGAATGCCGATCATCTCGGACAACACGCTGTCCACTGGGCCAACGATCGGTACGTCGGCCTTGATCATCTTGGAGATCGAAGCCGGGTCGATGTCGATATGGATGATCTTGGCGTTCGGGCAGAACTTGGCCGGGCCGTTGACCACACGGTCGTCGAAACGCGCACCGACGGCGAAGATCACATCGGCGTTGTGCATGGCCATGTTGGCAGTGAAGCTGCCATGCATACCCAGCATGCCAAGGAACTGGCGATCGGTACCCGGGAAGCAGCCCAACCCCATCAGGGTATTGGTGACTGGCAGGTTCAGCGACTTGGCGATCTCGGTCAGGGACTCGGACCCACCACCCAGGATCACGCCGCCGCCGGCGTAGACGATCGGGCGCTTGGCGGCCAGCAACATTTCTGCCGCCTTGCGAATCTGCCCGGAATGTCCGCGCACGGCCGGGCTGTAAGAGCGCAGCTTGACCTTCTTGGGGTACACGTACTCGAATTTTTCAGCCGGGTTGGTCATGTCCTTGGGGATATCGACCACCACCGGGCCTGGGCGACCGGATTGCGCCAGGTAGAATGCTTTTTTCAGGATTTCCGGAATCTCGGTCGGGTTCTTGATCATGAAGCTGTGCTTCACGATAGGCCGGGAGATACCGATCATGTCGGTTTCCTGGAAGGCATCGGTACCTACCATGGTACTAGGCACCTGGCCGGACAGGATGACCATTGGAATGGAGTCCATGTAGGCAGTGGCAATGCCCGTGATGGCATTGGTCGCACCCGGGCCGGACGTCACCAGCACCACGCCGGCCTTGCCGGTAGCGCGGGCGTAGCCGTCAGCCATGTGGGTCGCCGCCTGTTCGTGGCGAACCAGGATGTGCTCGACTTCCGGTTCCTTGAACAGCGCGTCGTAAACGTGCAGGAGAGCACCACCAGGGTACCCGTAGATGTGCTTAACGCCTTCGTCACGCAAGAAGCGGACGACCATCTCAGCGCCAGATAAAAGCTCCACGTTGTTCACCTCTAAAACGCCAGAATACCGCCCCAACAGGCGGGTCTTAATAGGTTTACTGCCAAGCAGAGCATGAGCGAACGTCAGCACTGACTGAGCAAGTATTGGGAGCTCCCCAGAGTGTTGCGGGGGTTTCCCACCCAGCGCGAGGTAACGCGTTGCGGGGTGTAACAGGTCGGCGCGGGTGTGCGCCTCATGATCTGCTTAGCGGGTCTGCTTCTGGCAGTCCCACTACAGCGGAAGTTGGATTCTTGTGATTTGGCGGCGACAAGTCAAGAAAAATTATTGCCAATTTTCAGCCAAGATGAATTCCTGGCACCACTAAAAATCACTAAAGCAGCAGAAAAATTAAGATTTCCATAAAAAAGGGCCACAATCTGCGGCCCTTGAAGGAAAATTGGAAGAAATCAGGCGGTCGGGGCGATCAATTGGTCGAATGCTGCCAACAGCCGGCGCAGCTCCCGGCTCTGCTCCGGCCGGTCCACGAACACGGTTTCAGCCATGGTGAGGATCCCCGACGCGCTGGGCAATGGGTGACCCAACTCGATGATGATCTTCATGCGCGGCAGAAAAATCCACTGCAGCCACTGCTCGAAACGCAGGGTGTCGACCGCAAAGGGCACCGTGCTCTCCAGTGCATCGTCCTCGGGCGCCTCGTCGTCCCACCAGCCTTGCACCTGCAACTCACGCTCGATCAGCATCAGGTGGTCGGCGATAGCCAGTACCCGCGGCTGCACCGTCACGAGCTCACCCGTGCTTTTTGCCGTGCCTGCGCTGCCCCGGCACTGTCGCCTTGCTTTTCACGCGCCTGGGCGATCGTGTTCCACAACTCGGCCTGCAGGCTCGGACGCCCATTGGCATAGGTCAGCGCACGACGCGCCAACTGCTCGGCCTGCGGGGCGTCGCCCTGGGACAGCCTGACCTGCGCCAACCGGTAGAGTACCTGCGGCTCCCGCGGCGCGATCCGCTGGGCCCGCTCCAGGCTCGAGGCAGCGCCGTTGAAATCGCCGCTGCCCTGCTGCGTCTGGGCGGTGGTCAGCAGTGCCAGCACCGGCCCATCGAGCTGTTCGTCAGCAGACAACCCGCCGCCAGCGCCGCTACGCGGGATACCGGTTGGCGCGCTGCTGGCCTTGGGGGCCGATGCGCTGTTCATCGACGCAATATCGAAAGGCTCGTCGGCAATGGGATTTGGGTCGGTGGTGATCGGTTGGGTGTTGACCGGCTCGGTAGTGATCGGCGTCGTGCTGATAGGCGCCGCGCCATTGCCGGCAGGGAACGTCTGGATGCCGGACGCCCCGGCCCCCTGGGGAATCATCACAGTAACGCCGGAGTCTTCCGGCAGGGTCTGCGCCTGGGGCGTGCCGGCATTGATGCCAGGGGCCTGGCGCTTGGCCGTGACGCGCTCGCTGTTGGACACGCGGGTACTGGAGTCGACCACCGGGATATTGCCGCGAGGCACGCTGGAGCACCCCTGGAGCACCACCAGCGCCGTCACGGCAGGAAACAGCCACTTGTTCACGTCACACCTCTTCAATGCAGCCTGTGCTTAATTCATCCAGCCCTTGACCCAGTCCATGACCGATTCAGCTGGATTCTGCTCGCCGCCACAGGTCGCGCCGGCAGGCGGTTCACTCCCGCGAATATACGGCATCTGCACGGCGCCCGGACAGCTGCTGTCAGACCCCTGGCCGCTGTACGGATCAATCCAGGCCTGCACCACGTTGTCGGGCTGGGGCATGTCGAGCGGCAGTGGGTCGGCTTTTTTCATGAAGCTGGTCCACACCTGCAGCGCGCCGGTAGCGCCGGTGAAGGGCGTTTTACCGTTGTCATCGCGGCCCATCCAGACCACCGCCAGCAGGTCCTGGCTGAAGCCTGAGAACCAGCTGTCACGCGAATCGTTGCTGGTACCGGTCTTGCCCGCCAGGGTGAGGGTACGCGGCAAGGTGTTGTACACCGAGCGCCCGGTGCCTTCCCGCATGACCCGCTGCATGGCGTTCTGCACCAGGTAGATGGCCGCAGGGTCGAATGTCTGCTGGATCTGGAACGGATAGCGCTTGAGCGGCTCGCCTTCGGCCGTCAGTACGCTGCGAATACCGCGCATCGGCGTGTTGAAGCCACCGTTGGCCAGGGTCTGGTACATGGTCGCGACCTGCATCGGCGACATCCCGCCTGCACCCAGCAACATCGATGGGAACGCCGGCCAGTCCACGTCCACACCCAGTCGTCCAATGGTCTTGATCACGTTCGGCACACCCACTTCCAGGCCAAGCTTGGCGGTGGAGAGGTTGTACGAATGCGCCAGCCCCTGGTACAGGTAGATGGTGCCGTGCGAACGCCTGTCGTAGTTCTGCGGGCGCCACACCTGTCCGTTGGCAGCCTTGACCGAGAACGGTTCGTCCTGCACCCAGCTGGTCAGGGTGTACTTGCTCGGCTGCTCGAGGGCCGTGAGGTACACCGCCGGCTTGACCAGCGAACCAATCGGGCGCACGGCATCGATGGCGCGGTTGAAGCCGGCAAAGCCCGACTGGCGGCTGCCGATCAGGGCCTGCACCTCGCCGGTTTCAGGGTTGGTCACGACCATCGCCGATTCCACCTCGTCGGCGCCCTTGCGCCCGGCCAGGCGCTTGAACGTCTCGTTCATCGAGGTTTCGGCTTTCATCTGCAGGATCGGGTCGAAGCTGGTGAAAATTCGCAGCCCCTCTTCGGTCAAGTCTTCGTCGCGGTAGTCCTGGCGCAGCTGGCGCTTGACCAGGTCCAGGAAGGCCGGGAACGAGCTGTCGGCCAAGCTGCCGCGCTTGGTGACGCCCAGGGGCATCTTCTTCGCCGCATCCACTTCGGCCTGGCTGGCCACGCCCTGCTCGGCGACCAGGTCCAGTACCAGGTTACGCCTGGCCAACGCACGTTCCGGGTAACGGCGCGGGTTGTAGTAGGACGGGCCCTTGACCATGCCGACCAACAATGCGATCTGGTGCAGCTTGAGCTCGGATAACGGCTGGCTGAAGAAGAACTGGCTGGCCAGGCCGAAACCATGCACGGCACGCTGGCCGTCCTGGCCGACGAACACCTCGTTGAGGTAGGCCTCCAGAATCTCGCGCTTGTCGTAATGCAGTTCCAGCAAGACCGCCATCATCGCCTCGGTCAGCTTGCGGCTCAGGCTGCGCTCACTGGTGAGGTAGAAGTTCTTGACCAGCTGCTGGGTCAGGGTACTGCCGCCCTGGCGCATCGATCCGGACGAGGTATTGACCCACATGGCCCGAGCGATGGATTTGGGGGACACGCCCATGTGACTGTAGAAATCACGGTCTTCGGTGGCCACAAGGGTTTCGAGCAGGTACTTGGGCACCTGGTCGATCTTGATCAGGATGCGATCCTCGAGGTTCTTGGGGTAGATGCCGCCAATCATCAGCGGCTCCAGCCGGACCACATCCAAGGCCTTGCCATTGGCGCCCGCAAGCCCTGCCACGTAATCACCGGAAAACCGTACACGCACGAACTGGGCAGGTTCCATGCCCTCATAGAACTGGAAGCCACGGGTATTGAGGTCCACCGTGTTGCCGTTCACCGCTGCCGCGCCTGGCCCGTTGGCGGCACTTTCACGGCGATAACCCAGCGCGTCGAGTTCGGTGAGGAAATCGTCCTTGCTCAGTTTCTGGCCGGTGAACAGCTCCAGCGGCCTGGCATACACCTTGGCAGGGATGGTCCAGCGCTTGCCGGAAAACTTTTCCTGCACGACGGCATCGAGGTAGACCGCGAAGCCGGCGATGATCACCAAGCCGACCAGGCTGAGCTTCAAAGCCCAGCCCAGCCAGGCACGGGAGCGGCCGGTCGGGCGTTTTTTAGGGGTACGGGAATTTCGAGATCGAGTCATGGCGGCGGATTATACGCACTTTACTGAGGCTGGGCAGGCGGCCCGGCGGTAGGCAGGGACGGCACCATTGACCATAATGGCCGATTCGAATTCCCTGCCCCCGGAAGGATTTCCCGTGAGCCAAGCCCTCATCACTGCGTTGCAGAACCCTGCCCTGTACCCCCACCCCGTGGATGGGTTCCACCTCATCGAGACGCATATCTCCTGGGTATTGCTCACGGGTGAGTATGCCTACAAGATCAAGAAGCCGATGAACTTCGGCTTCCTCGACTTCACCCACCTGGATCAGCGCCAGCACTTCTGCAACGAAGAGCTGCGCCTGAATCAGCGCCTGACCGACGGTCTGTACCTGGAGGTGCTGCCGATCACCGGCAGCGCCGACGCCCCGCAGATCGGTGGAGAGGGCCAGGCAATCGAATTCGCCTTGAAAATGCGCCAGTTCCCACAGGGACAGATGCTCTCCACGCTCCAGGCCAACGGTGAGCTGACCGCTGCCCACGTCGACCAGATGGCCCGCCAGATCGCCGAATTCCACCTGCAGGCGCCTCGCGTGCCCGTGGAGCACCCGCTGGGTACGCCCGAAAGCGTGATGGCACCGGTGGAACAGAACTTCGAACAGATCCGTCCGTTTCTGAGCGACAAGGCCGACCTGCAACAGCTCGACGCCCTGCAAGCCTGGGCGCGCAGCAGTTTCGACCGTTTGCATGGGCTGCTCGAACGCCGCAAGGCCGAAGGTTTCATTCGCGAATGCCATGGTGACATTCACCTGGGCAATGCCACGCTGATTGATGGCCAGGTGGTGATCTTCGATTGCATCGAGTTCAATGAGCCCTTCCGCCTGACCGACGTCTATGCCGACACCGCCTTCCTGGCCATGGACCTGGAGGACCGTGGGCTCAAGTGCCTGGCCCGGCGTTTCATCAGCCAGTACCTGGAACTGACCGGGGACTATGAAGGGCTGGAATTGCTCAACTTCTACAAGGCCTACCGCGCACTGGTACGGGCCAAGGTCGCGCTGTTCAGCATGCCTGCCGACGCCGATGGCGTACAGAAGGCCACGACCCTGCGCACCTACCGCAACTACGCCAATCTCGCAGAAAGCTACAGCGCCATCCCTTCACGCCTGCTGGCCATTACCCATGGGGTTTCGGCTGTCGGCAAAAGCCACGTAGCCATGCGCCTGGTCGAAGCGCTAGGCGCCGTGCGCGTGCGTTCGGACGTGGAACGCAAACGTCTGTTCGGCGAGCAGGCGCAAGATGCGACAGGCCAGTTGAGCGCAGGTATCTACGACCAAGAGGCCAGTGCAGCCACTTACCAGCGCCTTCATCAGATTGCGGCTACCGTGCTGCGGGCAGGCTTGCCGGTGGTGCTCGACGCCACCTACCTCAAGCATGCACAGCGCCAGGCTGCCGCCGACGTCGCGAGCCAGACTGGCGTACCGTTCCTGATCCTCGATTGCCATGCCCCGGATGCCGTGATCAGCAGCTGGTTGCAGCAACGCCAGACGCAAAGCCAGGACCCGTCGGACGCCACCCTGGAAGTCGTCCAGGCCCAGCAGGCAAGCCGTGAGCCGTTGGCTGCCGAGGAAGTCGCGTTGAGCACGCCGGTAGACACCCAGGCGAGCAGCAGCATGGACCATGTCATCGAGCAAATCCGTCAGCGCTTGCCCGGGCTCTGATGCCTGACACGGCAAGACGCCATTTCAAGCAACGCGCCTTCGACATGCGGCCTTGTTAAAAGGCCGCGCACGTGTCCTGCCCCGCTACACTTCCTCTAGCGGCATCCGCTCTTTCCTCAACCATCGCAAGGAGGCGTGATGAGCGAGGATCTTTACTGCCTGAAAAACCTTGGCAAGACTTCAGTCCAGTGGCTGAAGGCTGCCGGGGTGCAAAGCTCGTCGGATTTGCGGCGGCTTGGCGCAGTCCAGGCCTACCTGGCGGTGAAGGCTCGCGGCTTTCGCGCTACCAATGTCCTGCTGTTCGCCATCGAGGGCGCCCTGCTGGATGTGAACTGGAGAGCACTGCCGCATGCGCGCAAGGCGGCACTGCTCGAACAGTTGGAATCCGCGACTCAGCGCGAGGCGAAAAATAAAGTGCAATAAGCTATTGACCCACGAATGAGAATCGTTATGATTATCACAACTGGTCGCGAGACTGGTTGGATAACCTCAGAGCCCTTGGTTCGGACTCTCAGATTATCTCCTCATCAGGCTAATCACGGTTATTGACCCGGCAATTTGCCGGGTCTTTTTTTGCCTGGCTGTTCAGGTCGAATGTCCGATCGACTTCAAGAACACACCCTGCTGCTATTTCAGCGGGCGATGACCAATGGATGCCCCCGCTCAGGATGCGCCTGCACGATGACGTCGATTCCGAAGACGGCCTTCAGCGCCTTTGGGGTGAGCACACTGGCAGGGCTGTCCAGGGCGTAACTGCGTCCCTGTTCCAGTAACAGGATCCGGTCGCAGTACCGTGCTGCAAGATTAAGGTCATGCAGAATGAGCAAAACGCCAGCGCCACGGTCCGCGAAATGACGCACCGCCTCCAGGGTCGTGTGTTGGTGCAGCGGGTCGAGCATGGAGGTCGGCTCGTCGAGCAACAACGTCACGCCCTCTTCCCCCGGCCACAACTGCGCCATCACCCGTGCCAGGTGCACCCGCTGGCGCTCGCCACCCGACAACGCCAAATAACTGCGCTGCGCGAGGTGGGTTGCGTCTGCCGCCTGCAAGGCCGCCTCCACAATCTGCGCGTCACGCTGGCGGCCGGTGGCGTGTGGCATGCGCCCCATGCCCACGACGTCCTGCACCTGGAAGGCAAAGCCTAGGCTGGCCACCTGCGGCAACACTGCCAACCGTTGCGCGCGCTCGGGGCCGGCCCAGTCCGACAGCGCTCGCCCTTGCAGCGTCACCCGCCCCTGCGCAGGCACGAGTTCGCCACTGAGCGCCCCCAGCAGGCTGCTCTTGCCCGCACCGTTAGGGCCCAATACACCGACGATCTGCCCAGGCGTCAGCTGCAGATCGATACCCCGCAGAACGTCCTGTTTACCACGGCGCAGGTAGAGGCCTTCGGCTTGCAGCATCACGCGCGTCCTCGGATCAGCAGGTACAGGAAAAACGGTGCGCCAATGAAGGCAGTGACGATACCGATGGGAAGCTCGGCAGGCGCCAACAGCAGCCGCGCAACCAGATCGGCCATCAGCATCAAAGCCCCCCCTGCCAACAACGAGGCAGGCAATACCACCCGATGGTCAGGGCCGGCCAGCAGTCGCACCAGGTGCGGGACCACCAGGCCAATGAAACCGATCAAGCCGGCTGCAGCCACTGCCGCCCCGACACCCAATGCCGTGCAGAACACCAACTCCCGCTTCAAGCGCTCGACGTCGATACCCAGATGCCGGGCTTCGGACTCCCCCAGCATCAACACATTGAGCGCCCTCGCCCGGCGAGGCAGCCAGAGCGAGATGCCCGTCGCGACCAGCAGCAGAGGCCAGATCCGCGCGTAACTGGCGCCATTGAGGCTGCCCAGGTTCCAGAACGTCAGGGTGCGCAGGGTGGCGTCATCGGCCAGGTAGCTGAAAAGCCCCACGGTCGCGCCGCCCAGTGCGGTCATGGCGACCCCGGCCAGCAGCATGGTAGCCACATTGGTCTGCCCGTCGCGCCTGCCCAGCCGGTAGACCAGCGCGGTCACCCCCAGTCCGCCGAGAAACGCACACAGGGACAACAAATACGGTGACAAACCCTCGGGGACGTTACCCAGCCACCGAGCCCCAACGATCGCGACTGCCGCCCCAACCGCCGCTCCGGCCGCCACGCCCACCAGCCCAGGGTCTGCCAGTGGGTTGCGAAACAACCCCTGCATGGCCACCCCGGACAAGGCCAGCACTGCGCCTACAGCCAGCCCCAGCAGCGTGCGCGGTAGGCGGATCTGGCCAATGATCATCTGCGCCTGCTGCAAACCCTCCGCTGAAAGCGGCACACCCACAAGCCGCAAGCTGGCCTGCAGCGTATCGGTCAACGGCAGGCTTACGGGCCCCAACGACAACGAAAGCAGGATGGCGAGCATGCATGCCAAGCCCAGCCAGATGAACAACGTGCGCGGTCGAACCCGTGGCCTCATGGCGCGAAGCGGATGTTGGCCGAAGGATAGAACGCTGCCGCCAGCACCTGAAGGCTGGCGGGCAAGCGCGGCCCCAGCCCTCCGACCAGCAGAGTCGGGTCGAGCTGAACCAGGCGCTGATCGCGCACTGCACGCGAGGCGGCCAGGGATGGGTTTTCTTTCAACAGCGCCTGCAAGGCGGCTTGATCGGCGAGCACGCGGTCCGAGAACACGATGACATCCGGGTCCAACGCCGCGAGCGCCTCGCTGGAAAAGTCCTTGTAGCCCTGATGGGTTGCAAGGTTACGTCCCCCGGCCTGCTTCAAGACCCAGTCCCCTGCCGTGCCGGCGCCTGCCAGCAGCGGCCTGGCACCTGCATGACCCACCAGCAATACCACCCCGGGCGCGGGCTGCCCGGCTTGTGCCTGGCGTACTTTGTCGTGCAGCTGGTCGAGCTGATGGCGAAAGTCTGCGGTCGCACGTGCAGCCTGTGCCTGGGCCCCCAGCAGCTCGCCCAGGCGCTTGAGGTTCTGTCCGACGGCATCGATATCGGGCTGGCTGGAGAACACCTCGACGGGCACGCCGGCCCTGGTGATCTGCGCCAGCACCGGCGCTGGGCCCATTTCATCCGTACCTATCAACCTATCCGGGCGCAGGCTCAGAATGCCCTCTGCGGACAACTGACGCTGATAACCAATGCTCGGCAGTGCCTTCAAGGAGGATGGATGTTGGCTGGTGGTATCGACGCCGACCAGCCGCGGCTCAGCGCCCAACGCCACCACCCACTCGCTCAAGGCGCCGCCCGCACTGACCCAACGGCTTGGCTGTTCGGCTGCCAGGGCCTTGGCGCAGAGCAGTGGGCTGGCGGCGAGAACAAGCACGGCGGCAAGGCGACGCATCATTGGATTTCCTTCATCGGTTTGGCCCCCACACCTTGTAGCGGGCGGCAGAACTGCGCACCATGCAAAGCCAGGCGCAGCGAATGACAGCCATTTGATAATTGTTCGCATTGACGCGTCAAGTCGATCACCGCAACCAGAGTCAGGCCTGCCATGCACTTTCTTTGCCCCTCCCACGGCTTGCCCGAAGGCCAGAGCCGCCCGTTCGAGGTAGACGGCGTTCTGCTGCTGGGCGTTCGCCGCCAAGGTAGCGTTTATCTCTACCGCAACCGCTGCCCGCACCGTGGCATTGCATTGAACGGGCCGCAGGAACGTTTTCTGGACGACAGCAACAGCCTTATTCACTGTAGCCACCACGGCGCCCTGTTTCTGATCGAAACGGGCGAATGCGTGTCCGGACCGTGCGAAGGCGAAGCGTTGCAGGCCCTGGACTGCCTCGAAGACAGCCAGGGCATCTGGCTCAAGGCGTAAGGATCACCGGCAGCCGTCGATCGATGACGATGCCCTCGGCATCCAGCCGGGTCCCATAGGCCAGCACTTCGACCCCCTCGGCCGCCGCAGCCTTCAGGGCCTGGGCATAGGTCATATCGATGTCGTCGGCCGGTCGCACGGCCTCGATACCCGTCAGGTTCACGCAATACAGCTGAACCGCCCGTATGCCCTGGCGCGCCAGCTTGGCCAGCTCGCGCAGGTGCTTGGCACCGCGCTGGGTGACGGCGTCCGGAAACGCTGCCGTGGTGCTGTCGGCGTAACCCAGGGTCACGCTTTTGACTTCCACATAAGCCGGTGCACCGTCGAATTCCAGACGAAAATCGATCCGACTGCCTTCTTCACCGTAGGCCACTTCTCGCTTGAGTGCGGTGAAGCCTGCCAATTCGGTGATGATCCCTGCACGCAACGCCTCCTCCACCAACGCGTTGGCGCGGCCGGTGTTGACGCAGGCCAGCCTACCTTGCGGGGTTTCGCTGATTTCCCAGGTGCCTGGCAGTTTGCGTTTCGGGTCGCTGGAGCGACTGAACCACACCAAGCCACCCTCGTGCATGCAATTGAGCATGGAGCCGGTGTTGGGGCAATGAATCGTCAGTTGCTCGCCAGTGGGCAGTTCGATGTCGGCCAGAAAGCGCTTGTACCGGCGCAGCAGCCGGCCTTGTTCGAGGGCAGGAGAAAAACGCATCAGCCCTGCCAGCTCTGCAGGCCACGGGCGATACGCTGGACCGCTTGCTCCAGGCGCGGCAGGCTCTGGGTGTAGGCGAAACGTACATGATGGCCGGCCAGGTGGCGACCGAAGTCCAGCCCCGGGGTAAACGCCACGTGTTCGGTTTCCAGGAAATGTCGACAGAACGCGAAGGCATCCCCCCCGAAGGCGCTGATATCGGCATACAGGTAAAACGCGCCCTGGGGCTCCACGGCGATTTTGAAGCCCAGACTGCGCAGGGCTGGCAGCAGGTAGTCACGGCGTTTGGCAAATTCCGCACGACGCGCCTCGAAGATAGCGAGCGCCTCTGGCTGGAAGCAGGCCAGCGCTGCGTGCTGGGCCATGCTGGGTGCGCTGATGTAGAGGTTTTGCGCCAGTTTCTCAAGGTCAGCCACGGCATCTTCGGGTGCCACCAGCCAACCCAGGCGCCAGCCGGTCATGCCGAAATATTTGGAAAAGCTATTTAGCACAAAGGCCGAATCGTCGACTTCGAGCACGCTGGGCGCGTCCATGCCATAGGTCAGGCCGTGGTAGATCTCGTCCACAACCAGATGACCGGCGCGGGCGCGCGTGGCCTGGGCAAGGCTGGCCAGCTCATCACGCCCCAGTACAGTCCCCGTCGGGTTGGCAGGTGAAGCCACCAGAGCGCCGACCGTATCGGCGTTCCAGTGTGTGTGCACCAGCCCTGCATCGAGCTGATAGTTCACCTCAGGCCCTACCGGCACCAACTGCGCCCCACCCTCGACCAGGCGCAGAAAGTGGCGATTGCACGGGTAGCCCGGGTCGGCCAGCAGCCAATGTTTGCCGGGATCGACCAGCAGGCTGCTGGCCAGCAGCAGCGCACCGGAGCCACCTGGCGTAATCAGGATGCGCTCCGGGTCGACGTCAAGACCATAGCGCTGGCCATAGAAACCGGCGATTGCCTGGCGCAGTGCAGGCAGCCCGCGGGCAGCTGTGTACCGGGTGTGGCCTTCGGCAAGGGCGGCCTGCCCTGCGGCGACGATGGGCGCTGCCGTGGTGAAGTCCGGCTCGCCGATCTCGAGGTGGATCACGTCATGCCCGGCTGCCTGCAGCTCATTGGCACGCGCCAGCAGCGCCATGACATGGAAGGGTTCGATGGCGCGGCTGCGCGCACTGTAGGGTTGGGCCATGTCCTTCTCTCAATCGGGTCTAAACTTTGGATTCTACCCTTGCATGCAATCGAACGTACGGTTTGCGCCGGTGTCAGTAAGCAGGATCGGGCGGGCTAGCGCACCCCCGATCTATCTGGTAAGTTCGGCGGCTCGCAGTCGCAGGGCCGGCGGTCGCCGGAGATGGAGCATCCTGCGCATAGGATCAGATGAGTGAGAGGCGGTCTATTCATGTCCACCGTAGAAAAGCAAAAAACCGGTCAAACCATGTACGGTGTCGAGCCCTATCAAGAGACCAAGGGCGAAGAATACATGGGTGAGCCCATGAAGAAGCACTTCACCAAGCTTCTCAATGCCTGGAAAGGCGAGCTCATGCAGAGCGTGGACCGCACCGTGGACCACATGAAAGACGAAGCGGCGAACTTCCCCGACCCGGCCGACCGTGCCAGTCAGGAAGAAGAATTCGCCCTCGAGCTGCGTAACCGCGACCGCGAGCGCAAGCTGATCAAGAAAATCGACAAGACCCTGCAGAAGATTCAGGACGAAGAATACGGCTGGTGCGATTCCTGCGGCATCGAGATCGGCCTGCGCCGTCTGGAAGCCCGTCCTACCGCCGACCTGTGCTTCGACTGCAAGGAAATTGCCGAGAAGAAAGAAAAGACCGTCGGCAAAGGCTGATCGTCTTCTTCTCCAGCCGGGGCGCATCATGCGCCCCGCTTCATTTATATGCCCTGCCCGACCATGACCCAGTCCCGTTACACCGGCCGCTTTGCCCCCACCCCCAGCGGTTTCCTGCACTTCGGCTCCCTGGTAGCCGCCCTGGCTTCCTGGCTGGACGCCCGAGCCGTGGACGGGCGTTGGCTGCTGCGCATGGAGGACACCGACCCGCCACGGGAAATGCCCGGCGCGCGCGATGCCATCTTGCAAACCCTGGAACGCTACGGCCTGGAATGGGATGGCGAAGTGGCCTTTCAGAGCCAGCGCTCTGACGCCTATGCCAGCGTGGTCGACCACCTGTTCAACATGGGCCTGGCCTACGCCTGCACCTGTTCGCGCAAGCAGCTGGAAGGGTACGGCGGTATCTACCCCGGTTTTTGTCGCAATGCCGGGCACGCCCGCGAAGGTGCGGCCATTCGTATCCGGGTGCCGGAGCTGACCTACCGTTTCACCGACCGGGTGCAAGGTGAGTACCAGCAGCACCTGGGCCGGGAAGTGGGCGACTTCGTCATCCAGCGCCGTGACGGGCTCTATGCCTATCAGTTGGCAGTGGTGCTCGATGACGCCTGGCAAGGCATCACCGACATCGTGCGCGGTGCCGACCTGCTCGACAACACCCCCCGTCAGTTGTACCTGCAGGAGCTGCTGGGTTTTACTCAGCCGCGCTATCTGCATGTGCCGCTGATCGTCCAGCCTGATGGCCACAAGCTGGGCAAGTCCTACCGCTCGCCGCCCCTGCAGGCCGACCAGGCTACCCCGCTGCTGCTGCGGGCGCTCAGGGCACTGGGCCAGGACACGCCCGCGCAGCTCGCAAGCGCCACCCCAGCCCAAGTGCTGGCCGTGGCACGTGCCCAGTGGCGGCCCGAACGCATTGCCCAGCGCACCACGGTCCCTGAGGCCGACTTGCGCTAGGCCGGGTTTCGATAACCCGCCCGCCTGAATCAAAAGGCCATGAAATTCAAACCCTTGGCCAACGCTGCCGATTCCCGCTAGCATCCGCCACGCCATATGCGCCAATAATAGATCCACACCCGCAGCGCCCAACCGTCGAGGCCCGCATGTACATCTATCGTTTGGTCCTGCTTCTGGTCGTGGGGATCTACCTGTTCTCCCCGGCCATCATGGACTGGTGGATCGAGCCCACCGGAGCCTGGTACCGCCCGTACCTGCTCTGGCTCATCCTGATCGTCGTCACTTTCATCCTGCAGAGCCAACGAGATGCCGATGAGCTTTAGCCTGACCCAGATGATCCTGATCAGTGCCGGCTACCTGCTGGTGCTGTTCGGCGTGGCCTGGGTCAGCGAACGCGGCTTGATACCGCGCTCGATCATCCGCCACCCCCTGACCTACACCTTGTCGCTGGGGGTGTATGCCAGCGCCTGGGCGTTCTACGGATCGGTGGGGCTGGCCTACCAGTACGGCTATGGCTTCCTGGCCTGTTACCTGGGGGTTTCAGGGGCATTCCTGTTGGCGCCGGTGTTGCTGTATCCGATCCTTAAAATCACCCGTACCTACCAGTTATCGTCCCTGGCCGACCTGCTGGCCTTCCGCTTTCGCAGCACCTGGGCCGGGGCGCTGACCACGGTGATCATGCTGATCGGGGTATTGCCGCTGCTTGCTCTGCAGATCCAGGCCGTGGCCGATTCCATCAGCATCCTCACCGGGGAGCCGGTCAAGGCCCGGGTAGCGTTCGCTTTCTGTGCCCTTATCATCCTGTTCACCATCTTCTTCGGCTCAAGGCACATCGCCACCCGTGAGAAGCACGAGGGGCTGGTCTTCGCCATCGCCTTCGAGTCGGTGATCAAGCTCATCTCCCTGGGTGGCATCGGCCTTTATGCGCTGTATGGCGTTTTCGGCGGGCCCCATGGCCTGGAGGTCTGGCTGCTGCAGAACCAGACGGCGCTGGCAGCCCTGCACACGCCTTTGCAGGAGGGCCCGTGGCGCACCTTGCTGCTGGTGTTCTTCGCCTCTGCGATCGTCATGCCGCACATGTACCACATGGCATTCACCGAAAACCTCAACCCGCGTTCGCTGGTCAGCGCCAGCTGGGGGCTGCCGCTGTTTCTGCTGCTGATGAGCCTGGCCGTGCCCCTGGTGCTATGGGCCGGCTTGCGCCTGGGCGCCAGTACCAACCCGGAATACTTCACCCTGGGGCTGGGCATCGCGGCCAACAACCAGGCCTTGGCCCTGCTGGCCTATGTCGGGGGGCTTTCGGCAGCCAGCGGGCTGATCATCGTGACCACCCTCGCCCTCTCGGGCATGGCGCTCAACCACCTGGTCCTGCCCCTGTACCAGCCGCCTGCCGAGGGCAACATCTACCGCTGGCTGAAGTGGACGCGCCGGGCCTTGATCGTGGCCATTATCACCGCCGGTTTCATGTTCTACCTCACCCAGAGCAACCACCAGAGCCTGGCCAACCTGGGCATCGTCGCGTTCGTGGCCACCTTGCAGTTCCTGCCGGGGGTCCTGTCAGTGCTGTACTGGCCCACGGCGAATCGGCGGGGGTTCATTGCCGGCCTGGTGGCGGGCACCCTGGTGTGGATGGGCACCATGCTGCTGCCACTTCTGGGTAACCTGCAGGGTTTCTACATCCCCTTGCTGGACATGATCTACGTGCTGGACGACACCAGTTGGCACATGGCAGCCATTGCATCGCTGGCCGCCAACGTGCTGCTGTTCACCTTGATCTCGCTGTTCACCAATGCCAGCAACGAAGAGGTGGCCGCCGCCGAAGCCTGCGCCGTCGACAACGTCCGCCGCCCCCAGCGCCGCGAACTGCATGCGGCCTCGCCGCAGGAGTTCGCCACCCAACTGGCCAAGCCACTGGGCGCCAAGGCCGCGCAGAAGGAAGTGGAGCAAGCCCTGCGCGATCTGTACCTGCCCTTCGACGAGCGGCGCCCCTACGCCCTGCGTCGGCTGCGCGACCGCATCGAGGCCAACCTTTCCGGCCTGATGGGCCCAAGCGTGGCCCAGGACATGGTGGAGACCTTCCTGCCCTACAAGTCGGGCAATGAAAACTATGTGACTGAAGACATCCACTTCATCGAAAGCCGGCTGGAGGACTACCACTCGCGCCTGACCGGCCTGGCTGCCGAACTCGACGCGTTGCGCCGCTATCACCGCCAGACGCTTCAGGAGCTGCCGATGGGGGTATGCTCCCTGGCCAAGGACCAGGAAATCCTCATGTGGAACAAGGCCATGGAAGAGCTGACCGGCATTGCTGCCAAGCACGTGGTCGGTTCGCGCCTGATCACCATTGCCGAACCCTGGCGTGGCCTGCTGCAAGGCTTCATCAATGTGCCGGATGAACACTTGCACAAACAGCGCCTGGCCCTGGACGGCCAGCCGCGCTGGCTGAACCTGCACAAGGCCGCCATCGACGAACCGCTGGCCCCAGGCAACAGTGGCCTGGTGCTGCTGGTGGAAGACCTGACCGAAACCCAGGCCCTTGAAGAGAAGCTGGTGCACTCTGAACGCCTGGCGAGCATCGGCCGCCTGGCGGCGGGTGTGGCCCACGAGATCGGCAACCCGATCACCGGCATCGCCTGCCTTGCGCAGAACCTGCGCGAGGAGCGCGAAGGCGATGGAGAAATCATCGAGCTGTCCAGCCAGATCCTCGAACAGACCAAGCGGGTGTCGCGCATCGTGCAATCGCTGATGAGCTTCGCCCACGCAGGCGGCAGCCATCAGAACAGCGAAGAGCCCGTGTGCCTGGCAGAAGTGGCCCAGGATGCCATTGGCCTGCTGGCCTTGAATCGGCGCAACTTCGACGTGCAGTTCTTCAACCTGTGCGACCCCGACCACTGGGCAGAGGGTGACCCGCAACGCCTGGCCCAGGTGCTGATCAATCTGCTGTCCAACGCGCGGGACGCGTCTCCACCCGGCAGCGCGATTCGCGTGCGCACCGTGGGCTGCGAGCACACGGTCGACCTGATCGTGGAGGACGAGGGCAGCGGCATTCCGAAGAACATCATGGATCGCCTGTTCGAACCCTTCTTCACCACCAAGGACCCTGGCGAGGGAACCGGGCTGGGCCTTGCGCTGGTCTATTCCATCGTGGAGGAGCATTATGGACAAATCACCATCGACAGCCCGGCCGATATCGAACGGCAACGTGGCACCCGGATCCGCGTGACCCTGCCCCGGCATGTCGTAGCGACGTCCCCTGAAAATCGAGACCGTCGAGAGAATTGAATCAATGCCGCATATTCTGATCGTCGAAGACGAAACCATCATCCGCTCGGCCCTGCGACGCCTGCTCGAACGGAACCAGTACCAGGTCAGCGAAGCCGGCTCGGTGCAGGAAGCACAGGAACGCTTCAGCATTGCGACCTTCGACCTGATCGTCAGCGACCTGCGCCTGCCCGGTGCCCCCGGTACCGAGCTGATCAAGCTCGGCGAGGGTAGGCCGGTGCTGATCATGACCAGCTACGCAAGCCTGCGCTCGGCCGTGGACTCGATGAAAATGGGTGCGGTCGACTACATCGCCAAACCGTTCGATCATGATGAAATGCTCCAGGCCGTTGCGCGCATCCTGCGTGATCGGCCAAGCGCGCCACCTGCAGCCCCTGAGCCACGCCTGGCCTCCGCCAAGGCTGCCCCGGCGGACAAAGGCAACGCACCGGCGACCAATGGGGATATCGGCATCATCGGTTCCTGCGCCCCCATGCAGGACATGTTCAGCAAGATCCGCAAGGTCGCCCCTACCGACTCCAATGTGCTGATCCAGGGTGAGTCAGGTACCGGCAAGGAACTGGTCGCCCGTGCGCTGCACAACCTGTCGCGACGGGCCAAGGCACCGATGATCTCGGTCAACTGCGCAGCGATTCCCGAGACGCTCATCGAGTCCGAGCTGTTCGGTCATGAAAAGGGCGCCTTTACCGGAGCCAGCGCAGGTCGGGCTGGGCTGGTGGAGGCCGCTGACGGCGGCACTCTGTTCCTCGACGAGATCGGCGAACTCCCGCTCGAAGCCCAGGCGCGCCTGTTGCGCGTGCTTCAGGAAGGCGAGATTCGGCGGGTGGGTTCGGTGCAGTCGCAAAAGGTCGACGTGCGCCTGATCGCGGCCACTCACCGGGACCTGAAAAACCTGGCCAAGGCCGGTCAGTTCCGTGAAGACTTGTACTACCGCTTGCATGTGATCGCGCTGAAGCTACCTGCCCTGCGCGAGCGCGGCAGCGATGTGAACGAAATTGCCAGTGCCTTCCTGGCCCGCCAGTGCGCGCGGATCGGGCGTGACGACCTGCACTTCTCACCCGAGGCAGAGCAGGCCATTCGTCATTACAGCTGGCCCGGCAACGTGCGAGAACTGGAAAATGCCGTGGAACGCGCAGTCATCCTGAGTGAAAGCCCGGAAATTTCGGCGGAGCTGTTGGGCATCGACATCGAGCTCAGCGATCTGGACGAGGACGAGCTGCTCGACAGTGAGCTGACCGTCGCCAGTGCCGCCACGGCCAGTCATGAGCCGACCGAAGATTTGTCGCTGGAGGACTACTTCCAGCATTTCGTGCTCGAGCACCAGGACCACATGACCGAGACCGAGCTGGCACGCAAGCTGGGCGTCAGTCGCAAGTGCCTTTGGGAGCGCAGGCAGCGCCTGGGCATTCCACGCCGCAAAAGCAACGCCACCAGCGAGAACTGATTCGACCGGGCAGGAGGCGTCTCCTGCCCGTCTTCGGTCACCCTGCAGGGTTCTTACCCGTAACGGGGCCTCAGACTGATTCCCCCGCATCCCCCCGCCGCAAAAATCTGTTACCTGCCTGCAGGTGCGTAACAGTTGCCGAGGTAAACGGTAACGAAAAGCACGCCGCGCACTTGGCATGCTCACCTGCAAAAATAGCCAAACCCCCGGATTTGCTGGGCCAGCCAAAGTTGGCACGCCTTCTGCTATATGCTTAGTACAAAAACAATAACAAGCACTGCAACCCACAATAAGAACAAGACGAAACGACTCACGCACAATAAGAACAAGACGGCGGAGGCGCAGCTAACTGATTCTTTTGGAGAGGATGCATGTTTGGGGCTTGCCCCACACCCAGGCAGAGAACAACAAAAACTGCACTATAAAGCAGCACCTGAACTGGATGGATCTACGATCAACGTGACATCAGCGGCCAAAGCAATCCGTTTGCTCTTTACCCCTGGCTTGGGGGTCGTCCACAAGCTTCACGCTTAGTGGCAGGGCACTCAACAAAAACAAGAAGCCCGCAAAAAAAAACAATAAGAGCACACGCAACGACTTCTTGGGGAGCTTAGGCTCCCCTTGTCGTTTCTGCCTTTGGGCAGGCATTCTGCGACCGCCTACACCATCCCGCGAGTAAATGCTAGAATCCCCGCCCATCATGCGGCCATTCTCATATTCTTGGCCGAACATTCCTTCAAACAGTGCATCCCATGCTGAAGAAGCTGTTCCAGTCGTTCCGCCCGCCCGTACCGGGCCAGCACCACCGGCGCACCACGCCCGAGGTGATCAACAAAAGCCAGCATTCGCTGCAGCGCCACCAGTTTAGCCGCCATGCGGTGAACATCGTCGAGCGCCTGCAGAGCGCCGGTTACCAGGCTTATCTGGTCGGTGGCTGTGTCCGCGACCTGATGCTGGGCATCACGCCGAAAGATTTCGACGTGGCCACCAGCGCCACCCCCGAACAGGTGCGTGCCGAGTTCCGTAACGCGCGTATTATCGGCCGCCGCTTCAAGCTGGTTCACGTGCATTTTGGCCGTGAGATCATTGAAGTCGCCACCTTCCGTGCCCCTCACTCCGAGGACGATCAGGGCGACAGCCACCGCTCGTCCCACAATGCCAGCGGGCGAATCCTGCGCGACAACGTGTATGGCACCTTGGAAGAAGACGCGCAGCGCCGCGACTTCACCATCAACGCGCTGTACTACGATCCGGTGAGCGAGCGCATTCTCGATTACGCCAACGGCGTGCACGATGTGCGCAATCGCCTGTTGCGCCTGATCGGCGATCCTACCCATCGCTATCAGGAAGACCCAGTGCGCATGCTGCGTGCGGTTCGTTTCGCAGCCAAGCTCGACTTCGGTATCGAAAAGCACACCGTCCAGCCGATTCGCGAACTGGCACCGCTGCTGCGTGAAATACCGCCGGCGCGGCTGTTCGAAGAGAGCCTGAAGCTGTTCTTGTCGGGCCAGGGCGCCATGGCGTTCGAAATGCTGGTCGACCTGCAGCTGTTCGAACCCTTGTTCCCCGCCAGTGCCCAGGCGCTGGAGGACCGCCCCACCTATACCTACACGCTGATCAGCCAGGCGTTGAGCAATACGGACCTGCGCGTCAAGCAAGGCAAGCCGGTAACGCCTGCCTTCATGTTCGCAGCCCTGCTGTGGCCTGCCCTGCCAGCGCGCGTTCTGCACCTGCAGAACCAAGGGGTGCCGCCGATTCCGGCCATGAATGGTGCAGCCCATGACCTGATCGCCGAGCAGTGCGCACGCATTGCCATTCCCAAGCGCTTCACCCTGCCGATCCGCGAGATCTGGGACATGCAGGAACGCCTGCCGCGCCGCAGCGGTAAACGCGCCGACATGCTGCTGGACAACCCACGCTTCCGTGCCGGTTACGATTTCCTGCTGCTGCGCGAAAGCGCTGGCGAAGAAACCGATGACCTTGGCCAGTGGTGGACCGAGTATCAGGAAGCCAATGACAGCGAGCGCCGCGACATGATCCGCGACCTGGGCAGCCGTGATGAAGGCGGTGCGTCCCGCAAGCGCAAGCGCAGCAACAGCAAGCGCAAGCGCGGTGGTGAAGAGGCCTTCGAGTGAGCATCCGCGTGTACGTCGGCCTGGGCAGCAATCTGGATGCCCCGGCCGAGCAGTTGCGCAGCGCGCTGGACGCACTCGATCAGGTCCAGGCGACGCGTCTGGTGGCCGCTTCGGCGCTGTACACCAGCGATTCGCTACTGCCGGGCCAGCCCCGCTACACCAATGCCGTCGCCGCGCTCGACAGCGCCTTGGCGCCCCTTGACCTGCTCGATGCCTTGCAGGCCATCGAAAACGACCAGGGCCGAGTGCGCAAGGAACGCTGGGGGCCGCGTACCCTCGACCTGGACATTCTGCTGTACGGCGACCAGGTGCTGGACCTGCCGCGCCTGCAGGTACCGCACTATCACATGCATGCCAGGCCCTTCGTGCTCTATCCGCTGGCCGAACTGGTACCTGAAGACTTCCGGCTTGCCGATGGCCGCCAATTGTCCCAACTGCTCGCCGCCTGCCCATACATTGGCCTCGAACGCCTGTAACCGGCCGTTCGTTAGGGCAGTAACGCCAGTAACACCCTCATCGTAACAATGCGGTAACAGGGTGATTGACTTCCCTCATTTCGCTCACGACTATAGGCGACCCGCGTGGCACCCCCGTGTTGCGCACCCCTATCGAGGCCCGGACGGACCTGTGCCAGAACATCACGCGCGATGATGTGCCGCTGCGGAAGATGACTACTCAGGTTGCATGCAGTCGTTTCCCCTGGCGCCAGAATGAGGAACTCTCTACATGCCTGAAGTAACCCTTTCCACCCTCAATGGCCTGAAGGCCAAGGGTGAAAAAATCGCCATGCTGACCTGCTATGACGCGACGTTCGCCAAGACAGCCAGCCAGGCCGGCGTCGACGTCCTGCTGGTGGGCGACTCCTTGGGCATGGTCTTGCAAGGCCATGACAGCACCTTGCCGGTCACCACGGCAGACATGGCCTACCATACCGCCTCGGTCAAGCGCGGCAATCACGGCGCAATGATTCTCGCCGACCTGCCGTTCATGGCCCACGCCACGCCTGAATCAGCCTTCGCCAACAGCGCGGCGCTGATGCAGGCAGGCGCCCACATGGTCAAGATCGAAGGTGCAGCTTGGCTGGCCGAGACCATCCGGCTGCTGGCCGAGCGTGGCGTGCCTGTCTGCGCCCACCTGGGCTTGACGCCTCAGACCGTAAATGTGCTCGGCGGCTATAAGGTACAAGGTCGCCTGGAGGCACAAGCCCGGCAGATGCAGGCCGATGCCATCGCGCTTGAAGCCGCAGGCGCTGCCATGCTGCTGCTCGAATGCGTGCCCAGCGAGCTGGCCGCAGCGATCACCCAGGCCGTGCGCATCCCGGTCATCGGCATCGGTGCCGGCAGCGCCACCGATGGCCAGGTATTGGTGCTGCATGACATGCTCGGCCTGTCCCTTAGCGGCCGGGTACCCAAGTTCGTGAAAAACTTCATGGACGGCCAGCCTGACATCGCCAGCGCCCTCGCCGCTTATGTCCAGGCCGTCAAGCAAGTCACGTTCCCCGCCAGTGAACACGGGTTCAGCGCATGAATACAGTCAAGACCGTGCGGGAGCTGCGCGCCGCCGTAGCCCGCGCCCGCAGCGAAGGCAAGCGCATCGGCTTCGTGCCCACCATGGGCAACCTGCACAGTGGCCATGCGGCCCTGGTGGTCAAGGCTGCGCAATGCGCCGACTTCGTGGTTGCCAGCATCTTCGTCAACCCGCTGCAGTTCGGGGCCAATGAAGACCTGGACAAATACCCCCGCACGTTGGCAGCCGACCAGCAACTGCTGGTCGAATCGGGCTGCAACCTGCTGTTTGCCCCTGCCGTGGACGAAATGTACCCGGACGGGATGAGCGTGCAGACGCGGGTCAGCGTGCCCAACCTGTCAGAAGGGTTGTGCGGCGCCAGTCGGCCAGGGCACTTCGAAGGCGTGTCCACCGTGGTCAGCAAGCTGTTCAACATGGTGCAGCCTGATCTCGCGGTCTTCGGCGAAAAGGACTATCAGCAGCTGGCAGTCATTCGCGCCATGGTGCGCGACCTGAACATGCCCATCCAGGTGATGGGGCTGCCTACAGTGCGCGCCGCAGACGGCTTGGCACTGTCATCGCGCAACGGCTACCTCACCGCCGAGCAGCGGGCAACGGCGCCTGTGCTGTATCGCGTGCTCCAGACGATGGCAGCTGCCATCGCCCGTGGCCAAAAGGACTTCGCCGCGCTGGTGGCCGACGGCCAGGCCCAATTGAGCGCAGCCGGTCTGCGCCCCGATTACCTGGAAGTACGGCATGCCCTGACCCTGCGCCCGGCCATGGTCGATGACCGAGACCTGATGGTCATCGCGGCGGCTTACCTGGGCAATACCCGCCTGATCGACAACCTGTACGTGCAGGTGCAGGACAAGACGGCCTGAACGGCCTGGGGTGCCTAGGCACCCCATCTACTTTTGCGCCCCCCATTCCCAGCGCCGGGCCTTTGCCTATAATGATGCCAGCCTGAACCCGGCAATGACTGCCGTGTCCAACGCATCACCACGGACCAAGGGACCCCCGCGCAATGGCGTATTACCGTACCCCCCACGATGTCACGGCTCTACCCGCCTGGCAGGCGCTCAAGCAGCACCGCGATGCCATGCAAGGCTTCAGCATGCGAGAAGCTTTCGCCGCCGATCCTCAGCGCTTCGAACAATTCTCCCTGAGCTCCTGTGGCCTGTTCCTGGATTATTCCAAGAACCTGATCACCGAACAGACACGTGACCTGCTGGTGAACCTGGCCGACGAAGTGGGCCTCAAGGACGCCATCACTTCGATGTTCAACGGCGAGATCATCAACGCCTCCGAAGGCCGGCCGGTGCTACACACCGCCCTGCGCCGCCCGGTGGGTGACAAGCTCAGCGTCAACGGCGTGAACGTCATGCCCGAAGTGCACAAGGTGCTCAACCAGATCACCGAGCTGGTCGGCCGCATTCATGATGGCCTGTGGCGTGGCTACAGCGAAAAGCCCATCACCGACGTGGTCAACATTGGCATCGGTGGCTCGTTCCTAGGCCCGGAACTGGTATCCGAAGCATTGATGCCTTACGCCCAGCGCGGTGTACGCTGCCATTACCTGGCGAACATCGACGGTAGCGAGTTCCACGAACTGTCGGCCAGCCTGCGCGCCGAAACCACCCTGTTCATCGTCTCGTCCAAGTCGTTCAACACCCTCGAGACCCTGAAGAACGCAATGGCCGCGCGTACCTGGTACCTGGCCCAGGGCGGCTCGGAAGCCGAGCTGTACCGCCACTTCATCGCCGTTTCCAGCAACAAGGCCGCCGCCGTGGCGTTTGGCATCCGCGAAGAGAACATCTTCCCGATGTGGGACTGGGTCGGTGGGCGCTATTCGCTGTGGTCCGCCATCGGCCTGCCCATTGCGCTGGCCATCGGTACCGCCAACTTCAAGGAACTGCTCTCCGGTGCCTACACCATGGACCAGCATTTCCAGAGCGCGCCGTTCGAGAAGAACATGCCCGTGCTGCTGGCGCTGCTGGGTGTGTGGTACGGCAATTTCTGGGGTGCCAGCAGCCATGCGATCCTGCCGTACGACCACTACCTGCGCAACATCACCAAGCACCTGCAACAGCTGGACATGGAGTCCAACGGCAAGAGCGTGCTGCAGGACGGCACCCCGGTGAAAACCGAGACCGGCCCTGTGATCTGGGGCGGTGTGGGCTGCAACGGCCAGCATGCCTATCACCAGTTGCTGCACCAGGGCACGCAGCTGATCCCGGCCGACTTCATCGTGCCGGTCGTCAGCTTCAACCCGGTAGCCGACCATCACCAATGGCTGTACGCCAACTGCCTGTCCCAGAGCCAGGCGCTGATGCTGGGCAAGACGCGAGAAGAAGCCGAGACCGAACTGCGTGCCAAGGGCATGAGCGAAGCCGATGTGCAGAAGCTTGCCCCGCACAAGGTCATCCCCGGCAATCGCCCGAGCAACACCTTGGTGGTCGAGCGTATCAGCCCACGCCGGCTGGGTGCCCTGGTGGCCATGTATGAGCACAAGGTGTTCGTGCAGAGCGTGGTCTGGGGTATCAATGCCTTCGACCAATGGGGTGTGGAACTGGGCAAGGAACTGGGCAAGGGCGTGTACCAGCGTCTTGTAGGCAGCCAGGAAGAGGTGGCCGAGGACGGCTCTACCCAAGGCCTGATCAATTACTTCCGCGGCCGCCATCGCGGCTGATCAGACCTCTACCTGGCAGGGCTTGTGCTCGCCAGGCAAGGCATCAAGAGATGCGCCGCAGCTTCTGCAATTCGCCCCCTGGGCAATTGCCGGGGCTGCTGCGCAGCGCCCATCGCACGTGGGCCAAGCCTCTACAGCAGGCCAGTCGACGGCTTCATAGCCCCTATCGACCGTACCCGCCCAATCGCCGAACCGGGGGAACACCCCTCCCCGCAAAACTGTCCTACCCATTAGCCGTTGCCGTCCCTCGCCCCTCACAAGAGCAGGACCACCGCCATGTTCGATATTCGAAAATACCCGCACGCCCTCGCCGTCAGCCAGGCGGCAGCCCTGTCCCAGGACGACTACCACCGCCTGTACCGCCAGTCGGTCGAAGACCCGGACACCTTCTGGGCCGCTCAAGCGCAGCGCCTGACCTGGATGAGGCCTTGGTCACAGGTTCAACAATCGGACCTGCGCACCGGCCAGGCCCGCTGGTTCGACGGGGGCCAACTGAACGTCAGCTACAACTGCATCGATCGCCACTTGGCCACGCGCGCCGAGCAGACCGCCCTGCTATGGGAAGGCGACGACCCCAGCGACACCCAGGCCATCAGCTACCGTGAACTGCACCGCCAGGTGTGTCGCCTGGCCAATGTATTGAAGTCGCGAGGCGTGGCCAAAGGTGACCGGGTGTGCATCTACATGCCGATGATCCCCGAAGCCGCCTTCGCCATGCTCGCTTGCGCGCGCATAGGCGCTGTTCACTCCGTGGTGTTCGGTGGTTTTTCCCCGGACGCGCTGCGTGACCGTATCCTGGACGCCGACTGCCGTACCGTCATCACCGCTGACGAAGGCGTACGCGGCGGTAAACGAATCGCCCTCAAGCAGAATGTCGACAAGGCGTTGGCCAGTTGCCCGGCCGTCAGTACCGTCGTGGTAGTGCGGCGAACCGGGGGTGATGTCGCCTGGGACGACAGTCGCGACCTCTGGTACCACCACGCCATCGAGCAGGTCGACGAAGCCTGCCCACCCGAACCCATGGAGGCAGAGGCACCTCTGTTCATCCTCTACACCTCCGGTAGCACCGGCAAACCCAAAGGCGTGCTGCACACCACGGCCGGGTACTTGCTGCAAGCGGCCATGACATTCGATGTGGTGTTCGACTACCGGGAGGGGGAAATCTTCTGGTGCACCGCCGACGTCGGCTGGGTCACCGGCCACAGCTACATCGTGTATGGCCCCTTGGCCAATGGCGCCATCTCGCTGATGTTCGAAGGCGTGCCCAACTACCCCGACAGCTCGCGGTTCTGGCAAGTCGTGGACAAGCATCAGGTCAACATCTTCTACACCGCACCCACCGCCCTGCGCGCCCTGATGCGCGAAGGGGATGCGCCCCTGCAAAGTACCTCCCGTGCAAGCCTGCGCTTGCTGGGCAGCGTGGGTGAACCGATCAACCCGGAAGCCTGGCACTGGTATTTCAATGAGGTCGGACAGCGCCGCTGCCCCATCGTCGATACCTGGTGGCAGACCGAGACCGGCGGCATCATGCTCACGCCACTGCCCGGCACCCAGACCCTCAAGCCTGGCTGTGCCACCCAACCCATGTTCGGCGTGCAGCCGGTGCTGCTCGACGACAAGGGCCAGATCATCGAGGGTCCAGGGGCTGGGCTGCTGGCGATCAAGGCCAGCTGGCCTGGGCAGATTCGCACTGTCCATGGCGATCACCAACGTATGGTCGACACCTACTTCAAACCCATGCCCGGCTACTACTTCACCGGGGACGGCGCCAGGCGCGATGCCGACGGGCATTACTGGATCACTGGGCGCGTGGACGATGTGATCAACGTGTCCGGGCATCGCATTGGCACGGCGGAGGTCGAAAGCGCCCTGGTGCTTCACGACAGCGTGGCCGAGGCAGCCGTGGTGGGCTACCCCCACGATCTCAAGGGCCAGGGCGTATATGCCTTCGTGACCACCATGAACGGTGTCCGCCCCGATGAAGATCTCAAGGCCCAGCTGTTGGCGCTGGTCAGCAAGGAGATAGGCAGCTTCGCCAAGCCCGAGCTACTGCAATGGGCGCCGGCTTTGCCCAAGACACGGTCGGGCAAGATCATGCGGCGTATACTGCGCAAGATCGCCTGCAACGAGCTCGACAGCCTGGGCGATACCTCCACCCTGGCCGACCCGGGCGTCGTCCAAGGGTTGATCGACACTCGCCTGAACCGATAACCGGCAGCCGCTTCCCAGGCTGCCTAGCCCTGCAGGTCACCATGGAAGCGCTTCGCCGTCGTATCGAAAAACAAGCCATGAGCCTCACCGGCCTGGCGTTGGGCCAGCTCGACCTGGAGTCGCCCAAAGGCGACCCTGGCCTGTTCGGGCCCAACAGCATCAGTTGGCGCGTGCACGGTGACTTCCCTAGCATGCTGGTCGGCGGCATCAGCGCGCTGATGCTGCAGTTGCTCCACCCGCTGGCACTCGCCGGGGTCTGGGACCACTCCAACTTTCGCCATGACCTGATCGGACGCCTGCGGCGCACCAGCCAGTTCATTTCAGGGACCACGTTCGGCGCGACAGAAGATGCGCACTGGTTGATCGAAAAAGTGCGTCGGATCCACCTGCAAGTCGAAGGCACGGCGCCGGATGGCCGCCCGTACGCAGCCAGCGACCCCCACCTGCTGACTTGGGTGCATGTGGCCGAGGTCAGCAGCTTTCTGGCCGCTCACCTGCGCTACCGCAACCCCCGCTTGTCCCTGGCCGACCAGGACGCCTACTACCAGGAAATCGCCCTGATCGCCGAGCGTCTGGGCGCCCAGGACGTGCCCCGCTCGCGCCGTGAGGTCGCACACTACCTGCATGAGATGCGCCCACAGCTGAGCTGCGACGCCCGCAGCCAGGAAGTCATCGGTATTCTGCTCAACGCCCCGGCGCCCAGCCGGCTGGCAAAACCCGTGGGCAAGCTGATGCTGCACGCCGGTATCGAGCTACTGCCCCAGTGGGCACAACAGCAGCTTGGCCTCGAACAGGGCCATTGGCAAAAACGGTTGATCCGCCTGGGCGTGCATGGCACCGCCCCAGTATTGCGCTGGGCCATGCGCGACGGCTCTGCGCACAGGGCCAGGCGCCGCATGGGCATCGAATAAGCACAGGACGCCCCTCAGCGGAACTGATTTAACGTGCCATACTCAAAGGCATCCCGCCCCGGACAGACGAAGCGATTCATGTACAAAGGACTGACTCGCGCCATCGGCGCATTGCTGGCGTTGCTCGCCCTGTACAGCCTGCTTGGCTTTCTCATTCTTCCGGGCCTGGCATTGCGTATCGCCAACCAGCAGCTTGCCCACTACGCCACGGTGCCGGCCCACCTGCAACGGGCCGAGTTCAACCCCTTCAGCCTTGAATTGACCTTGTGGGGCCTGCAGATCGGTGAGCCCGGCAAAGAGCAGGTCGGTTTCGAAAAACTGTACGCCAACCTCTCGCTGGACAGCCTGTGGACCGGCGCGCTGCACCTTGATGCCCTCGAGCTGGTCAAACCGCGCACCGAAGTGTTGTTCGCCAAAGATGGCACCCTTAACCTCACGCGCCTTTTCCAACTGCCCGCCAGCGAAAGCGAGCCCGATACACCCCCAGGCGATCCTTTCCCGCTGCGTATCGGCAGCATCAAGCTCGAGCAGGGTTTTGTGCGTTTCGAAGACCTGCGTCCCAGCGAGCCGATCGAGTTTCTCTATGACAACCTTGGCCTGGAGCTGAAGAACCTCAGCACCCTTGCCAACGACAATGCCGACATGACCATGGTGGCCAATGGTCCCAACGGTGGACGCATCGACTGGCAGGGCACGTTGAGCCTGGCGCCTATCGCGTCCGAAGGCACGCTCAAGGTCAGTGACAGCAAGATGAAGCTGTTCTGGCCCTACGTGCGCGATGCCCTGCCCTTGGTGCTGGAAGACGGCAAGCTCAGCCTGAGCACGCATTATCGGCTCAACCTGGCAGACAAGACCGAACTGCGTTTGGAAAAGGCGTCGGTGCGGGTTGCGCCCTTTGCCATCAAGGCCCCGGACGGTCGCCCGTTGGCAAGGCTTGCCAATCTGGAGTTGAGTGATGCCTCCGTCGATCTGGTCAAGCAACAGGTAACGGTCGGCAAAGTGCGCAGTGAAAAGCTCGAAACCTGGGCGGCGCTGGAGAAGAACGGTCAGCTCGATTGGCAGGTGCTGTTTGCCGGCAAGCCTGGCAAGCCAACGCCAGCAGAAAAGGCCGAGCCGCCCACCGCAGGGCCTGCGGCGGCACCGCAGACGCCAGCGGCCCCGAGCAAGCCCTGGCAGGTGCTACTCAACGATGTCCAGCTCAGGAACTACCGCGTGCACCTGGCAGACCGCACGCAAAAAGAGCCGGTCACCCTGGACGTAGGCCCCTTGAACGCTGACTTGAAGGGCTTCGATAGCCTCAACCAGAAGCCCTTCACGGTCAAGTTCGACACCGGCATCGGCAAGCAAGGCACCCTGCAAGGGCAGGGCCAGGTCAACCTGGCGCCGGTGTGGGCCAAGCTGGATGTCGGTACCCGGGACATCGACCTGCGGTTGGCGCAAGCCTACATCAACCCCTACATTCTGTTGGAGCTGCGCAGCGGCATGCTCGACAGCGACCTGAAGGTGGACCTGAAAAGCGCATCGCCGCTGGCCTTGACGGTGAGCGGCAAGGCCCAGGTGAATCAGTTGCACACCCTCGACACCATCAAGAGCCGGGACTTCGTCAAATGGCAGCAGGTCAACCTCGATGGCCTGACGTATGTGCATGGCGATGCCCTGTCGATCGACAAGGTGACGCTGCAACAGCCCTATGCACGCTTCATCATCAATGAAGACCGTACCACCAACATCAATGACCTGTTGATTCCACAGCCAACCGATGCGCCTGCCAAGGCTCAGTCCCAGCCTGCAAGCGCCACCGAGGAAAAGCCACTCGGTGTCCGCATTGGCCAGATCGTGATCAAGGACGGTTCGGCCAACTTCGCCGACCTGTCGCTCACGCCCAATTTCGCCACGGCCGTGCAACAGCTCAACGGCCAGGTCGGCACCATCGATAACCGCAAGCCCCTCCCTGCCCCAGTGGATGTGCAAGGCAAGGTCGACCGGTACGCGCCCGTCACCATCAAAGGTGGCCTCAACCCATTCGACCCGCTCGCGAGCCTGGACATCGCCGCCGTGTTCAAACGCGTCGAATTGACCACCCTGACGCCCTACTCGGGCAAGTTTGCCGGCTACCGCATCCGCAAAGGCCGGCTAAACCTGGACCTGCATTACCTGATTACCAAGGGCCAACTCAAAGCTGAAAACAAGGTGGTCGTTGAGCAGTTGCAGCTTGGGGAGAAGGTAGACAGCCCGGACGCGGTCGATCTGCCGATTCGCCTTGCAGTGGCACTGCTCAAGGATACGCACGGCAAGATTTCAATCGAGTTGCCCGTTGCGGGCGATCTGAACAACCCGCAGTTCAGCGTAATGCCGATCGTGTGGCAAACCTTGCGCAACCTTGTGCTGCGCGCCGCGCAGGCACCGTTCAAGCTTATCGGTGGCCTGGTTGCCGGAGGCGGCGCCGAAGACTTGGGCACCGTCGCTTTCGCCCCTGGGTCCAGCGAGCTGGCAGGCGACGCTCAGGCGTCCTTGGACAAGCTCGCCGAGGGCCTGAGAAAGCGGCCGGAACTGCGCCTGGAAATCGAAGGCACCAGCGCCCAGGCAAGTGACGGCCCCATCCTTGCCCAGCAGCGCCTGGAACGGGAATATCAGGCCACCTGGTACAAGATCCTGCAGCGGCGCGGCGACAAGGTACCGGCCAGTGCGTCCCTGATGGTGGTCGACGAGGCTGACAAGCCAGCGATGCTCGAGGGCATTTATCGCAGCCGCCTCAAGCAGCAGCCCCCTGCCGAATGGGAGCAGCTTGACCGTGACGCGCGCACTGCCAACCTTCGCAACGCCGTGCTCAAATCCTGGGCCGAAAGCACAGCCCTGTTACGCACCCTGGGGCAGGAACGCGCTAGCAGCATCAAGGATTATCTGGTGGACAAGGCCAAGCTCGAGGACGACAGGGTGTACTTCATCGATACCCACCTGGGGCAGCCCGAGAAAGATGGCCGCGTCGTGACGCCGATGCATCTGGATGCCGACTGACTATCAACGGCAGGCTTAGCGAAGCCTGCACGGCCTAATTAGACCGCATACGAAAAAGCCCCGGCACAGGCCGGGGCTTTTGTTGTAGCTAGCCAAATCCATTTGGCCGACAGGACGATCCTTATTCAGCTTTCAGGCCGTCAGCCATTACGCTCTTGACGCCTTTGATTTTCTTGGCAATGGTCACAGCCATTTCTTTTTGCGACTCGGTCACTTTGACGTCCGAGGACAGAGAAACTACGCCGTGGCTGGTTTCTACTTTAATGTCGCTGCCTGGTACGCCTTTCTCGGTCAGCAGATCCGCCTTGACCTTGGTGGTGATCCAGGTGTCAGAGGTTTCTTGCTTGGCGTGTTCAGTGGTGGTGTTGGCAGCCAGCATTACCGGAGCCTGGGTGGCCTGGGCTGCGAAAGCGGCATTGGCCATGGTCAGGGTCAGAGCGGTAGCAGTAGCGGCAGCAATGGCGAACTTCTTCATGTGAGTCACTCCTGTTTTTCGAAAGGTCTGCGCCATGTGTCTGGCGGCAGGTAATTAGCTAGTTGCATGGCCTGTGCCAGGTTTTACGCTTCGCTTGTTTCCTTAAAAATCAAAGACTTACAAATCATCGACCTCTTTACTGCTCGTGCATTCTGCAATCTGCACGATAAACCTGCATGCAAGATGCAAGTCCGTTAAAAGTTCCTGGTCTACTTTTGTATTCATAACGGCAAAGCCCAGAATCGAGCCAAAAAAAAGAGCTCCCGAGGGAGCCCTTTGTGAAGCACTAGGCTATTAGACGCCAGACGCCTTGGCTGCCGCGACGTCCTTGATGGACAGCTTGATACGGCCGCGGTTATCCACGTCCAGTACCAATACTTCGACTTCCTGACCTTCCTTGAGGATGTCGGTGACTTTCTCGACGCGCGCATCGCTCAGCATGGAGATGTGCACCAGGCCATCCTTGCCAGGCAGGATGTTGACGAAGGCGCCGAAGTCGACGATACGCTCGACCTTGCCCACGTAGATCTTGCCAATCTCGGCCTCGGCAGTGATGCCCAGGATGCGCTGCTTGGCTGCATCTGCCGCTTCCTTGGTCTCGCCGAAGATCTTGATCGAGCCGTCGTCTTCGATATCGATCGAAGCCTTGGTCTCTTCGCAGATGGCGCGAATGGTGGCGCCGCCCTTGCCGATCACGTCGCGGATCTTGTCCGAGTCGATCTTCATGGCGATCATGGTCGGCGCGTTGGCCGACAGTTCGGTACGCGACTGGGCAATGATCTGGTTCATCTGGCCGAGGATGTTCAGGCGCGCTTCCAGGGCTTGGCCCAGGGCGATTTCCATGATCTCTTCGGTGATGCCGTTGATCTTGATGTCCATCTGCAGCGCGGTGACGCCCTTGGCGGTACCGGCTACCTTGAAGTCCATGTCGCCGAGGTGGTCTTCGTCACCCAGGATGTCGGTCAGAACGGCAAACTTCTCGCCTTCCTTGACCAGGCCCATGGCGATACCGGCAACCGGTGCTTTCATCGGCACACCGGCATCCATCAGGGCCAGCGAAGCACCGCAGACCGAAGCCATGGAGCTCGAACCGTTGGACTCGGTGATTTCCGAGACGACACGGATGGTGTACGGGAATTCGCTGTCGCTTGGCAGCATCGCCTGCACGCCGCGACGCGCCAAACGACCGTGGCCGATTTCACGACGGCCAGCACCGCCCATGCGACCACACTCACCGACCGAGAACGGTGGGAAGTTGTAGTGCAGCATGAAGGGGTCTTTCTTCTCGCCTTCCAGGGTGTCCAGCAACTGTGCGTCGCGGGCAGTACCGAGGGTGGCAACGACCAGCGCCTGGGTCTCGCCACGGGTGAACAGTGCCGAGCCGTGGGTTTTGGGCAGAACACCGACTTCGATGTTCAGCGGACGCACGGTGCGGGTGTCACGGCCGTCGATGCGCGGCTTGCCGTTCACGATGTTCTCGCGCACGGTGCGGTATTCCAGCTCGCCGAAGATTTCCTTGATCTGGCCAGCGGTCGGGCCGGCTTCTTCGTTGCTCAGGCGGGCAATGGCCTCATCGCGCAGCTGGCCCAGGCGGGTGTAGCGGTCCGCTTTCTGAGTGATGGTGTAGGCCTGCGATACCTGCTCGCCAAACTCGGCACGTACCAGGTTCATCAGCTCGGTGTTGGCGGCAGCAGGCTGCCAGTCCCACGTTGGCTTGCCGGCTTCGGCAGCCAGTTCCTTGACGGCCTGGATGACGGCCTGGAACTCGTCGTGGGCGAACAGCACGGCGCCCAGCATCTGGTCTTCGGTGAGCTCTTTGGCTTCCGATTCAACCATCAACACGGCGGTTTCGGTACCGGCGACGACCATGTCCAGGCTCGAGGCAGCCAGTTGCTCATAAGTCGGGTTCAGCAGGTAGCCGGTGCTTTCGTGGAAGGCAACGCGCGCCGCGCCAATCGGGCCTTCGAATGGAATGCCGGAGATGGCCAAGGCCGCCGAGGTACCGATCATTGCGGCAACATCGGGGTCGGTCTTCTTGCTGGTGGAAACCACGGTGCAGACGACCTGCACTTCGTTCATGAACCCTTCAGGGAACAGCGGACGGATCGGACGGTCGATCAGGCGCGAGGTCAGGGTTTCTTTCTCGGAAGGACGGCCTTCACGCTTGAAGAAACCACCTGGGATCTTGCCGGCAGCGTAGGTCTTTTCCTGGTAGTGAACCGACAGCGGGAAGAAGCCCTTGCCTGGATCAGCTTGCTTGGCACCGACCACGGTCACCAGCACGGTGACGTCGTTGTCGACGGTGACCAGCACGGCGCCGGTGGCCTGACGGGCAATGCGGCCCGTTTCGAGAGTAACGGTCGATTGACCGAACTGGAATGTCTTGATTACCGGGTTCACGGTTTCCTACCTTCTTCAGTGGCTCTTGGGGGAACTGTTTTCTTGCGAATGCTTGGGCAGTGCAGGGAATCGGCCCTGTCTACCGTCCAGATACAACTCGAGGCCGGGAGCCTGGAACCGAGCAAAAAACCGCTCGAATTACCAGGCTGCCAGCCTCGAAGTCATGCGTGGCGTGCCCCCACGACAAGGCTGTAGAACAGCCCTGTCGAAACCAGCGGCACGCCATGCACACCACCAACCAGGCCGCTATTAGCGACGCAGGCCCAGGCGAGCGATCAGCGCGCTGTAACGGGTGGTGTCTTTGCCCTTCAGGTAGTCCAGCAGCTTACGACGCTGGTTGACCATACGAATCAGACCACGACGGGAGTGGTGGTCTTTGTCGTTGGCCTTGAAGTGGCCTTGCAGCTTGTTGATGTTGGCGGTCAGCAGAGCAACCTGTACTTCCGGGCTACCGGTGTCGCCGGCGGCTTGCTGGTGTTCGGCAACGATCTTAGCTTTTTCTTCAACGCTGAGGGCCATGAGGCTTCTCCTGATTAAACGGACCCCGCGAACGGGTTCCAATAGGCCAGGGACTTATCCCTGTATCAATAGAAAGAGGTGTGACCGTGCCTACTGACAGCCACCCTCTGCTCCACGGACCCCGGCAAATGCCTAGGCCCATGGTTTCGGTCATTCCGACCGAATCAATCGACGTGGCGCGATCCGCCCGTCTTCGCTCACTTCACCGATACCGATGAAGCGGGCGTTGTGATCCTGTACACGAACCATGCCGAATTGCGGCGCGTCCGGTGCGCGCACTGCCTGCCCATGCAGCCAGTAGAAGGCGCTATGCTCGGACAGGCTCACCATCGGCCAGTCCTGCAGCCCGCTGTCCGACGGCATGAGGAAGCGATCGAGCGCTTCGTTGCCGCCTTCGGCGTGGGCCTGTTCAAGCTCCTCGAGCGTGACCGTCTGCGCCAGCGCGAAGGGCCCGGCCTGCGTTCTGCGCAGCTCTGCGACATACGCACCACAGCCCAGCACTTCACCGATATCTTCCACCAGGGTACGAATATAGGTGCCTTTGCTGCAGCCGACGCTCAAGCGTGCACGGGTGCCTTCGCACTCGAGCAGTTCAAGACGGCTAATAGTAACAGAACGCGCCTCGCGCTCCACTACCTCTCCTGCACGCGCCAGCTTGTACAACGGCTGACCGTCACGCTTGAGGGCCGAGTACATGGGCGGTATCTGGCTGATCGGGCCACGAAAACCGGGTAGCGCGGCTTCCAGCTCGGCGCGACCAACGGTCACCTCGCGAGTGCGCAGCACCTCGCCCTCGGCGTCGCCGGTGTTGGTCGTCTGGCCCAGCTGCATGACCGTCTCGTAGCCCTTGTCGGAGTCGAGCAGGTACTGCGAAAACTTGGTGGCCTCGCCGAAGCACAGCGGCAAGACACCGGTGGCCAGCGGGTCGAGGCTACCGGTATGACCGGCCTTCTCGGCATTGAGCAACCAGCGCACCTTTTGCAAGGCAGCGTTGGAGGTGAAGCCCAAGGGCTTGTCCAGCAGGATGATGCCGCTGACGTTGCGGCGGATACGTTTGACCTGGGCCACCGATTACTCCTTGGTGCCAGACTCGTCGGCATCCTTGTGCAGGCGGTCTTCAGCCACTGCACGCTCGATCAATGCCGACAGGTGCACGCCACGGCTGACGCTCTCGTCGAAGTGGAAGTGCAATTGCGGCACGCTGCGCAGCTGCATGGAGCGACCCAAGTGCAGACGCAGGAAGCTGGCAGCGCTGTTCAGTGCCTTGAGCGACTGCTGCACGGCATCGGGGGTTTCCTCACCCATCACGGTGATGAACACCTTGGCATGGCCCAGGTCGCGGCTCACATCCACGGCAGTGATGGTGACCAGACCGACACGCGGGTCCTTGACTTCACGACGGATCAGCTCAGCCAGTTCGCGCTGCATCTGATCGCCAATGCGTTGGGTACGGCTATATTCTTTGGCCATTCTTGTTACCTGTAACGTAAAGCGGCAAACGCCCGGTCAGAACGATGCCTGACCGGGCGTTACCTGAAGAGGTGCTGCAAAGCGCCCGCCAAGGCGCTTGCAGCCTGCTCACCCTTAGAGGGTACGAGCCACCTGGACTTTCTCGAACACTTCGATCTTGTCGCCGACCTTGACGTCGTTGTAGCTCTTCACGCCGATACCACACTCCATGCCGTTACGCACTTCGGCGGCATCGTCCTTGAAGCGACGCAGCGATTCCAGCTCGCCCTCGAAGATAACCACGTCGTCGCGCAGTACGCGGATCGGGCGGTTACGGTAGACGGTACCTTCGATGACCATACAGCCAGCGATGGCGCCGAACTTCGGCGAACGGAACACATCACGCACTTCGGCGACGCCCAGGATGTTCTCGCGAACATCGCTGCCGAGCATGCCGGTCAGGGCTTTCTTGACGTCTTCGATGATGTCGTAGATCACGTTGTAGTAACGCATATCCAGACCTTCCTGCTCGACGATCTTGCGCGCACCGGCATCGGCACGCACGTTGAAGCCGAACAGTACTGCGTTCGAAGCCAGCGCCAGGTTGGCATCGCTCTCGGTGATACCACCGACGCCGCCACCAATGACACGAACCTGCACTTCGTCGTTGCCCAGGCCGCCGAGCGAGCCCTGCAGCGCCTCGAGAGAACCGCGCACATCGGTCTTGAGGACGATGTTGAGCGTCTTCTTCTCTTCCTGACCCATGGTCTCGAAGATGTTTTCCAGCTTGCCTGCGTGAGCACGGGCCAGCTTGACCTCGCGATACTTGCCTTGGCGGAACATGGCAACTTCGCGGGCTTTCTTCTCGTCAGCCACTACCGACAGCTCGTCACCGGCTTCCGGCGTGCCGTCCAGGCCAAGGATTTCGACCGGGATGGACGGGCCAGCTTCCTTCACAGGCTTGCCGTTCTCGTCCAGCATGGCGCGAACGCGGCCATAGTTGGAGCCGCACAGCACCATGTCGCCCTGACGCAGCGTACCGTCCTGAACCAGGATGGTAGCGACCGGGCCGCGGCCCTTGTCCAGGCGCGATTCGACGACCACACCGCGCCCTGGGGCGGTCGGCGTAGCAGTCAACTCGAGGATCTCGGCCTGCAGCAGTACCGCTTCGAGCAGTTCGTCCACGCCGGTACCCATCTTGGCCGAAACCTTGACGAATGGCGTGTCACCACCCCAGTCCTCGGAGGTCACGCCTTCGACGGACAGCTCGTTGCGGATGCGATCGAGGTCAGCACCAGGCTTGTCGATCTTGTTGACCGCCACCACCAGCGGTACGCCAGCTGCCTTGGCATGCTGAACGGCTTCGCGGGTTTGTGGCATCACGCCGTCGTCCGCCGCCACCACCAGGATGACGATGTCGGTCGCCTTGGCACCACGGGCACGCATCTGGGTAAACGCAGCGTGGCCTGGGGTGTCGAGGAAGGTGACCATGCCGCGGTCGGTTTCCACGTGGTAGGCACCGATGTGCTGGGTGATACCACCGGCTTCGCCAGCAGCAACCTTGGCACGACGGATGTAGTCGAGCAGCGAGGTCTTACCGTGGTCAACGTGACCCATGACGGTCACGACCGGCGCACGGGACTCGGTCTGGCCTTCGAACTTCAGGGATTCGGCCAGGGAGTCTTCCAGGGCGGAATCGCTGATCAGCGTGACCTTGTGGCCCAGCTCTTCGGCGATCAGCTGTGCGGTTTCCTGATCGAGCACCTGGTTGATGGTCACCGGGGTGCCCATCTTGAACATGAACTTGACCACTTCAGCGCCCTTGACGGACATCTGGTTGGCAAGCTCGGAGACGGTGATGGTCTCGCCGATGGTCACGTCACGGATGACAGGACCAGTCGGGTTCTGGAAGCCGTGCTGGTTACGCTTCTTCAGCTTGCTCTTGCCACCACGACCACGACGAGCGCCATCGCTCTCTTCGTCGGTGGTGCGCGGCGCGGCACGAGGCGTCGGAGCCTTTTCCTTTTCCTTGACCTTGACCTTGATCGACACACGCGGCGCTTCGCCACGACGACGGTCGTCATCACGGGTGCGGCTCTCGTTGCGACGGGTCTCGTCTTTCTTGCGCTCGGCAGCACGGGCGGCAGCGTCTTCCGACGTCGGCGCATTGGCCACTACCGGCGCTGCGGCAGGGGCCGAAGCCTGTTCTGCCTTGGCAGCAGGGGCCGGAGCGGCGGCAGCGGCTTCAGCAGCCTGGCGACGCGCCTGCTCTTCGTTGCGCTGACGTACTTCGGCGTCAACCTTGTCGCGGGCAGCGTTTTCAGCTGCACGGCGCTCTTCGAGCTCACGCTTCTGCTCAGCCTGGATTTCTTCAGGGCTGCGCTGCACGAATACTTTCTTCTTGCGTACTTCTACGCTGATGCTCTTGCTACCGGCGACACGCAGGGTGCTGGTGGTTTTGCGCTGCAAGGTAATCTTGCGCGGTTCTTCCGCCTTGCTCTTGTGGCTGCTCTTCAAATGAGTCAGCAACGTCTGCTTCTCATTGTCGGTCACTACCTGACCGGCGTCGGTGTGCGGCAGACCTGCCTCACGCATCTGCTGCAGCAGGCGCTCTACCGGTGCCTCGACCTCTTGGGCCAGTTCTTTCACCGTGACTTGCGTCATGCACTTCTCTCCTCAGGCCGCGCCTAATTACTCGAACCAGTGGGCTCGGGCGGCCATGATCAACTTGCCGGCACGCTCTTCGTCGATGCCGTCGATGTCGAGCAGGTCGTCGATCGACTGCTCGGCCAGGTCTTCGCGGTTAACCACGCCGCGCACCGCCAGTTCCGCCGCCAGGTCCTTGTCCATGCCCTCAAGGGAGAGCAGGTCTTCGGCCGGATGGGCGTCTGCCAGTTTTTCTTCGGTAGCGATGGCCTTGGTCAACAAACGGTCCTTGGCTCGAGCGCGGAGCTCATTGACGATATCTTCGTCAAAGCCATCGATGTTGAGCATTTCTTCCAACGGTACGTAGGCAATTTCTTCAAGGCTGGTGAAGCCTTCGTCGACCAGCACTTGGGCCAGCTCCTCGTCGACTTCCAGTTCATCGATGAAATTGCGCAGGATGTCGCCAGTTTCGGCTTGCTGCTTGGCCTGGATGTCCTTCTCGGTCATCACGTTCAGGGTCCAGCCAGTCAACTGACTGGCCAGGCGAACGTTCTGACCGCCACGGCCAATGGCTTGGGCCAGGTTGTCTTCGGCGACGGCGATGTCCATGGCATGGGCATCTTCATCAACGATGATCGCCGCGACTTCAGCCGGCGACATGGCGTTGATGACGAACTGCGCCGGGTTATCGTCCCAGAGAACGATATCCACACGCTCACCACCCAACTCTCCGGATACGGCCTGGACGCGCGACCCACGCATGCCGATGCAGGCGCCTTGCGGGTCGATGCGCTTGTCCTTGGAGCGGACGGCGATCTTGGCTCGCGAACCCGGATCACGGGAGGCGGCCATGACTTCGATGAGGCCTTCAGCGATTTCCGGCACTTCGATGCGGAAAAGCTCGATCAGCATCTGCGGCGCGGTGCGCGACAGGATCAGCTGAGGACCACGGTTTTCGGTGCGAATTTCCTTGAGCAGTGCACGCAGGCGCACACCAACACGGAAAGTTTCGCGGGCAATGATGTCTTCGCGGGCCAGCAACGCCTCGGCGTTGTTGCCCAGGTCGACGATGACGTTGTCGCGGGTGACCTTCTTGACGGTGCCGGAGATGATTTCGCCCACACGCTCACGGTAGGCATCGACCACCTGCGCACGCTCGGCCTCACGGACCTTCTGCACGATGACCTGCTTGGCGGTCTGCGCGGCGATACGGCCGAACTCGATGGACTCGATCTTTTCTTCGATCACGTCGCCAATCTTGGCTTCGGGATGCGTGTCCTTGATCTTGTCCAGCCAGGTTTCGATGGCCGGATCATCGAGGTCGGCTTCATCGACCACGGTCCAACGACGGAAGGTCTCGTAGCTACCGGTGTGGCGGTTGATTTCCACACGCAGGTCGACTTCGTCTTCAAAACGTTTTTTGGTTGCGGTGGCCAGGGCCACCTCCAGCGCTTCGAAAATGACGCCGGGCGGTACACCTTTTTCGTTGGATACCGATTCAACAACCAGCAGTACTTCTTTGCTCATCGTACGCCTCGCCTTGCGCAAGCCATTGGGCCCGGATAATCCGTCGGACCCGGCACGTCTCAGTCAAAACTGGGAATAATATTGGCCTTGTCGATCGAATCGATCGGCAGTAGGAACTCCTGGTCGTCCACCTGGACCACCACATCCTGCTCCTCCACACCGCGGAGAAGGCCCTGGAAGTTACGACGACCCTCGAAGGGTGAGCGCAGCTTGATCTTCACTTGTTCGCCGGCATGCGAGGCAAACTGTTCCAGTGTGAACAGTGGGCGATCCATGCCTGGAGAAGACACCTCGAGGGTGTACTCGCTGCTGATCGGATCCTCGACATCCAGGATGGCGCTGGCTTGACGGCTGACAGCTTCGCAGTCGTCCACCAGAATGCCGCCTTCCTTGTCGATGTAGATACGCAATACCGAATGCTTGCCCTGGGAAACGAATTCGATCCCCCAGCATTGATAGCCCAGACCCTCGACAACCGGGGCCAACAAGGCCTGCAACTGTTCTAGCTTGCTCGACACCTGAACCCCCTCGTGCATGCTGTGCAAATAAAAAATGGGCGAAGCGCCCATCCCTGAAAGCGCCGTTGGACAACGACGCCTGAACTGTTCGGTTAGCAAAAAGCCCCTGAAAAGGGGCTTCGCTGAAGCTGGTTGCGGGGGCTGGATTTGAACCAACGACCTTCGGGTTATGAGCCCGACGAGCTACCAAGCTGCTCCACCCCGCGACAAAGCTGGGGCGAAAGTATAAGACCGAACCCACTTGAGGGTCAAATCCAAACCTTCACCTGCAAGAAAGCCCGCCAAGGCGGGCTCTCAAGCTTTAAATGGTACCGAGAAGGGGACTCGAACCCCTACACCCTATGGGCACAACCACCTCAAGGTTGCGTGTCTACCAATTCCACCACCTCGGCAATACTACTTTGAAACCCGTTACTTCTGCTCTTCTGCCGGAGGAGGTACATCACTCGAATTAGGAGTGGCTTCGCTCTTCTGTTCTTGGAGCACCGGTACATCATCATTGATGGCCGGTTTTGGCTGCTCTTTCACTTCTAGCACTGCTGGATCTGGAAGACCTGCTTGGCTAAGCTGGTGAGCTTGTTGCTTCGCGAAGTATCCTAACCCAAGTGCTGTCAAAAAGAAAGTGGCAGCGAGTATTGCAGTGAATTTACTTAGGAAGGTGGCAGAGCCCTGACTTCCGAAGACGGTATTGGAAGCACCCGCACCAAAAGATGCACCGGCTTCCGCCCCCTTACCCTGTTGCAACAGTACCAGCACTACCAGCGACAGCGCTGCCAACAGATGAAAAACAACGATGACTGTTTCCAGCATTTGTTCAGTTTCCTGCGGCGCGACAAATTGCACCGAATTCGTCTGCGTTCAGGGAAGCCCCACCAATGAGGCCCCCATCGATATCCGGCATGCCGAACAGTTCGGCCGCATTGGCCGCCTTCACGCTGCCGCCGTAGAGCAACTGCACCTTCGCAGCCACTTCAGCATCTTCCGCCGCGAGCTGGCTGCGGATGGCGGCGTGCACATCCTGGGCCTGCTGAGGCGTGGCCGTTAGGCCGGTGCCGATGGCCCATACAGGCTCATAGGCAATTACCGCATTGGCAAACACACTAACACCGAAGGCTTCGATGATACTGTTCAGTTGACGCCCAACAACTTCGAGCGTTTTGCCTGCCTCGCGCTCTTCAAGGGTTTCCCCGATACAGAGTACTGGCTTCAAACCTTTGGCCTGAGCCGCTGCAAACTTGCGATTCAACACTTCGTCATCTTCGCCGATTACCTGGCGACGCTCCGAATGGCCAATCAACACCAACTTGCAACCTGCTTCAGCCAGCTGTTCCGGAGCAACTTCACCGGTCAGCGCGCCCTGTTCGGGCAATACTGCAGAATTCTGTGCGCCGACGATGATACCCTTGCCATCGAGCTCAGCAACCACCTGGTTGATGAACAAAGTTGGCGGAAATACCGCGACTTCCACTCCGCTCGGCAGGGCAAGATTACGCAAGCCCTCGGTCAGCTCAGCGACGCTGGCGCGGGTACCGTGCATCTTCCAGTTACCAGCAACCATAGGGCGACGCATGCTTTACCTCGTCGGTCAAAGTGGGCGCAGATCTTACCCAACCAGATTCGCGCTGGCAAGCGGCTTCAGGCACAAACTTCTGCAACGCGCTTTGCCAGTGCTTCGGCGTGCAGACGCACCTGGTGTTCATCCTCACCTTCGACCATGACGCGCAACAGCGGCTCGGTCCCGGATTTACGCAGCAATACCCGCCCACGGCCTGCCAGGGCCTCTGTGACCTGCGCGCTGGCTTGCTTGACGTCCGGATGCTCGAGCGGGTCCACGTCGCTTGCAGCGAAGCGTACATTGATCAGCACTTGCGGGCATTTGCGCAATGCCTGGCGCGCCTGGGCCAGGGTCTCGCCACGGCGCTTGAGCGCCATCAGCACCTGCAGCGCGGCGATGATCGCATCACCGGTGGTGGTGTAGTTGCAGCACACCACATGACCGGAATTTTCCCCGCCTACCAGCCACTCGCGCTCGAGCAGCTCGGCCATGACGTAGCGGTCACCGACCTTGGCACGCACGAACGGAATATCCAGGTCCTTGAGCGCCAGCTCCAGCCCCAGGTTGCTCATGAGCGTACCCACCACGCCGCCTTGCAGCTTGCCGCGGTCATGCAGGTCGCGCGCGATGATGAACAGCAGCTCGTCACCGTCGACGATCGCGCCGGTGTGATCGACCATCAACACACGGTCGCCATCACCGTCGAAGGCGATGCCCAGGTCCGCATGCCCGACCAGCACGGCGGCCTGCAGCGATTCGATGTGGGTCGAACCACAGCCTTCGTTGATGTTCAGGCCATCTGGCTGGGCGTGCAGCACAGTGACATCGGCCCCCAGCTCACGGAACACGCTGGGCGCGACCTTGTACGTGGCGCCATGGGCGCAGTCGACCACCAGCTTGAGGCCGGCGAAGCTGGTGCTGCTGGGCACACTGCTCTTGCAGAACTCGATGTAGCGGCCGGCTGCGTCGTTGATGCGCGAGACCTTGCCCAGCTTGCTCGATTCCACAACGGTCATGGGCTGGTCGAGCAGCTCCTCGATCATCAGCTCCACTTCGTCCGGCAGCTTGGTGCCCTGCCCCGAGAAGAACTTGATGCCATTGTCATCGTGCGGGTTGTGCGAGGCACTGATGACGATACCGGCTTCGGCATGGAAGGTACGGGTCAGGTAGGCAATGGCAGGCGTGGGCATCGGGCCCAGCAGCATCACATCGGCCCCGGCGGCTGAAAGGCCAGCTTCGAGCGCAGATTCGAACATGTAGCCGGAGATCCGCGTGTCCTTGCCTACCAGCACGCGGCAATGGCCTTGCTTGCGAAACGCCATGCCGGCTGCCCAACCGAGCTTGAGCATGAACTCCGGGGTGATCGGGTATTCGCCGACGCGGCCACGAATGCCGTCGGTACCAAAATATTTTCTGCTCATAGGGACTCCAATGTTCTTAGTCGGCGTGCTGAACGGCCGCGATCATGCGAACGACGTCAACGGTTTGTGCCACGTCATGCACGCGCAGGATACTTGCACCCTTGGTCATGGCCAGCGCCGCCAGCGCCAGGCTGCCATAAAGACGCTCACCGACAGGACGCTCTAGCGTCAGGCCGATCATGCTTTTGCGGGAAACGCCCACCAGAAGCGGACGCCCCAGGCGTTGCAGCGCTTCGAGGTGTTTGAACAGGCTGAGGTTGTGGGCCAGGGTCTTGGCGAAACCGAAGCCTGGATCGAGCACGATGCGGTCGGCCTCTATGCCGGCGTCTGCACAGGCCATCATGCGGTGCTGAAGGTAGCGCGCCACGTCCTCGGTGACATCGTCATAATGCGGGTCGTCCTGCATGGTGCCGGGCTCGCCGCGCATGTGCATCAGGCACACTGGCAGCCCGGTGGCAGCTGCGGCATCCAGCGCACCATCGCGCTCGAGGGCGCGCACATCGTTGATCAGGCCAGCGCCCAGGCGGGCGGCTTCGCGCATGACGGCAGGCGTGGACGTATCGACCGACACCACGACATCAAGATGACGGTGGATGGCTTCGACCATCGGCGCCACGCGCTCCAGCTCTTCGATGACCGAAACGGGCCGCGCACCCGGGCGGGTGGACTCCCCGCCCACATCGATCAGCGTGGCACCGGCGGCCACCATCGCTTCGGCGTGGCGCAAGGCCTCGTCGCGCTGACTGAAGCGGCCGCCGTCGGAAAAGGAATCGGGCGTGACATTGAGGATACCCATGACATGGGTACGCGACAAATCAAGAACCCGATTGCCGCAAGGCAATCGGGTCGGGTGCTGCACTGAGCTCATAGATGCCCTTAGTGTTGAGCCGCTGGACCACCGATTGGCGATTCCGGGCGATCACCCTGGGCAGCCGGTGTACCGGAAGCCGAATCATCATCCCAATCGCGAGGTTCGCGAGGCGTACGGCCCGCCATGATATCGTCGATCTGCTCGGCGTCGATGGTTTCGTACTTCATCAAGGCCTCGGCCATCGCATCGAGCTTGTCGCGGTTTTCGGTCAACAGCTGCTTGGCGGTCGCGTAGCACTGGTCGATGATGCTGCGCACTTCGGAGTCGATCAGCTTGGCCGTCTCACCGGAGACACTGGTCTGCTGGCCACCTGCGCTACGACCCAGGAACACTTCGCCATCTTCCTCGGCATACATCAGCGGGCCCAGCTTCTCGGACAAGCCCCACTTGGTGACCATGTTCCGCGCAATCTGGCTGGCACGCATGATGTCGTTGGAAGCGCCGGTGGTGACGCCATCGAAGCCCAGGGTCATCTCCTCGGCGATACGACCGCCGTACAGGGAGCAGATCTGGCTGATCAGCGCACGCTTGGACAGGCTGTAGCGATCTTCTTCGGGCAGGAACATGGTCACACCCAGTGCACGACCCCGCGGGATGATCGACACCTTGTAGACCGGATCGTGCTCGGGCACCAGGCGACCTACGATCGCATGGCCGGCCTCGTGGTAGGCGGTGTTCTGTTTTTCCTTCTCGGACATGACCATGGTTTTGCGCTCGGCGCCCATCATGATCTTGTCCTTGGCCAGCTCGAACTCCTTCATGTCGACCAGGCGCTTGTTGGAGCGGGCGGCAAACAGAGCGGCTTCGTTGACCAGGTTAGCAAGGTCGGCACCGGAGAAGCCAGGCGTACCACGGGCAATGACGGCCGGGTTGACGTTGTCGCCAATCGGCGCCTTGCGCATGTGCACCTTGAGGATCTGCTCACGACCACGGATGTCCGGCAGGCCTACAACAACCTGACGGTCGAAGCGCCCGGGACGCAGCAGCGCGGGGTCGAGCACGTCAGGGCGGTTGGTCGCGGCAATGACGATGATGCCATCGTTCATCTCGAAGCCGTCCATCTCTACCAGCAACTGGTTTAGGGTCTGCTCACGCTCGTCGTGGCCCCCGCCCATGCCAGCACCACGGTGACGGCCGACGGCGTCGATCTCGTCGATGAAGATGATGCACGGGGCGTGCTTCTTGGCCTGTTCGAACATGTCGCGCACACGGCTGGCACCGACACCGACGAACATTTCCACGAAGTCCGAACCGGAAATGGTGAAGAACGGCACCTTGGCCTCACCTGCAATGGCCTTGGCCAGCAAGGTCTTACCGGTACCGGGAGGGCCCACCATCAGCACACCGCGAGGAATGCGGCCACCCAGGCGCTGGAACTTGCCCGGGTCGCGCAGGAACTCGACCAGCTCGCCTACTTCTTCCTTGGCCTCGTCGCAGCCGGCGACGTCAGCCAGGGTGGTCTTGACCTGGTCTTCGGAGAGCAGGCGCGCCTTGCTCTTGCCAAAGCTCATGGGGCCACCCTTGCCGCCCGCCCCGCCTTGCATCTGGCGCATGAAGAACATGAACACGGCGATGATGACCAGGATCGGGAAGCTGGCGACCAGCAACTGGGTCCAGATGCTCTGTTGCTCGGGCTGCTTGCCTTCGACGGTCACGTGGTTGTCCACCAAGTCGCCGATCAGGCCATTGTCGGTAATCGCCGGGCGCACGGTCTTGAAGCTGTCGCCGTCGGAGCGCTTGCCGGTGATGATGTAACCGTCGACGGTCACTCGCTCGACCTTGCCATCCTTGACCTGCTGGATGAAGTCGGAGTAATTGAGGGTCTGCGGCTCGCTAGGGCTGGAGAAGTTGTTCATCACCGTCACCAGGACAGCTGCGATGATCAACCACAGGATCAGATTCTTTGCCATGTCGTTCAATTCGCTACCCTCTGAGGCCGGCGCACGACGCAGCCGTGCCTCGCATGATATTCATCGCCCTAACTTACTACATTGCCCACGCAACCGCAGGCACCGTCTGTAACCCTTTGTGAAATCCAGACTACACGAAGTTCGGACGATCCTGACGCCGCTGCCGATTGGAATTAACTATCGGCCGCTGCGCTTAGTACCGTTCACGCGCCTTTGAACCCCTTGCCAAGCAGGTACTGCTCGCGGGAGCGGTCCCGCGATGAAGACGGTTTGCGCATCTGTACCTTGTCGAACTTGGTGCGCACATCCTTGAGGTACACATCGAAACCTTCACCCTGGAAGATCTTGATCAAAAAATCACCGCCGGGCCGCAGCACGCGGGTTGCCAAATCCAGGGCCAGCTCGCAAAGGAACATGGCTCGCGGTATATCGACCGCGGGCGTACCACTCATATTGGGGGCCATGTCCGAAATCACAAGGTCTACGTGTGAATCGCCGACGGCTTCGAGAATTTGCCGCAGCACCTCGTCCTGGGTGAAGTCCCCCTGGATGAAGGTGACATCGGGGATGGAGTCCATCTCCAGGATGTCCGAGGCGATCAGTCGACCCTGACCGCCAATCAGACGACTGGTCACCTGGGACCAGCCGCCCGGCGCTGCACCCAGGTCGATGACACTCATGCCAGGACGGATCAGACGGTCCTTCTCCTGGATCTCAAGCAGCTTGTAGCTTGCCCGCGAGCGGTAGCCGTCCTTCTGCGCCTGTTTGACGAAAGGGTCGTTGAAATGCTCTCGCAGCCAGTTTGCGCTGCTTTTGGAACGTTGTACCACGGGGCACCTCGATGATATGCGTGGTGATTGACTGGGCGGAGCCGGTGGCCCTCGGGTAAAATGCCGGTCAATTTTACAGAATCAGACGGAAAGGGTCAGATTATGCCGCTCAATAACGAGCAGAAGAAGCAATACAAGTCCATTGGTCATGACCTCAAGCCGGTCCTGATCGTTGCTGGCAACGGTTTGAATGAAGGCGTCGTCGCCGAATTGGAACGCGCATTGGCCGACCACGAGCTGATCAAGGTCGAAATTCGCTCCGAAGACCGCGAAGAGCGTGCCGAAACCATTGCCGCACTGTGCAAGGCCGGCCGCGCCGAGCTGGTGCAGACCATCGGCAAGAAGGCGCTGATCTACCGCAAGAACCCTCAGCCGAACAAGCAGCTGTCCAACGTCCACCGTTACAAGTAACGGTGGTGCCGCTCAGTGGCGCGCGTGACGCGCCCTGAGTGGGACGGGCTGGGCCACCAGCACGATGCCGGAGAAGCCCAGCACCAGGAAACAGAACATCTGCCAGCGCTCGCCTACGGAGATCCCGTAACGCAAGGTGTAGTAGCCGATGCAGGCCCCAAGGCCCAGCAACAGCATCTGGCCACGGAACTGGCGCCACCAGGCAGCCAGGCCTTCCACCCTTGCCAATACCGCCAGCTGAGTGATCAGTCCGAGCAGTGCCACGCCGATCAACCAACGGTCGATCTGCCCGGCAATGTCCTGCACCAGCAATGGCGCAAGGCCACTGACTTTCAAGGCAGGCACCAACCCCACGTGGAACACCCACAGGCCACCGACCCAGAATACCTGGGCCAGTTGCCAGAGGATCCCCTCAAGGGAAGGCGCCCGCAGGCGCCGGTCAGATGTGCTTGACTTCGACAATCTCGTACTCGACCGTACCGTTTGGCGTCTTGACGACAACGGTGTCACCCTCTTCCTTGCCGATGATGGCGCGAGCGATCGGCGCACTGCTGGACAGCTTGCCTTTCTTAACGTCGGCTTCGTCCTCGCCAACGATCTGATAGGTGACCTGATCACCCGTCTCGGTGTTTTCCAGATCGACGGTTGTGCCGAAGATGACCTTGCCCGTATGGGCAATGGTGGTCACGTCGATCACGACCGAGTTCTGCAAACGGCCTTCGATGTCGCGGATACGTGCCTCGACCATGCCCTGCTCTTCGCGGGCGGCATGGTATTCGGCGTTCTCCTTCAAGTCGCCCAGCTCACGCGCTTCACCAATGGCTTGGCTCAGGCGCGGGCGCTCGGTCTTGCTCAGGAAAAGCAGTTCTTCTTCCAGGGCGCGAGCGCCCTGAACGGTCATCGGGTATTTGGTCATGCTCATGCTTTGAGTCCTGCGTGCAGATCCTGCAGGCGGCGAACGGTTTTTTCCGGACCGAATTTCAGCGCCTCGCAGATGGCTTCACCGGCCGCAATGGTCGTGGTGCAGTAGATCTTGTGCTGCAGCGCATTGCGGCGAATCGAGTAGGAATCGGCGATCGACTGACGGCCTTCGGTGGTGTTGATGATCAGCGACACTTCGTCGTTCTTGATCATGTCGACCACGTGAGGACGGCCTTCGGTCACCTTGTTCACGCGGCGCACCTTCAGGCCCGCCGCCTCGATGACCTTGGCGGTACCTGCGGTTGCCACCACTTCGAAGCCCAGGGCGATCAGGTCGCGGGCGACTCCGGCCACTTGCGGCTTGTCGTCGTCACGCACGCTGATGAACGCGGTACCACCGGTCGGCAGCACTTCGCTGGCACCCATCTGGGCCTTGGCGAAGGCTTCACCGAAGCTGTCACCGACACCCATCACTTCACCGGTCGATTTCATCTCAGGGCCGAGGATCGGGTCAACCCCTGGGAACTTGGCGAATGGGAAGACGGCTTCCTTCACGCTGTAGAAGTTCGGGATGATTTCCTGAGTGAAGCCCAGTTCCTTCAGGGTTTTGCCTGCCATGACACGAGCGGCGATCATGGCCAGCGACGTGCCGATGCACTTGGACACGAACGGTACGGTACGTGAGGCGCGCGGGTTGACTTCGATCACGTAGATCTTGTCGCCCTGCAGGGCCAGCTGCACGTTCATCAGGCCAACCACGCCCAGCTCCAGGGCCATTTTCTTGACCTGCACGCGCACTTCGTCCTGCACTTCCTTGCTCAGCGAGTAAGGTGGCAGCGAGCATGCCGAGTCACCGGAGTGAACGCCAGCCTGCTCGATGTGCTGCATGATCGCGCCGATGACCACATCGGTACCGTCGCAGACCGCATCCACGTCCATCTCGATGGCGCAGTTGAGGAAGTGGTCCAGCAGCACCGGGCTGTCGTTGGACACCTGCACGGCTTCGCGCAGGTAGCGCTTGAGCTCGTCCAGTTCGTAGACGATCTCCATGGCGCGACCACCCAGGACGTAGGACGGACGCACGACCAGCGGGTAACCGATGGTGCCGGCGGCGCTTATGGCCTCTTCTTCGCTGCGCACGGTGGCATTTGGCGGCTGCAGCAGGTTCAGGCGCTGCACCATCTGCTGGAAGCGCTCACGGTCTTCGGCACGGTCGATGGCGTCGGGGCTGGTGCCGATGATCGGCACGCCGGCTTCTTCCAGGGCGCGGGCAAGCTTGAGCGGGGTCTGGCCGCCGTAGTGCACGATCACGCCCTTGGGCTTCTCGACGCGGCAGACTTCCAGCACGTCTTCCAGGGTCAGCGGCTCGAAGTACAGGCGGTCGGAAGTGTCATAGTCGGTAGACACGGTTTCCGGGTTGCAGTTGACCATGATGGTTTCGTAACCGTCGTCACGCAGCGCCAAGGCGGCGTGCACGCAGCAGTAGTCGAACTCGATGCCCTGGCCAATGCGGTTAGGACCACCGCCGAGGATCATGATCTTGTCGCGGCTCGACGGATTCGCCTCGCACTCTTGCTCGTAGGTGGAATAGAGGTAGGCGGTATCGGTGGCGAACTCGGCGGCGCAGGTGTCGACGCGCTTGTACACCGGGAACACTTCCAGCTTGTGGCGGTGACGGCGCAGGGTCTTGTCGGTGATGCCCAGCAGCTTGGCCAGACGCTGGTCCGAGAAGCCCTTGCGCTTGAGGCGCAGCATGCAGTCCTTGTCGATCGCGGTGAGGGCCAGGGTCTTGACCTTCTCCTCTTCCTTGATCAGGTCTTCCATCTGCACCAGGAACCACATGTCGATACCGGTCAGGTCGAAGATCTGCTCACAGGTCATGCCCGAACGCATGGCGTCGGCCACGTACCAGATGCGCTCGGCGCCCGGCACGGTCAGCTCGCGCTTGAGGATGCTGGCAGCCTCGGGGCTGGCCAGGTCTACTTTCGGGTCGAGGCCGCAGGCGCCGACTTCCAGGCCGCGCAGGGCTTTCTGCAAGGATTCCTGGAAGGTACGGCCGATGGCCATGACTTCACCGACAGACTTCATCTGGGTCGTCAGACGAGCGTCGGCCTTCGGGAATTTCTCGAAGGCAAAGCGTGGCAACTTGGTCACCACGTAGTCGATCGACGGCTCGAAGGAAGCCGGCGTGCGGCCACCGGTGATGTCGTTCTGCAGCTCGTCCAGGGTGTAGCCGATGGCCAGCTTGGCGGCGATCTTGGCGATCGGGAAGCCGGTGGCTTTCGAAGCCAATGCCGAGGAGCGCGACACCCGCGGGTTCATCTCGATGACGACCATGCGACCGGTGTTCGGGCAAATGCCGAACTGCACGTTGGAACCGCCGGTCTCGACGCCGATTTCACGCAGCACCGCCAGGGAGGCGTTGCGCATGATCTGGTATTCCTTGTCGGTCAGGGTCTGCGCCGGGGCGACGGTGATGGAGTCGCCGGTGTGCACGCCCATCGGGTCGAAGTTCTCGATGGAGCAGACGATGATGCAGTTGTCCTTCTTGTCGCGGACCACCTCCATCTCGTATTCCTTCCAACCGATCAGCGATTCGTCGATCAGCAGTTCCTTGGTCGGCGACAGGTCCAGGCCACGGGTGCAGATTTCTTCGAATTCTTCGCGGTTGTAGGCGATGCCGCCGCCAGTGCCGCCCATGGTGAACGACGGACGGATGATGCAAGGGAAGCCAAGCTTCTCGAGCACCGCGTTGGCCTCTTCCATGCTGTGGGCGATACCGGAGCGCGGGCACTCCAGGCCGATGTCCTTCATGGCCTTGTCAAAGCGCGAACGGTCTTCGGCCTTGTCGATGGTATCGGCATTGGCGCCGATCATTTCCACGCCGAACTTTTCCAGAACGCCGTGGCGCTCCAGGTCCAGGGCGCAGTTCAGGGCAGTCTGGCCACCCATGGTCGGCAGGACGGCGTCAGGGCGCTCTTTCTCGATGATCTTGGCCACCGACTGCCATTTGATCGGCTCGATGTAGGTGGCGTCGGCCATGGCCGGGTCGGTCATGATGGTGGCTGGGTTGGAGTTCACCAGGATGACGCGGAACCCCTCCTCGCGCAGGGCTTTGCAAGCCTGGGCGCCGGAGTAGTCGAATTCGCAGGCCTGGCCGATCACGATCGGGCCAGCGCCGAGAATCAGGATGCTTTTGATGTCTGTACGTTTTGGCATGGTTGTCACTCAAATCCGGGGTCAGTCGGCAAGCCGCGTTGAACAATCTGGGTCAGGCGCATCCGGGCATGGTGCATGCCAGCCCGGGGCCTTGAAGCAGGAGACTCAGCGGCGCTTGGCCATGGCATCGGTGAAACGATCGAACAGTGGCGCGACGTCGGTCGGGCCTGGGCTCGCTTCAGGGTGGCCCTGGAAGCTGAACGCGCTCTTGTCGGTGCGCTCGATACCCTGCAGGGTGCCGTCGAACAGCGACTTGTGAATGGCGCGCACGTTGCCAGGCAAGGTCGCTTCGTCCACCGCAAAGCCGTGGTTCTGGCTGGTGATCATGACCACACCGGTATCGAGATCCTGAACCGGGTGGTTGGCACCGTGGTGGCCGTGGCCCATCTTCACGGTCTTGGCGCCGGAGGCCAGGGCCAGCAGCTGGTGACCCAGGCAGATGCCGAAGACCGGGATGTCGGTTTCCAGGATTTCCTTGATCGCCTGGATGGCGTAGTCACAGGGCTCGGGGTCGCCCGGGCCGTTGGACAGGAACACGCCGTCCGGGTTGAGGGCCAGCACTTCGCTGGCGGGCGTCTGGGCCGGCACTACGGTGACGCGGCAGCCGCGGGCGACCAGCATGCGCAGGATGTTCAGCTTGACGCCGTAGTCGAACGCCACCACGTGATAAGGCAGGTCGGCAGCTTCGCGGGTGGGGTGGCTGTCGGTCTTGAGTTCCCACACGCTGGAACGCCATTCGTAGCGCTCCTTGGTGGAAACCACCTTGGCCAGGTCCATGCCCTTGAGGCCTGGGAAGCCGCGCGCAGCGGCGATCGCGGCTTCTTCGCTGATGTCGTCACCGGCCAGGATGCAGCCGTTCTGAGCGCCCTTTTCACGCAGGATTCGAGTCAGGCGACGGGTGTCGATGCCCGCAATGGCCACCACGTTGTTGGCCTTGAGGTACTCGGGCAGCGACTGGGTGTTACGCCAGTTGCTGGCCAGCAGCGGCAGATCGCGAATGACCAGGCCGGCCGACCAGACGCGGTTGGATTCAGCGTCTTCTGGCGTGGTGCCGGTGTTGCCGATGTGCGGGTAGGTCAGGGTAACGATTTGCTGCGCGTAGGAAGGGTCTGTAAGGATTTCCTGGTAGCCGGTCATAGCGGTGTTGAATACCACTTCACCAACGGTCTGGCCGTCGGCACCGATTGCCTCACCGCGGAAAATACTGCCGTCGGCAAGGGCGAGTATGGCTGGCTTTGTCAAGAAGACCTCCCGAAAATCAAGCATGAAAGGGCGATCGCAGGTTGCAAAAAAGCGGAGTGACGTATGGACACGTCACCCCGCTTTTATGTGCTGAATTCAATTCGCTGCGCGCTTTTAGTGGACACACTAAAGCTGTAGCTTACAGAAAAGTGCGTTTTCGGTCTACCGCATATGTGCCTCTTAAACACATGAATGCGACAGACCGCTACCAGAGCCACGTGCTAGAGGTGAGCCCCGCCGCCCAGACACGCATGGGTGCGTATCATCGGCGGCAGGTTGCTCTGGCCTGGGCCGATGGCTCAGTGCAGCTCGAGCACATCCTGCATGTCGTACAGGCCAGGCTCGCGCCCGTCCAGCCACAAGGCCGCTCGCACGGCACCCTTGGCGAACGTCATGCGGCTGGAGGCCTTGTGGGTGATCTCCAGGCGCTCGCCTTCGGCAGCGAACAGCACCGTGTGATCACCGACCACGTCACCGGCGCGCACCGTGGCAAAGCCAATGGTCTTGCGATCACGTGCACCGGTCTGCCCTTCGCGGCCATACACCGCCACTTCCTGCAGGTCGCGCCCCAGCGCATTGGCCACCACTTCGCCCATGCGCAGCGCGGTGCCCGAAGGCGCATCGACTTTATGGCGGTGGTGCGCCTCGATGATCTCGATATCGACGTCGTCGCCTAGCACACGCGCCGCGATGTCCAGCAGCTTGAGGCTGAGGTTGACCCCTACACTGAAGTTGGCCGCGAACACGATCGGAATGTCCTTGCCCGCTTCGGCCAGCAGGTGCTTTTCTTCCACGGTGAACCCGGTGGTGCCGATGACCATGGCCTTGCCATGCTTGCGGCAGAACGCCAGGTTCTTCAGGGTGACCGATGGATGGGTGAAATCGATCAGCACGTCGAAGTCATCGGCAACCTTGACCAGGTCGTCGGACAGCAGCACGCCAATGCGCCCCAGGGCCGCCAACTCGCCTGCGTCCGCCCCCACCAGCGTGCTGTCCGGGCGGTCGATGGCAGCCGTCAGGCCGGCACCTGCGGTTTGCTGCACGGCTTCGACGAGGGTCTTACCCATTCGCCCTGCCGCGCCCATCACTGCAATACGTCGCATAGCCTTTTCCTTGTCAGAGATCGCCGAAGAAGCGCTTCACGCCATCGAACCAGCCACTGGCCTTGGGCGAATGGGAGCTGTCGCCCTCAAGCGAATCACGCAGCTCTTCGAGCAGTTCGCGCTGACGACGGCTGAGGTTGACCGGCGTTTCCACCGCCACGCGGCACAGCAGATCGCCCGCACCACCACCGCGCACAGGCGCCACGCCCTTGCCACGCAGGCGGAACTGCTTACCGGTCTGGGTGCCTTCGGGGATGCGCAGCTTGACCCGACCATCGAGGGTTGGCACTTCGAGTTCGCCACCCAGCGCAGCGTCGGTGAAGCTGATCGGCACTTCGCAGTACAGGTGCTTGCCATCACGCTGGAAGATCTCGTGCTCACGCACGTTGATCACCACGTACAGGTCGCCGGTCGGCCCACCGTGCGCGCCGGCTTCACCCTCGCCCGACAGGCGAATGCGATCACCGGTGTCGACACCTGCTGGCACCTTGACCGACAGGGTCTTGTATTCCTCGACCCGGCCTTCGCCATGGCAGGCGCCGCAAGGGTCGGTGATGATCTTGCCCTGGCCATGGCAGCGCGGGCAGGTCTGCTGCACCGAGAAGAAGCCCTGCTGCATGCGTACCTGGCCGATACCACCGCAGGTGGGGCAGGTCGACGGGGTGGAGCCTTTCTTCGCACCGCTGCCATCGCACGGCTGGCAGTTCACCAGCGTAGGCACGCGAATGCTGACCGTGGTGCCACGCACGGCCTCTTCCAGGTTCAGCTCCAGGGTGTAGCGCAGGTCGCTGCCGCGCTGAGCGCCGCCACGTCCGCCACCCCGGCCACCGCCGAAGAAATCGCTGAACACATCACCGAAGATGTCGGAGAAGTTGGCGCCCCCGAAACCGGCCCCGCCGCCACCCATGCTCGGGTCGACGCCGGCATGGCCATACTGGTCGAACGCCGCGCGCTTGCTGGCATCCGACAGGACCTCGTAGGCCTCGTTGGCTTCCTTGAATTTGTCTTCGGACTCTTTGTCACCCGGGTTGCGGTCGGGGTGGTACTTCATCGCCAACCGGCGATAGGCCTTCTTGAGGTCAGCATCCGTGGCGCCGCGCTCGACACCCAGGACCTCATAATAATCACGCTTGGACATAGGTCATTTGCACCTTGTTGGGCGTCCGGCATCTGCGCCGCGCCGTCAGCACCTGCTCCCCATGAGGGGCTGACAAATGCTGCAAAAATTCTCGAATTCCAGATACGTCAACGCGGGAGCAAGCCCCCGCGCGGCGACATCCTACCAGTTCACCGCCAAACGGCGGTGCACTGGCCGACAACTTGCAGGAATTACTGCTTGTTGTTGTCTTTCACTTCTTCGAACTCGGCGTCCACCACGTCATCGTGCTTGGCTTCCGGCTCGGCCTGCTGCGCGCCGCCCTGAGGCTGTTCGGCCGATTGCTCGGCATACATTTTCTGGGCAACCGGTGCAGAGACCTTGGACAGCTCTTCGACTTTGGCGTCGATGGCAGCCTTGTCGTCGCCTTTGACGGCGGCTTCCAGGGCAACCACGGCCGCTTCGATGGCAGTCTTTTCTTCAGCGGTGACCTTGTCACCCGCGTCAGCGACCATCTTGCGGGTCGAGTGAACCAGTGCATCGCCCTGGTTACGGGCAGCGGCCAGTTCTTCGAACTTGCGGTCTTCCTCGGCATTGGCCTCGGCGTCGCGCACCATGCGCTCGATTTCGTCGTCCGACAGGCCGGAGTTGGCCTTGATGACGATGGACTGCGACTTGCCAGTGGCCTTGTCTTTGGCGCTGACGTGCAGGATGCCGTTGGCGTCGATGTCGAAGGTCACTTCGATCTGCGGCACGCCACGTGGCGCTGGCGGAATGTCAGCCAGGTCGAACTTGCCCAGCGACTTGTTCTGAGCCGCCTGCTTGCGCTCGCCTTGCAGCACGTGAATGGTCACGGCGCCCTGGTTGTCGTCGGCAGTCGAGAACACCTGCGACTTCTTGGTCGGGATGGTGGTGTTCTTCTCGATCAACGAGGTCATCACGCCGCCCATGGTTTCGATACCCAGGGTCAGCGGGCTGACGTCCAGCAGCAGAACGTCCTTCACGTCACCGGCCAATACTGCGCCCTGGATGGCAGCACCCATGGCAACGGCTTCGTCCGGGTTCACGTCCTTGCGCGCTTCCTTGCCGAAGAAGTCGGCAACGGCTTTCTGGACCATCGGCATACGGGTCTGACCGCCGACCAGGATCACGTCGTCGATCTTGCTGGCGTCGATACCGGCGTCCTTGAGCGCAATGCGGCAAGGCTCGATGGTGCGGCTGACCAGGTCTTCGACCAGCGATTCCAGCTTGGCGCGGGAAATCTTCACGTTCAGGTGCTTCGGACCGGTTGCATCTGCAGTGATGTACGGCAGGTTGACGTCGGTCGACTGAGCCGAAGACAGCTCGATCTTGGCCTTTTCAGCAGCTTCCTTCAGGCGCTGCAGGGCAAGCGGATCGTTCTTCAGGTCCATGCCGGACTCTTTCTTGAACTCGTCGACGAGGTAGTCGATCAGGCGCATGTCGAAGTCTTCGCCACCCAGGAAGGTGTCGCCGTTGGTGGCCAGTACTTCGAACTGGTGCTCACCGTCGACTTCGGCAATTTCGATGACCGAGACGTCGAAGGTACCACCACCCAGGTCATAGACGATCACGGTGTGGTCGCCCTTGGCCTTGTCCATGCCGTAGGCCAGTGCAGCGGCGGTCGGCTCGTTGATGATGCGCTTGACGTCCAGACCGGCGATGCGACCGGCGTCCTTGGTGGCCTGACGCTGGCTGTCGTTGAAGTAGGCCGGTACGGTGATGACCGCTTCGGTCACAGGCTCGCCGAGGTAGTCTTCGGCGGTCTTCTTCATTTTCTTCAGAACTTCGGCGCTGATCTGCGGTGGCGCCATGTCCTTGCCGCTGGCCTGGACCCAGGCGTCGCCGTTGCTGGCCTTGACGATCTTGTAAGGCACCAGCTTGATGTCTTTCTGCACGACGTCTTCTTCGAAGCGGCGGCCGATCAGGCGCTTGACTGCGAACAGGGTGTTGTGCGGGTTGGTCACGGCCTGGCGCTTGGCCGACTGGCCGACCAGGATTTCGCCGTCGTTGGCGTATGCCACGATCGATGGGGTGGTACGCGCACCCTCGACGTTCTCGATGACCTTGACGTTACCGTTTTCCAGCACGGAGACGCACGAGTTGGTGGTCCCCAGGTCGATACCGATGATCTTGCCCATGTTAACTCTCCCGAAACTTGAATGAGGTAGCAGCGGCTAGTGCGGCCAACTGCGGTAATACTTGAAGGCTTGACACCTAGATGGGGATGCCCGAAAGGATTTCAAGCCTTTTCATCGATAGAAGGTTGCGCTGCGCTCGGCGCCTTGCTGACCACCACCATGGCGGGGCGCAGCAGGCGGCCATTGAGCAGGTAGCCCTTCTGGAACACGTTCAGCACGCTGTTGGGTTCGACCTCGGCGTTTTCCTGCATGGCCATGGCCTGGTGGTGCTCAGGGTTGAACGGCTGGCCATGCGGATCGATGGCTTCGAGGTTGTAGCGCTTGAGGGTGTCCTGGAACATCTTCAGGGTCAGCTCGACGCCTTCGCGGATCTGCTTGACGTGTTCGTCCTGGGCGCTGGAGTGAGCCAGGGCCAGTTCCAGGCTGTCGATCACAGGCAGCAGGTCGGTGGAGAACTTCTCCAAGGCGAACTTGTGCGCCTTTTCCACATCCTGCTCGGCACGCCGGCGAATGTTCTGCAGTTCGGCCACGGTACGCAGTGACTGGTCCTTGGCCGCGGCCAGCTGTTCTTCGAGTTCCAGCACGCGGGCATCAGCTGCGTTGTCGGCACCGGTTTGCTCGACGTTGAGGTCTTTCTCGTTCAGCTGCTCATCAGCCATGGGATATCTCCTGCGCAATTTGGTGGACTGCGAGCCAGGCTCGCCGGTGATGTGGCGTATATGGGGCCGGAAAATACAGCTTCAAGGGGCAGCCTGGTTTTTACGCCTTGAAGCGTTTGCACCAAAAGGGCATTGGCAGGCTGGAAAAAACTACTGTATAAATAACCAGACATGACTTTCTGGAGTCGCCCTCATGCTGGTGCACCTGTCCATCCACAACTACGCCATCGTCGAACACCTCGACCTGGAAATCGCCCGCGGCATGTCCGTGATCACGGGCGAGACAGGTGCGGGCAAGTCGATCATGCTCGATGCCCTGGGCCTGGCCCTGGGCGACCGCGCCGACAGCGGCGTGGTACGCCCCGGTACCGACAAGGCCGACATCCTCGCCACGTTCGACCTGGTCGACATCCCCGAGGCCCACACTTGGCTCGCCGAACGCGACCTGGCCAGCGATGGGCTGTGCATCCTGCGGCGTGTCATCACTGCCGAAGGCCGCAGCCGTGGCTATATCAACGGTACGCCCTGCCCCCTCGGTGACCTCAAGGCCCTGGGCGAGCTGCTGATCGACATCCACAGCCAGCACGAGCACCAGTCCCTGCTCAAGGCCGATACCCACCGGCGCCTACTCGACGAGTACGCCGGGGCCATCGACCTGGCCCGGCAGGTGCAAATGGCGGCCAAGCGCTGGAACCAGACGCGGCTCGAACTGGAGCGCCTGTCCAATTCTGGCGACGAACAGCGTGCCCGCCACCAACTGCTCAGCTATCAGCTCGAAGAGCTGGACAACCTGGGCCTGGGCGAAAACGAGCTGGAGCACCTGGAGCAGGAGCACAAGAACCTCACCAGCGCCGAGGCCCTGTTCGGCATTTGCCGCCAGGTCATCGATCAGTGCAGTGAAAGCGATTCGGGCAATGTGCTTGGCGCGCTCACCTCCAGCCTCAACCGGTTGGGCGCTGCCAGCAACGCCCCCAGGGCCCTGTCGGAAGCGGCCAACCTGATTGCCAGCGCGCAGATTCAGGTGGAAGAAGCCGTGGGCGAACTCAACCGCTTCCTCGACAATTTCGATGCCGACCCCATGCGCCTCCAGGCCCTGGAAGAGCGCCTCGACACTATCTATACCCTGGCGCGCAAACACCGGGTGCACCCCACGGAGCTACCGCACCTGCAGCAGCAGTTGATGGAGGAGCTCGAAGGGCTCAACGCCAGCGATGAATCCCTGGAGCGCCTGGGCGAAGAAATGGCTGCATTCGCTCAGCACTACAAAGAGAAGGCCCGCGAACTGAGCGGGCTGCGTCAGCATGCCGCCAAGCAACTGGCAGAGGCGGTCGAGCAGGAAATCCAGCGCCTGGGCATGCCCGGTGGCCGCTTCTGCATTCAGCTCACGCCCAATGACACAGCCGACCTATCACCCAATGGGCTGGAGCAGATCGAATTGCTGGTCAGCGCCAACCCCGGCCAGCCTCTCAAGGCGCTGTCCAAAGTCGCCTCGGGCGGCGAACTGTCCCGGATCAGCCTGGCGATCCAGGTCATTACGGCACAGACGTCGCGCATCCCTACCCTGGTATTCGACGAAGTGGACGTGGGTATCGGCGGGCCTACGGCGGAAATCGTGGGCCAGCTGTTGCGTCGCCTGGGCGAACGCGGCCAGGTGCTGACCGTCACCCACCTGCCTCAAGTGGCCGCCCAAGGCCATCACCACCTGTTCGTGCACAAGGTCCGCGAGAGCGATACCACGCACACGGCCGTGGCCAGCCTTGGCAAACGCGAGCGGGTCGAAGAAGTGGCGCGCATGCTGGGTGGCATCGACCTGACCAAGGAATCGCTGGCCCATGCGCGCAAGATGGTGGTCAGCGGCAAGGCCTGAGGCACTTCGGCACAGGGCCGGAATAAGGGTCACCACCACCGTTTGCAGAAAAAACAAAGGCGACCCTAGGGTCGCCTTTGCTGTTCAGAACGAAGTAATCGTTACTTCTTCTTACGCACATAAAGGACCAGGTTGTGGTCCACCAGCTCGAAACCGTGCTCTTCGACGATTTCACGCTGACGCTTCTCGATCTCGGCGTCCATGAACTCGATGACTTCACTGGTATCCACGTTGACCATATGGTCGTGGTGACCGCCATCGGCCAGTTCGAACACCGCATGACCGCCGTCGAAGTTGTGGCGAACCACCAGACCCGCTGCTTCGAACTGGGTCAGTACACGGTACACGGTGGCCAGGCCAACATCCTCGCCTGCCTCCATGAGGGCCTTGTACACATCTTCGGCGCTCATGTGACGCTGCTCGGCAGAGTCGAGCATTTGAAGGATCTTGACTCGAGGCAGGGTCACCTTGAGACCGGCTTTGCGCAATTCGCTATTTTCAACCATGGTCAGCTTTCTCGCCGATGCTGCTTCGCAGCTTCTCTTAATACGGGTATGATCGGTGTTTACGTTGTCCAGCCAAGATAGTGGAAGTCGCCCACCGATGCAAAACACCAAGCTCTTGCTAACCAGCCTCACCTTCGTGGGACTGCTCGCACTCGCCGGTTGCTCGTTTCCCGGGGTTTACAAAATCGACATCCAGCAGGGCAATGTCGTCACGCAGGACATGATAGACCAATTGCGTCCGGGAATGACCCGGCGGCAAGTGCGGTTTATCATGGGCAACCCTCTGATTCAGGATACGTTCCACACCAACCGGTGGGACTACCTCTACAGCCTGCAACCTGGTGGCGGTCAGCGCCAACAGGAACGCATGAGCATTTTCTTCAATGAAAGCGACCAGCTGGTAAGCCTGTCTGGCGACTTCATGCCGGGCGTCAGCCGCGACCAGGAAATCCTCGGTGGCAGCGGCGACACCACGGTCAGCCCAGGTGCCAACGGCGAGCAGCCGGCAGCCCAACCGGAAGAAAAACCGGCCAAACCAGGCTCGGTCGAGGAATCCATCCAGCGCGAGATCGACACCATCGAAACCACGCCAGTGCCTACACCGGCACCGCTGGAAACGCGCTAAACGCGGCTGATACGAAAAAAGCCCGGACAGTGTCCGGGCTTTTTCATTGCTGCAAGAGACGCTTCCAATCAAGCGTCACCGCTCCCTGCCACTTGAGTGTGGCCATACCTCGATTGCAACCATTAGGAAGCAGCGTACAACTGCTTGGCGCGCTCGCAGAACGCATCCACCAGGGTATTGGCGGCCTGATTGAACAGCGGCCCCAGCGTGGCGCGTACCAATGAGCCGGCATAGTCGAACGACAAGTCCAGGCTGATCTTGCAGGCCTTCTCACCCAAGGGCTTGAACACCCAGATGCCATGCAGCTGGGAGAACGGTCCTTCCTCCAGGTTCATCTCGATGGATTGCCCCGGCACCAGCACATTACGGGTAACGAAGTGCTGGCTGATACCGCCTTTGGCCACCTCGAGCTTGGCGCGCATGTGGGTTTCGCTGGCTTCGAGCACCGTCGAGTCGGAACACCAGGGCAAGAAGTCCGGGTAGCTGGCCACATCGTTTACCAGGTCGTACAAGGCCTGGGCGGGGTATGGCAGCAGGGCGGAGCGTTGAATATGGGTAGTCATCCAGGCGTCACTTCCAAGGCTGGGTGGCGGTGCTTCGCAGCATTCCGATTACAGGTTCTGTACCTATGACAGTGCAGGTATTGTCCGGTATTCATTCCAGTGGCTCAAGCACGCAGAAATCCCATAGCGGACGACGCGCGGACTTGCCTATAATGCCGTCCCTATGGCTAAGCAAAAAAAACATCCGACCGGGACCATCGCGCAGAACAAGAAAGCGCGACACGATTACTTCATCGAGCACAAGTTCGAGGCCGGGCTGGTCCTGTCCGGCTGGGAAGTAAAAAGCCTGCGAGCCGGCAAGGCGCACCTCGTTGACAGCTATGTGCTGCTCAAGGACGGTGAGGCCTGGCTGTTCGGCAGCCACATCACCCCGCTGACCACCGCCAGCACCCACGTCATCGCAGATCCCATCCGCACCCGCAAGCTGCTGCTCAACAAGCGTGAGCTCGAGCGGCTCGAAGCGGCCGTGGCGCAAAAGGGTTACACCTGCGTGGCATTGGCGCTGTACTGGAGCAAGCACCTGATCAAGTGCGAGATCGCACTGGGTAAGGGCAAGAAGGAATACGACAAGCGCGATACCGTGCGCGAACGCGATTCCAACCGCGAGCTGCAGCGGGCGGTACGCAACAAGGGCAAGGAAGACTAGCGCTTGCACCGCCTAATCGCGCGTGCCCCTTGGCCAGGTACCTGCTCAAGAGGCACGCGCTAGGCTCTGCGTGTCAGCATCGAAGTCGATGTCGGCAACTTGTCCGATGCGGTTCTGCGGCCTCTATTTTCGGACGTGAGCAAAATTAGGTGTTTCTGATCACGTGGGCGCCCTCGCTAACTTACGTATCTTGCCGGAAAGCAGTCATGTCCATCGGATCAGCCGCTCTCTTTACAAGGGAGCTCCCCTCGAGTGTTAGCGCGTCACGAGCATTTCTAAGTTTGGACTGGTAACCGGAACTGCCAGCCACCCGTGGATCGCCCATCTTATGAGCCAGTTCAAGCGCATTTAGCTCGTTAGTGACGTCCAGGTACGCATTCAGATTCTCTTCGGTTACGTACGCCTTTTTTTTCGAGTCCTCCCAGTGGTTTACAACAACCTCGAATATCTTGGTAGTGCGGCGTGTTGAGTGGAGGGGCTCGACGGCCTGGCTCCGGGCGCTCTCACGCTTGCCCACGGTTTCGACCGGGGGAGTCTTCAACGTCTCATGATGCTCAACCTTGAACTTGCCTACCACCCTGTTTCTCATAAGCGCGCGACTGGAATGGCGTGTGTGCCCGCTAGGGTCTTGGTAGTTAACCGGATCATTGTTGCAGTAGGCGTAGCCGTTCAATCCGCCACGACCGAAGGGGCTCCAGTGGTCGCTGGAATGAAAACGCATGAGTGCTGGGCTGTAGGCGCGGTATCCGTTTCCGAGGAAGTAAGCGCCTGAGCACCTGTCGAAATGCTCACCGCTGAAACCGAGTATCCCGTGACCGTGCTGCTGGCTCAAATCATGGCCAAACACTGTAAAGGCGTAGTTATGCTGCTCATCATCCAGCGCACTAAGCACCGTTTTTTGGCTATCTGAGGCGACCAAACGAGTCGCGCCACCTTGCACGTGCTGCTCAGCCAGCGGCAGTTCATTGAGGCGAAAAACCGCACGCGTGTGGTTCCCGCATTTGAGACTGGTCAGCGTGTTGTTTCTGTAGAAGAGATACGAGCGGTCGTTTGTTTGCCTCATATTTCAAGTACCTGCTGCGCGGGATGAAGGATGAGTGCGCAAGACGATTCTGAAGCATTGGAGAAATCTTCATACTGGCAAAAATGGCAGGTGCGAGCGCGCAAGAGACTCGGCATGGTAGTCATGGTCGGCAAGCCATCATTCACACCGATTGCCAGAAGGGGCATGTGTCCACCCCCTACATACGCCTGACAACAAGCCTCTAGTGCCCGTTGCGCCGCTCCGCCCGCGCGACCCGCTGCGCCTCTTCGTGCGCCTCTTCAAGCACCTCCTGCACGTACAGAATGTGCCGGCTGGACACCTCCCGCGCATCCTCGGCCCGACCTTCGACAATCGCCAGGTACAACTCCCGGTGCTGACTGATCAGCATGTCGCGCGTTTCGCTGCGTTGCTGGTACATGCCACCGATGTTAGTGACCACGTTGCGCTTGAGCAGGTCGAACAACCCGCGAATGGTGTGCAGCAGCACAGCATTGTGACTGGCCTCGGCAATGGCCAGGTGAAAACGCGCATCGGCGGCGCCTTCTTCGGCCCGTGTGACCTCCCCTACCCGCGCGTAGCAGTCCTGCAGCACGTCGAACGCCTCCTTCAAGCGAGCCCGGTCGGGTGCAGTGGCGCGCTGGGCAGCGTAATAGGCACAAGACGCCTCCAGGGTGTGGCGGAACTCCAGCAGGTCGTGTTGCGCCTGGGGGCTGTGTTCGAGCAGTTGCAACAACGGGTCGCTGAACGTGGAGCCCAGCGACTGCGCCACATAGTTGCCGCCGCCCTGCTTGCTGACCAGCAAGCCCTTGGCCACCAGCTTCTGGATCGCTTCGCGCAGCGACGGGCGTGATACCCCGAACTGCTCGGCCAGCACGCGTTCGGCCGGCAGCCGCTGGCCCGACGTCAACGTGCCTTCCAGAATCATCCCTTCCAACCGATCGACAATGTCGTCGGACAGGCGCCGCTGGCGGACCTGATCAAAAACCATCACACGCTCTCCACGAATCCCGGCTGATATCCGGGGCATCCATTCTCGCCGATCCACAGCCGGCCGACACCCACCAGCGCTCGTTTTTCATGCCACATCACCTGCCCACTTATCGGCATTCGACCAAAGTGCTGCCTCGGACAAATTGACACACCCCCGTGTGCCCTTTTAACCTAGCGGCGAGCCATTGTAAATTGGTCTTACCAATTATCCAGGGCCAGCGCATGACCAACAACAATTAGGGGCCACCCCATATGCAAACCTGGCAACAACTCTACAGCCCGCTGGGCAGTCTCGGCCTGTCCGCCCTGGCGGCGGTCATCCCCATCGTATTCTTCTTCCTGGCCCTGGCCGTCTTCCGCCTCAAGGGCCACATCGCCGGCAGCATCACCTTGGGTCTGTCGATCCTGGTGGCGATCTTCGCCTTCAAGATGCCTGTCGACATGGCCCTGGCCGCTGCCGGCTACGGCTTCCTCTATGGTCTGTGGCCCATCGCCTGGATCATCGTCGCGGCCGTGTTCCTGTACAAACTCACGGTCAAGAGCGGCCAGTTCGAGGTGATCCGCAGTTCGGTGCTGTCGATCACCGACGACCAGCGCTTGCAGGTGCTGCTGATTGGTTTCTGCTTCGGCGCCTTCCTGGAAGGGGCGGCCGGCTTTGGTGCGCCGGTAGCGATCACCGCCGCACTGCTGGTGGGCCTAGGCTTCAACCCGTTGTACGCGGCAGGCCTGTGCTTGATCGCGAACACCGCACCGGTCGCTTTCGGCGCGCTGGGCATCCCGATCATCGTGGCAGGCCAGGTCACCGGCATCGACGCCTTCCACATCGGCGCCATGACCGGTCGCCAGCTGCCGTTGCTGTCGCTGTTCGTGCCTTTCTGGCTGGTGTTCATGATGGACGGCCTGCGCGGTGTGAAAGAAACCTGGCCCGCAGCCCTGGTGGCCGGCCTGAGCTTCGCTGTCACCCAGTACTTCACCTCGAACTTCATCGGCCCGGAACTGCCGGACATCACCTCGGCCCTGGCCAGCCTAATCGCCCTGACCCTGTTCCTGAAAGTGTGGCAGCCCAAGCGCTCGTTCGCAGCGGCCACCGGCAGCGTTGGCGCGGCCGTGGTACAAACCGGTGGCAGCCAGCCAAGCCCCTACAGCCTGGGTGAAATCTTCAAAGCCTGGTCGCCGTTCCTGATTCTCACGGTGCTGGTCACGATCTGGACCCTCAAGCCCTTCAAGGCCGCGTTCGCCCCGGGCGGTGCGATGTACAACTTCGTGTTCAACTTCGCCATCCCGCACCTCGATCAACTGGTGATCAAGACTGCCCCCATCGTGGCCGCGCCTACGGCCATGCCGGCGGTGTTCAAGCTCGACCCGATTTCTGCCACGGGCACCGCGATTTTCCTGTCGGCGCTGATCTCCATGGCCGTGCTCAAGATCAACCTCAAAACTGGTCTGACCACTTTCAAGGAAACCCTGTACGAGCTGCGCTGGCCCATCCTGTCCATCGGCATGGTGCTGGCCTTCGCCTTCGTGACCAACTACTCCGGCATGTCCTCGACCATGGCCCTGGTACTGGCCGGCACCGGCGCGGCGTTCCCGTTCTTCTCGCCGTTCCTGGGCTGGCTGGGGGTGTTCCTGACCGGTTCGGACACCTCCTCCAATGCCCTGTTCAGCTCGTTGCAAGCCACCACTGCACACCAGATCGGCGTGAACGACACCCTGCTGGTTGCAGCCAACACCAGTGGCGGCGTGACCGGCAAGATGATCTCGCCGCAGTCGATCGCCGTGGCGTGCGCCGCCACCGGCCTTGTGGGCAAGGAGTCCGACCTGTTCCGCTTCACCGTCAAGCACAGCCTGTTCTTCGCCACCATCGTCGGCCTGATCACCTTGGTGCAGGCCTACTGGCTGACCGGCATGCTGGTTCATCACTAAAGTGAAAGGGGCCGGGCAGCCTACATTGCCCGGCCTTACTCACCTGCCAAGCTGCGAGAGCCCATGATCATTTCTGCCTCTACCGATTACCGCGCCGCCGCCCAACGCAAGTTGCCGCCCTTCTTGTTCCACTATGCCGACGGCGGCGCCTACGCCGAGTACACGCTGCGCCACAACGTTTCGGACCTGGCCAGCATCGCCCTGCGCCAGCGCGTGCTGAAGAACATGTCCGAACTCAGCCTGCAGACCGAGCTGTTCGGTGAAACCCTGAGCATGCCCGTGGCCCTGGCCCCGGTCGGCCTGACCGGCATGTACGCCCGTCGTGGCGAAGTGCAGGCGGCCCGTGCGGCGGCCGCCCACGGCATCCCGTTCACGATGTCCACCGTTTCGGTCTGCCCCATCGAAGAAGTGGCCCCGGCTATCGACCGGCCGATGTGGTTCCAGCTGTACGTGCTCAAGGACCGCGGCTTCATGCGCAATGCCCTGGAGCGCGCCAAGGCCGCCGGCGTTCGCACCCTGGTGTTCACCGTCGACATGCCTACCCCCGGCGCCCGCTACCGTGATGCCCACTCGGGCATGAGCGGCAAGAACGGCCCGCTGCGGCGTATGCTGCAAGCCATGACCCACCCGCAGTGGGCATGGGACGTGGGCGTCATGGGCCGCCCGCACGACCTGGGCAACATCTCCACCTACCGGGGCAACCCCACGGGCCTGGCCGACTACATCGGCTGGCTGGCCAACAACTTCGACCCGTCCATTTCCTGGCGCGACCTGGAGTGGATCCGCGAGTTCTGGGACGGCCCGATGATCATCAAGGGTATCCTCGATGCCGACGATGCCCGCGATGCGGTCAAGTTCGGCGCCGACGGCATCGTCGTGTCCAACCACGGTGGCCGCCAGCTCGACGGCGTGCTGTCCAGTGCCCGCGCCTTGCCGGCGATTGCCGACGCGGTGAAGGGCGACCTGAAGATCCTGGCTGACTCCGGCATTCGCAGCGGCCTGGACGTGGTGCGCATGATCGCCCTGGGCGCGGACACCGTGCTGATCGGCCGGGCCTTCCTGTATGCCCTGGCAGTTCATGGCCAGGCGGGGGTGAAGAACCTGCTGGAGCTGTTCGAGAAAGAAATGCGCGTGGCCATGGTGCTGACCGGCACCAAGTCCATCGGCGAGATCACCCGCGACTCGCTGGTACGCGAACTGGGCGCCTGAGCGCCTGCCTGAAACACCGCCTGATTACCGGGGCACGCGCCGCACCAGACGTCGCGGCCCCGCGAGGAGACTGCATGAGCCTGCCTGCTGCGTTTCTGCGCGATGCCGAGCGCCTGATACCTGCCGAGCGTCGCTTCGACGACCCGACCTCTACCCTGGCCTTCGGCACCGATGCCAGCTTCTATCGCCTGATCCCCAAGCTGGTGGTGCGCGTGGAGTCCGAGGACGAGGTGGTCGGCCTGATCAAGCTGGCCCAGCGCGAGCGAGTGCCCATCACCTTCCGCGCTGCCGGCACCAGCTTGTCCGGCCAGGCCATCAGCGATTCGGTCCTGATCGTGCTGGGCGATAACTGGAACGGGCGCGAGGTGCGCGGCCAGGGCGAGCAGATCAGGCTGCAGCCAGGTGTCATCGGCGCCCAGGCCAATGCCTGGCTGGCGCCGTTCGGGCGCAAGATCGGCCCGGACCCCGCCTCGATCAATGCTTGCAAGATTGGCGGCATCGTCGCCAACAACGCCAGCGGCATGTGCTGCGGCACGGCGCAGAACACCTACCACACCCTGGCCGGTTTGCGCCTGGTGCTGGCCGACGGCACCTGCCTGGACAGCGAGGACCCGGCCAGCGTCGCGGCCTTCCAGAAAAGCCATGCCCCCTTGCTCGACGCCCTCGCCCGCCTGGGCCGGGAGACCCGCGCCAACACGGCCCTGGCCGAGCGCATCCGGCACAAGTACCGGCTCAAGAACACCACCGGCCTGTCGCTCAATGCCCTGGTGGATTTCGACCAGCCGCTCGACATCCTGCAGCACCTGCTGGTCGGCTCCGAGGGCACCCTGGGTTTCATCAGCGCGGTGACCTACGACACCGTGCCCGACCACCCACACAAGGCCAGCGCCCTGCTGGTGTTCCCCAGTGTAGAAAGCTGTTGCCGCGCCGTGCCGATCCTCAAGCGCCAGCCCGTGTCCGCGGTGGAGTTGCTGGACCGGCGCAGCCTGCGCTCGGTGCAGGACATGGCCGGCATGCCGGTGTGGGTCAAGGGCCTGTCGGCCAATGCCTGCGCGCTGTTGATCGAATCCCGCGCCGCCAGCCAGACCCTGCTGCACGAGCAGGTGCACCAAGTGATGGCCTCGATTGCCGAGTTCCCCCTGGAACAGCAAGTGGATTTCAGCGAAGACCCGGTGGTGTACAACCAGCTGTGGAAGATCCGCAAGGACACCTTCCCCGCCGTGGGCGCCGTGCGCCAGACCGGCACCACGGTCATCATCGAAGACGTCACCTTCCCCGTCGAGCAACTGGCCGAGGGCGTCAACCGCCTGATCCAGCTGTTCGAACAGCACCGCTACGACGAGGCGATCATTTTCGGCCATGCGCTGGAAGGCAACCTGCACTTTGTCTTCACCCAGGGTTTCAACAGCGCCGAGGAAGTGGCTCGCTACCAGGCTTTCATGGACGACGTGGCGCAGTTGGTGGCCGTGGAGTTCGGCGGCTCGCTCAAGGCCGAGCACGGCACCGGCCGCAACATGGCGCCCTTCGTGGCGCTCGAATGGGGCCAGGATGCCTACCAGCTGATGTGGCAGCTCAAGCGCCTGCTCGACCCTAACGGCATTCTCAACCCTGATGTGGTGCTCAGCGAAGACCCGGCCATTCACCTCAAGCACCTCAAGCCGCTGCCGGCTGCCGACGCGATCGTCGACAAGTGCATCGAATGCGGCTTCTGCGAGCCGGTGTGCCCGTCCAAGGGGCTGACCCTCAGCCCGCGCCAGCGCATCGTCATGTGGCGGGATATCCAGGCCAAGGAACGCAGCGGCCAGGACACCCGCGCCCTGCGCGACACCTTCCAGTACCAGGGCATGGACACCTGCGCTGCCACGGGGCTGTGTGCCCAGCGCTGCCCGGTGGGCATCAACACCGGCGAGCTGGTCAAGAAGCTGCGCGCCCAGGCGGCCGAACATGGCAAGGCCGCCGACTGGTTGGCCGAACACTTCAAGACGGCCATGGGCGGCGCTCGCCTGTCCCTGACCGCCGCCAATACAGCCCGCAAGCTACTGGGCGCGCCTCGTCTTAACCGCTTGAGCGCCGCCCTGAGCAAGACCAGCAAAGGCCGCGTGCCCCGCTGGACCCCGGCGATGCCCCAGCCTCTGCGCCCTGTGCGCGTAGGTGAGGCGAGCAACGACCCGCGCCCGCGCGTGGTCTACCTGGCTGCCTGCGTGTCCAAGGTCATGGGCCCTGCGTATGCCGATCGCGAGCAGAGCTCATTGCTGGACAAGACTCGCAGCCTGCTGGAGAAGGCCGGGTATCAGGTCGTCTTCCCGGAAAATGCCGAAAGCCTGTGCTGCGGCCAGCCCTTCGCTTCCAAAGGCTACCCCGAGCAGGCTGAACACAAGCGCCAGGAGCTGATCAATGCCCTGCTGCACGCCAGCCGTGGCGGCCTGGACCCGATCTATTGCGACACCAGCCCCTGCACGTTGCGCCTGGTCCAGGACCTGGGGGATACCCGTTTGGACCTGTACGACCCCGTGCGTTTCATCCGCACGCACCTGGTCGACCGGCTCACCTTCACCCCGCAGGATGAACCGGTGGCCGTGCATGTGACCTGCAGTACGCAGCACCTGGGCGAAAGCCAGGCCCTGATCGACCTGGCGCGGCGGTGCAGCACCCAGGTGGTGATACCTGAAGGCATTCATTGCTGCGGGTTTGCTGGCGACAAGGGCTTCACCACCCCGGAGCTCAATGCCCATGCCTTGCGTAGCCTGAAAGATGCCGTGCAGTACTGTGGTGAGGGCATTTCTACCAGCCGCACCTGTGAGATTGGCTTGTCGACCCACAGTGGCATCGATTATCACGGGTTGGTGTACCTGGTGGACCGGGTGACCCAGGCGCGGTAGCTGAGGCCCGTGTTCGATGCTGGGAACCTGGGGCCGCTGCGCGGCCCATCGCGGCACTAGGCCGCTCCCACCGCAGCTCAAAACCCAGTGGGAGCGGCCTTGCCGGGGCGCCGGACCGGCCGCGATGGGCCGCGCAGCGGCCCCGGTGATCTTCATCCGATACCCAACGGCACAGCAAACTCAGCAACAAGAAAGGGCTGCCAGGCAGCCCTTTCACACAGGTTATAAAACCTGCATCAAAACCCGACACCTCCGGTGCCAGGTCCCGACCCTCTCAGCCATAAACCGGATAACGACGGCACAGCGCAACCACCTGCTCACGCACATGGTGCCCCACCTCGTCACTGCGCCCGGTTTCCAAAGCATCGAGCACGTCGCACAACCATCCCGCCACCTGCTCGCACGCCTCGACATCGAACCCGCGGGTGGTCACCGCCGGCGTACCGATGCGCAGCCCCGAGGTCACGAACGGCGAACGCGGATCGTTAGGCACCGAGTTCTTGTTGGCTGTGATATAGGCGCTGCTCAAGGCCGCATCGGCTTCCTTGCCGGTGTAGGGCTTGGCCGACAGGTCGATCAGCATCATGTGGTTGTCGGTCCCGTCCGACACAATCTTGTACCCGCGCGCCTGCAACACCTTGGCCATGGCCCGGGCATTGGTCACCACCTGGGTCTGGTAACTGCGAAATGCCGGCGACAGCGCTTCCTTGAAGGCCACGGCCTTGGCCGCGATCTGGTGCATCAGTGGGCCGCCCTGGACACCCGGGAACACCGCCGAATCGAGCTTCTTGTAGAAACTCTCGTCCTGCCCCTTGGACAGAATCAGGCCGCCGCGCGGGCCGCGCAGGGTCTTGTGGGTGGTGCTGGTGACCACATGGGCGTGGGGCAGCGGGTCCGGGTATTCGCCAGCGGCAACCAGCCCGGCCACGTGGGCCATGTCTACCCAGAAAATAGCCCCGACCTTGTCGGCGATGCTGCGCATGCGTGCCCAGTCCTTGTAGCGCGAGTAGGCCGAGAAACCACCGATGAGCATCTTCGGGCGGGTTTCCAGCGCGATGCGCTCCATCTCGTCATAGTCCAGAAAGCCCGTCTTCGGGTCCAGGCCATAGGGCACGATCTTGTAGTGGCGGCCCGAGAAGTTGGCCGGGTTGCCGTGGGTCAGGTGCCCGCCCTGGGCCAGGTTCATGCCCATCACGGTGTCGCCTGGCTGGATCAGCGCCAAAAACACCGCCGCGTTGGCCTGGGCGCCGGCGTGGGGCTGCACGTTGGCGTAGTCGCAGTTGAACAGCGCCTTGACCCGCTCGATGGCCAGGCTTTCGGCCACGTCCACGTATTCACAGCCACTGTAGTAGCGCTTGCCGGGATAGCCCTCGGCGTACTTGTTGGTGAGCACCGTGCTCTGGATCTGCATCACCAACGGGCTGGCATAGTTCTCCGAGGCGATGAGCTCGATGTGGTCTTCCTGGCGATTCACTTCGTTGCGAATCGAGGCGTGCAGCTCTGGATCGAAGGCGTTGAGGGTCAGCGTCGAGTCGTACATGTATTAAGCGTCCTTGTTCTGAATCAGGCTTGGAATGACAGCAAGCGGGTCACGCGTGAAGCGATGTCGTCGATCTGCGCCTCGGAGCAGATCAGTGGCGGCAGCAGGCGCACGGTGGTACCTCGGGTAACGGTGATCAGCAGGTGTTGCTCGTCCCGGGCCCGGTCCACCAGTTCGGCGCAGGGGCGGTTGAGCTCGATGCCGACCATCAGGCCCAGGCCGCGCACCGACACCACCTCAGGGTGCCCGGCCAGCGCCAGTTGCAGGGCCGCCAGCAAACGCTGGCCCAGCACCGCAGCCCGCTGCGGCAGGTGATCGCGCTGCATGATGTCCACCACCGTGCAGCCCACGCGGCATGCCAGGGGGTTGCCGCCGAAGGTGGAGGCATGGTGGCCAGGGGAGAACAGCTCGGCGGCCTTGCCACGGGCCAGGCACGCGCCGATGGGGAAGCCATTGCCCAAGGCTTTGGCCAGGGTGATGACGTCGGGCTCGATGCCGGCGTGTTGGAAGCCGAACCAGCTGCCGGTACGGCCCATGCCGGTCTGCACCTCGTCGATCATCATCAGCCAGTGGTGCGCGTCGCACAGCTGGCGCAGCGCTTGCAGATAGCCCGCCGACGCCGGGTGCACACCGCCCTCGCCCTGCACGGGCTCGACCAGCACGGCCACCACGTTGGGCGACTGGGCCGCGACCTGGCGCACGGCCTCGATGTCATCGTAGGGCACGCGGATGAAGCCTGGCATCAGCGGCTCGAAGCCGCGGTGAACGGCCGGGTTGCCAGTGGCGGCCAGGGTTGCCAGGGTGCGCCCATGGAAGCTGTTTTCCATGACCAGCACCTGGGGCTGGGCAACGTTCCGGGCCGTGGCGTGCAAACGCGCCAGCTTCAGTGCGGCCTCGTTGGCCTCGGCGCCGGAGTTGCAGAAGAACGCCCGCTCCATACCCGAGAGCCGGCACAAGCGCTCGCCAAGCTGTTCCTGCCACGGGATACGAAACATGTTGGTGGTGTGCAGCAGCACGTCGGCCTGTTCGGCCAGGGCCGAGGCGATCTCGGGGTTGGCGTGCCCCAGGCTGGTCACGGCCACCCCGGCGATGGCGTCGAGGTATTCGACCCCGTGCGAATCCCACAACAGGGCGCCCTGGCCCCGGCTGAACGCAACCGGTTGGCGGGCTGAAGTGTGCATGAGGTAAGCGGGAGCAGCAGACATTGCAGGTTTCCTGTACAGAGGGGTCAGTGGCTGGTAGCCAGCGACGGGGTAGCGTCCTGGTGCGGCGCGGCATCGGCCGTGGGCCAGTAGTAGGCATCGGGCATGGCGCGGGCGCCGAAGATCGCCTGGCCGACGCGCACCACCGTGGCGCCCTCCTCGATGGCCACTTCGAAATCACCCGACATGCCCATCGACAGCTCCTGCAACGACACCCCTTCAGGCGCACTGGCGCGCAGCCGGTCGCGCAACTCGCGCAGCAACACGAAGCACGGGCGTACCCGCGCGGCGTCGGCCGAAAACAGCGCCAGGGTCATCAGGCCGCGCACACGCAGCGCCGGGAACGCCGGCAGCGCTTGCACGAATGCCGCCACGTCATCAGGCACCAGCCCGTACTTGCTGGCCTCGCCCGAGGTGTTGACCTGGACGAACACATCCATCTGCCGCCCCTCAATGCGCAGGCGGCGGTCCAGCACCTCGGCGACCCGCAGGCTGTCCAGCGCCTGGAACTCACTGGCAAAGCGCGCCACCTGCTTGGCCTTGTTGGTCTGCAGGTGGCCGATCACCGACCACTGCAAGTCGTGCAGGTCGGCCATGGCTTCCCACTTGCGCTGGGCCTCCTGCACCTTGTTCTCGCCCAGCAGGCGGCAACCGGCGGCATAGGCCAGGCGCAGGTGCGCTTCGTCGAAGGTCTTGCTGACCGGCAGCAGGCGCACTTCGGCCGGGTCTCGCCCGACCCGCTCGCAGGCCCGGGCGATGCGCTCATGCACGGCGGCCAGGTTGCGGCGAAAATCCTCGACGGTGTTGGCCTGCGGGTAGCGGCCGTGGCGCGCATGCAGGGTGGTGAGGTCTTCGGCGTACTCGCTCATCAATTCGTCGCTCCTTTGGTGGGCACTGCTGCCGGTTCTGCCTGAACGGCCTTGGCCCGGCGAGGCAGGCGACCGTTGAGCACGGCGTAGGCCACAAGGCCGATCACCAGCCCCCAGAACGCACCGCCGATACCCAGCAGGGTGATATTGGCCGCACAGGCCAGGAAGGTGATCAACGACGCCTCGCGCGCTTTTGCATCGAGCATGGCATTGGCCAGGCTGCCGCCGATGGTGCCTAGCAGGGCCAGCCCCGCCAGGGTGGTGATGAAGGTGGCCGGGAAGGCCATGAACACCGCCGCCAGGGTCACCCCGAAGATGCCCACCAGGATGTAGAAGATGCCGGCGGCCACACCCGCCACCCAGCGCTTGGATGGGTCTTCGGACGCTTCCTTGCCGGTGCAGATGGCGGCAGTGATGGCGGCGATGTTGAAGGCGTGGGAGCCGAACGGCGCCATCAGCAGCGAGCCGAGCCCAGTGATGCCGAGAATCGGGTTGGCACTGGTGCTGAACCCGTCGTTGCGCAACACCAGCATGCCGGGCATGTACTGGCCGGTCAGGGTGATCAGGAACAGCGGCAGCGCCACGCTCAGCAGTGCGTTGAGCGAGAACTCGGGGCGGGTGAACACTGGCGTGGCGAATTCCAGGGACAGCCCAGCGAAATCGACCCGCCCCTGCATCACCAGGTAGACCAGCCCCAGTACCAGGATGCCGACCACCGCATAGCGGGCGCTCAGGCGCTTGAACACGATGTACGCCCCGATCAGCAGCCCGACCAGCAGCGGGTCGACGCTCATGCTGGCGAAGGCGCCGATACCGAACTGCAACAGGATGCCGCCCAGCAGGCCCGCGGCCACCCCTGGCGGAATCAGGCGCACGGCTTTTTCGAAGTAGCCCGACACGCCCAGCAGCACGAAGGCCACCGCTGACACCATGTACGCCCCCACCGCCTCGGCGTAGGGCGTGGTGGCCAGGGCCACGATCAGGAACGCCGCCGCCGGCGTGGACCAGGCGGTGATGATCGGCTCGCGGCTGACCCAGCTGAGCAGCAGCCCGGTCACGCCCACCCCGATGGACACCGACCACACCCAGGAGGCGGTCAGCTCGGGGCTGAGCCCTGCAACCTTGGCAGCCTGGAACACCAGGATGAAGGTGCCGCCATAGTTGACGATCACCGAAATGAGCCCGGCCACCACCGGGTGCAGCAGGTCCTGCAGGCGCAGGGGCGAGGGGGTACGAGTAGATGACATAGGTCTTGGCTCCTTGCTAGACGCTGTATCCGGCTGCGGTAGGCAGTCATTTATAGCCGCAGATTGGCTGGTTTTACCCCGACGCTTCGCCTAGGCAGACCAGACCACTTTCAGTGCGCTCAACCGTACCTGCGGGCGAACGCCCCCATGAATTCGCAAAGGGCGGCCACCGCTTCGACGGAGATGGCGTTGTACAGGCTGGCGCGGATACCGCCGACGCTGGCGTGGCCCTTCAGGCCATGCAGCCCAGCCGCCTCGGCCTCGCGCAGGAAAGCCGCTTCAACGGCTTGATCGGCCAGCCGGAACGGCACGTTGTTGATCGAGCGATAGGCCGGCTGCACCGGGTTGCGGTAGAAACCGTCGCTGCCGTCGAGGGTTTCGTACAGCAGGCTGGCCTTGGTCTGGTTGCGCTGGTGCAGCACCTGCAAGCCCCCGCTGCGCTTGATCCACTGCAGCGTCAGGCCGGTCAGGTACCAGGGGAAGGTGGCGGGCGTGTTGAGCATCGACTGGGCATCGCTGATGCACCCGTAGTTGAGGATGTCCGGGGTGAACCCATGGCAGCGGTCCAGCAGCGCCGGGTCCATGATGACCACCGTCAGCCCGGCCACGCCCATGTTCTTCTGGGCGGCGGCATACACCAGGCCATGGCGGGCGATGTCGATGGGCTTGGACAGCAGGCTCGAACAGGCATCGCACACCAGCGGCGCCTCGCTGGCGGGCGGCTCGGCGAACTGCACGCCGTGTACGGTCTCGTTCTCGGTGTAGTGCAGGTAGGCAGCCTTCGGGTTCAGCTGCCAGTCCTCGACCGCCGGCACCCGGTCAAAGCCGGTCCCCTGGGCACTGGCGACCACACGTACCTCGCAATACTGGCGCGCCGCCTCGATCGCCTTGCCCGACCACAACCCGGTGTGCAGGTAGTCCACGCTGCCGTTGTCACCGGCCAGGTTCATGGGCACCTGGGCGAACTGCAACGAAGCGCCGCCCTGCACGAACAGCACCCGGTAGTGCGCCGGCACCTCCAGCAGCTCGCGCAGGTCGGCCTCGGTCTGCTCGGCAATGGCGCGGAAGATGGGCGAACGGTGGCTCATCTCCATGATGGACATGCCCGTGCCGGCAAAATCGTGGAACTCGTCGTACGCCTGGTTGAGCACTTCCAGGGGGACTGCGGTGGGGCCTGCGCTGAAATTGTGTGACCGTGCCATGGTGGGTGGGCTCCTGTGCGTGAACGCGCCGACGCGGTGAATACCAGGCCTGGCCTGGCTGGCGAAGGCCGGAGTCTACGGATAAACTGGCCTGCCCTTACCTGCCAGTTCATGGATGGAGAGCAGACCACATGGCGAAGACCTTCGCGCTGGACACCCTGAAGATTCGGCTCAACGACGCCGAGTTTCAGCTGCTGGACCTGCACCAGCGCATCCAGCGCGCCATGCGTGCGTTGATCCTGGATGGCGCGCTGGGCCCGAGCCTGAAACTGCCCTCCACCCGTGTGCTGTCCAAGTCCCTGGGTTGTGCCCGCGATACCGTCGAAAACGCCTACGTGCAGCTGCACCGGGACGGTTTCATCGTGCGCCGCGGCGGCGCGGGCAGCTACGTGTGCGACACGGTGGGCGCCGAATTGCGCGGGGCCGGGCCACGCCGGCAACGCACGCAAGAGGTACGGCGCAGCGTGGTCGCGCCCGGCGCCGAACTCAGCCAACGCGGGCGCATGATCTTCGAGACCGGCGGCGTGCGTGACCAGCAAGTGATCAAGGCCTTCGCCACCGGCCTGCCGGAAACCCGCAGCTTCCCCACCGACGTCTGGGAGCGGCTGCAACGCCAGGTGGTCAAGGACTACCGCGCCAGCGTCCTGCTGCACGGTGACCCACAAGGCGCCGAACCCCTGCGCAAGGCCATCGCCACCTACCTGAACCTCGAACGCGGGGCCGCGTGCACACCCGACCAGGTGCTGGTGCTCAGCAGTACGCGCCAGGCGTTGTACCTGTGCGCGCAATTGCTGGTAGATGCCGGCAAACCCATCCTGCTGGAAAACCCCGGCTACTACGGCGCCCGCAAGGCGTTCGAAATCGCCGAGACCAAGGTATTGCCCATCGACGTGGACGAACGGGGCATCCGCACCGACCTGCTGTTCGCCGACCGCAGCGGCGCCAACTGCGTGTACGTCACCCCCTCGCACCAGTACCCCACGGGCGCGACCCTGCCCCTGGAGCGCCGCCTGGAGCTGATCAACTGGGCTGCACAAAAAGCCAAGTGGATCATCGAGGACGACTACGACAGCGAGTTTCACTACGACGGCCAGCCCACCGCCTGCGTGCAGGGCCTGGACCGGTACCAGCGCACCCTGTACATCGGCACCTTCAGCAAGACCCTCTACCCTGGCCTGCGCATGGGCTACATCGTGCTGCCGCCCGAACTAGTCAAGCCCTTCGCCTATGCCCGCAGCATGATGGACGGCCACACCCCGCAGGTCTTGCAGTTGACCCTGGCGCGCTTCATGGAGGACGGGCACTACAACGCCCACGTACGCGCCATGCGCAAGTTGTACGCCGGGCGCCGGGCGGTGATGCACGATGCCATCGCCAAGTACTTGAGCCCGGTGGTTACCGCCCACCTGCCGCCAGGTGGCTTGCAGATCCCCTGCCTGCTCAAGCCAGGCTGGTCCGAAGAAAAGACCATTCGCCAGGCGGCTACAGCCGGCGTGCAGCTGTCGGGCCTGAGCAGCCTGTACCTGGGCGAGCCGCAGACCCATGGCTGGCTGCTGGGGTATTCCTCGCTCACGGCCTACGAGATCGAAGCAGCCATGCTGCGCCTGGCCAACGCCCTCAAGCTTTGAGCGCCGGGTTCAGTAAGGCAGCTTGAAACGCCGGGTCAGGTCGAAGATGCCCTCGCGGATCGAGCGCTCGGTGCGGCTGTCCATGGCACCGCTGCGCACACCCCCGAGCATGGCCAGGATCATGTCCCCTATCTCGCGGAACTCATCCTCGCCCATTCCCCGGGAGGTACAGGCCGCGCTGCCCAGGCGAATGCCCGAGGTGACGCTGGACTTGACCTCGTCACCGGGCACGACGTTACGGTTGACGGTGATGCCAACCGCCTCCAGCGCGCCTTCGGCGGCGTTACCGGCAAGGCCCCAGGGCCGCAGGTCGATCACACCCAGGTGGCAGTCCGTGCCGCCCGATACCACCAGCAAGCCGCCTTCGGCCAACCGCCCGCACAAGGCCCGGGCATTGGCCACTACCGCATGGGCATAGGGGCCAAAGCCCGGTTGCAGCGCCTCGCCCAGGGCCACGGCCTTGGCCGCCACGGTGTGCATCAGCGCAGCGCCTTGCAGGCCGGGGAATACCGCCGCGTTGATCCTGCGCGCCAGGGTCTGGTCGTTGCACAGGATCATCCCCCCGCGTGGGCCGCGCAGGGTCGCGTGGGTGCTCAGCGTGGTGACGTGGGCATGGGGCACTGGCGAGGGATAGGCGCCGCCTGCGACCAGCCCGGCGACGTGGGCGATGTCGGCCATCAGGTACGCCCCCACCTCGTCGGCAATGGCGCGGAAACGGGCGAAATCCAGCGCGCGTGAGTACGCCGACGCCCCGGCGATGATCAGCCGTGGGCGCTCACGGCGGGCGATGTGCGCCACCTGGTCCATGTCGACCAGGTGCGTCAGCGGGTGCACACCGTAGCTGACCGCCTGGAACCAGCGCCCGGACACGTTGAACGCCGCGCCGTGGGACAGGTGCCCGCCCGACTTCAGGTCCAGGCCGAGAATCTTGTCCTCCGGCTCCAGCAGCGCCAGGAACACCGCCTGGTTGGCCTGGTTGCCAGAGTGGGGTTGCACGTTGGCGTAGCTGCAGTCGAACAGCAGCCGGGCCCGCTCGGTGGCCAGGTCCTCGACCACATCTACATTGGCGCAGCTGGCGTAATAGCGCCGCCCCGGATACCCCTCGGCATACTTGTTGGTCAGCACCGACCCTTGTGCTTCGAGCACGGCGCGGCTGACCACGTTCTCGGCGGCGATCAGCTCGATGGACTGCACCTGGCGCAGCCGCTCGGCATCGATGGCGGTCCACACCTCGCTGTCCACCTGCGGCAGCGCAGCGGCACTGATGCCCGGCAGCGCGTGGCCCTCTTTATAAGCGAAATGCGGCATGTGTACTCCTTGTCTGAACGCCGACAATAACCGCACTACCCTAGCGGCCTGCGGCGCCTGCGACCGTACCGGTTGCCCGCGCCGTTGCAGACCACCTGTCTTGACCCGGCAAGCAGGCGTCTGCCCTGGGCATGCCAGAACGCGCGAAAGATGGGCCAAAGTGGTCTGGCCTAATGCCATTAACTGGACTACCCGACAAGACCATAGCCTCTTTAAGCTCTGCGCCGACTCAGCTCATGCCCCTACAGGTTTCACCATGACGATACGTATCGGCCTGTTGCCGCAAGTCGCCGCAGCACACTTTGTCAGCCACCTGCACATCATGGTGCTGGCGGCGCTCTTTCCGCTGCTGCCTGCTTTTTTGAACGTGGATTATGTAGCGCTGGGGCTGGCCCTCAGCGTGTTCAACATCGTCACCGCGCTGGTGCAGGCCCCCATGGGCTTCGCCGTCGATCGCCATGGCGCCAGGCGCCTGCTGCTGATGGCCCTGGCCTTGGGCAGTTGCAGTTTCCTGCTCATTGCCCTGCTGCCCGGCTACACCTGCCTGCTGGTGGGCATGGCGCTGGCGGGGGTGGCCAATGCCGTCTACCACCCTGCCGACTACGCCCTGCTGTCGCGGCACATCAACCCTGCGCACATCGGCAAGGCGTTTTCGGTGCACACCTTTGCAGGTTTTCTGGGCGCGGCGGTGGCCCCGGTGTTGTTGCTGGGGGTGGCGGTGGCCAGCGGCCCGGCCATGGCCTTTGCGACCGCAGCGCTGGTGGGCTTTGCAGTACTGGCCCTGCTCCTGATACCCGGCTCGGCACTGGCCCAGGTCAGTGACACGCCGCCCGCCCCGGCACCCAAGCCCGTGCAGGCGCAACGCGTGGCGCTGCTCTCGCCCATGATCATCAGCCTGACCCTGCTGTTCGTGCTGCTGAACCTGAGCACCGGGGCCATCGAAAAGTTCTCTGTCGCGGCCCTGATGCAAGGCCAGGGCGTGGCGCTGTACTGGGCCAACTCGGCCTTGACCGCCTTTCTGTTCGCCAGCGCATTCGGTGTGCTGGCAGGCGGTGCACTGGCCGACCGCACCCAGCGTCACGGGGTGTTGGCGGCCAGTGCTTTTGCGGTGGCGTGCGTGCTGATGCTGCTGGTGGCCACGGCGGGCCTGAGCGAGCCGCTGTTGCTCGCCGTGCTGGGCGCGGCAGGCTTTTTGACCGGCGTGATCGCCCCGTCACGGGACATGCTGGTACGGGCCGCCGCCACCAAAGGGGCAGAAGGTAAAACCTTCGGCATCGTCTCCACGGGTTTCAACATCGGCGGTGCCATCGGGCCGGTCGGGTTCGGCTGGTTGCTGGACCAGGGCCACCCCAACGCGATTTTCTGGGCCAGCGCCGCGTTCATGGGCCTGACCGTGGCCCTGACATTGCTGCAGGAATGGGTAATGGCGCGGCAGCGCAAAGTCACTGCCCTGCAACTTTCATTTAAATGACTTGAAGCAACAATAACGAAATATGTGTACCGCAAACTTGAAGGGCGCCGCCCGCACCTGCGCGTGCAACCAAGCCGGCGTAATCAAACTTAACAACTACAACCGATAGCCTGGAGTTTTAACATGGATGTTAACCATAGCGGTACCGACGATGCAGTTAAAGGCATGCTGGCCAAACTTTCAACCCTGTGGAAAACCCGCGCTGCTGTAAACCAGCCACAGCCCGACTACTGGGGCCTGGCGTTCGATGCCAACAAGAACGACTTCAGCCATTCACTGCTGCCGTTTCGCAACCACCAGGCCTGGCTTGAAGCCCCCAAGGACTTGCAGTCCAAGTGCATGTCCTACGCCTGGGGCATTTATAACCTCAAGACCATTTATATTGAATGCAATGTGGTAGTGCCGGCGTGTGAAGACATTATCAAGACCCCGCCGCAAAGCCATAACCGCGCACTGCTGCAAGATGTGATGTCACAAGCCCTGCTCGATGAAGCCCTGCATACACGGATGTCGATCATGGCCTGCAATTACATCTATGACATGCGCCAACTTACCCCACTGGACTTCAGCGCCTTCAACCTGGTGACCTGGCGCGAAGCGCTGCTGGCCAACTGCACCGCCGAATGGGAACGCCGCCTGACCCGCTTCGGCATCGCTTGCGCCAGCGAAACACTGATCACCGACTACCTCAAGACCATGGCCGAAGACACCACCATCCAGTCGGTCTGCCACGAAGTCACCCGCACCCACGCCATGGACGAGTGGAGCCACTCCAGCGTGTTCAGCTTCGTCGCCACCGACATCGTCAACGGCCTGACCCGCAAGGAACGCCTGTACCTGCGCTCGATCATCCTGCGCACCGTGCAGATGTTCGCCAACAACGAGATGGGCGCCTGGGCGCGGGTGTTCGACATGCTGGGCTTGCCCAACGGCAACGAGATCCTGCACGACGTGGGCGACAACAACGAGATCAGCGTCTATACCGACTCCCTCGAAGCCCTGGTCAACCGCATCGGCCTGGCCGGCAATGGCCTGGAGAGCGCCGAACAAGCCGTCGAGCAGCTGCGCGAGAGGGCTAGCGCATGAGTACCCCGACAAGCTTCGAAGCCGTGTGCGAGCACGTCAGCAGCGAGACCGCGCAGATCAAGGTATTCGGCCTGCGCGTGCTCAACGCCTCCAGTGCCTTTATGGCAGACCTGGTGCCCGGCCGGCACGTGGCGTTGCAGGCAACGAACCTGTCCGGCGCCCGCCAGCAGCGGCTGTACTCCATCACCCGCAGGCTCGGCAACGACCAGTTCGAGCTGGCGATCAAGCGCGAAGGGCGCGGCGGGGTCTCGGACCAGCTGCACGCCACCTGCCAACCCGGCTCGCGTTTCGATGTGCAGTTCGCCGCAGGTGACATCACTCTGGCCTCGGTCCAGGCCTGCCGCCACGTGGGCCTGCTGGCCGGCGGCATCGGCATCACCCTGCCCATCGCCCTGCTGCGCGGGCTGCACGAGCGCGCCCAGCGCGGCCTGAGCGTGCCGCAGGTCAGCCTGCTGCTGTGCGTGCCGTCCATTGCCGACATCCCGTTCCTGCACGAACTGCTGCAACTGGAACTGAGCTGCCCCTGGTTCGACCTGCAGGTGTTCGTCACCCGCGAAGTGGTGTACGGCAAAGGCCACTTCAAGGCCGGCCGCCCGCAAGCCCAGGACCTGCAAGCACTGGGCAACCCGGACAGCGTGGTGATTTGTGGCAGCCACGGCTTCGCCCAGGGCATGCGCGAGCACCTGCTGGCGCTGTTCCCCGCCTGCCCCCTGTTGATCGAATCCTTCACCCCGCCAGCCGCCTCTGCCCCGGTCACGCCAGACAATGCCCAGGCCGAAAGCCCCTTGCGCCTGCACCTTCAGCACAACGACCAGGTGCTGGAGCCCGCCGCAGGCAAGAGCCTGCTGGAGATGCTGGAAACCAGTGGCATCGCCGTACGCAGCCTGTGCCGCGCCGGCATCTGCGGCCACTGCCGGCTGAAAGTGTCGGAAGGCGAGTACAGCGTCGAACCCGACTTCTGCCTGACCGACCAGGACAAGCGCGACGGCCACGCCCTGGCCTGCTGCACCTTCCCCAAGGCCGGTACGATCAAGGTCGACCTCAACCCCACGGCGTAAACCGCGCCCTCACTTCTTTCATCATCGGGTTTGCACATGAAGACAGCCATCGCACTGCGCCACATCCACTTCGAAGACGTCGGCACCCTGGCCCCCGTCCTGAACGAAGCCGGCTACAGCCTCACCTACATCGACCCCACCGTCGAAACCCTCCACGCCGAACAGGTGATGCAGGCCGACCTGCTGATCGTGCTGGGCGGCCCCATCGGCGCCTACGACGAAAAGCCCTACCCCTTCCTCAGGGCCGAACTTGAGCTGGTGCGCCAACGCGTCGAGTCGGGCAAGCCCATGCTGGGCATCTGCCTGGGCGCACAACTGATCGCCCGCGCCATGAACGCCAAGGTCTACCCCATGGGCGTCAAGGAAATCGGCTTCTCGCCCCTTACCCTCACAGCCGAAGGCCAGCAATCGCCGCTTGCCGACCTGGGCGACGTGCCCGTGCTGCACTGGCACGGCGACCAGTTCGACATCCCAGAGGGCGCCGTGCTGCTGGCCAAGACCGACATCTGCGCGCACCAGGCGTTTGCCGTGGACAACCGCATCCTGGGCCTGCAATGCCACCTGGAAGCCGACCCCGCCCGCATCGAGCAGTGGCTGGTAGGCCACGCCAACGAAGTCGGCCAGACCGGCCTGGACCCCATCGCCCTGCGCTCGGCCGCCGCCGAACTCGGCGAGCGCCTGACCCAGGCCGCCGCCCGCGTGATGCGCGCCTGGCTTGCCAACCTGAAGTAACCCGCTGCACCAGCACCGCATGAAAACAACAAAGTCATCAAGGATGAGGCACTACCCATGATCGTCGTATTGTTCGAGTTGCAAGCACTGCCCGGCCAGGGCGAAACCTACGTAGACCTGGTCAACAAGCTCACCCCCCTGCTCAAGCCCATGGAAGGGTTCATCTCGGTGGAGTGCTTCCAGAGCACCCTCAACCCCAAGAAAGTGATGTCGGTGACCACCTGGCGCGATGAAGAAGCCGTGGTGCAATGGCGCAACGTCACCGCCCACCTCTCCGCCCAACGCGCCGGCCGCGACAAAATCTTCGACGACTACCGCGTGCGCGTCACCTCGGTGATCCGCGACTACGGCCTACGCGACCGCGACCAAGCCCCCTACAACGAAGTCGTAGACGGCACCCGCCCCACCGCCTGCCCAGTAGCCTAACCCCTGTGGGAGCGGCCTCGCGCCGCGATGGGCCGCAAAGCGGCCCCCTTCCCCCGCCAATAAGTCATACGCATCCCCACGCCCCCCTCCCCACACCCCAGCAACATCCCGCCACAAACCCTCATGCCATCCCGCCACCATCACAACGGAACTGTCAGCCAAACGGCACAGTCCACCTTTACAGGCCCACCTACCAGAGGCCACAGAGGAGACTCCCATGAAAGGTACCGCGCTTTCGGCCCTGTTCGCGGCCGCTACCCTGCTCGCTTCGCCGGCCTTCGCTGCCGACGACCTGTGCGCCCTGAACCTGCAGAAAATCAACGACAGCATGGCCACCGCCGGTGCCACCTCCGAAGGCCTGGACACCGCTGTCCAGGACAAAGTGGACGAAGCCAAGCAAGCCCAGGCTTCCGGCGACACCAAGAAATGCATCGAAATCACCAGCAAAGTCGTTGAACGTTTGGACAAAACCAACAAAGGCAGCGGCTCGAGCAGCGGCGGCGCCTGATGCATCGCGCGGGTGAGCGCTCAGCTGTCGACGCCACCCGCGCAATGCCGTATACTCCGGTTCACGTGCCGTAAGGTGCGTTAGCTTAGAGCTAGTGTGGGGCCGATTAGGATTCGACGCCGGTAGCGAAACTCTAGGTGCATGCCGAGTTGGTAACAGAACTCGTAAATCCACTGTTGCAACTTTCTATAGTTGCCAATGACGAAAACTACGAGGGCTACGCTCTCGCTGCGTAAGCAGCTGAGCCCGCTCTCCTGGTAGCTTCGGCTCCAGCAATCACCAGGGGATGCCTGTAAACCCGAAGTGATTGTCATACAGAACAGGATCGTCGTGTAGCACGTTGGGGGCAAAGCGACTAAAACTTACCCAACTCGTCCAAAGCACCCTGCCCGTCGGGCGGCTGCGGATTAACTCAGTAGACATGGCTAAGCATGTAGTACCGACAGCGGAGTACTGGCGGACGGGGGTTCAAATCCCCCCGGCTCCACCAAATTGACGAAGGAAGGCGCCTATGGGCGTCTTTTTTTGTGTCTGCGATTCAATAAAGTTTCAACCGTTCGTTGTAATGGAGTTTCAGTTCGCCGCACTCGGCCACTCAACCGTTCCGACTCCTTTATCCAGCAATGAGAGGAGCGCGCCTTCCGCTGTTCCTGCCCTCATAGCACATTGCGTAGCGCAATTCCCCTCGTGACAAACGCCGATGCCACCAGCAACAGCCATGTAGATGATGGTGCCGCAGACCAAGGAATGGACTGCACCTGACTGACAGTCAGGCATGCCCCGGTCATCGCAGTGCTGCTTGCACCCGGCTCAGGATCTCGCGGCACTGGTCTCGTCAGCCAATTCAGCCTCCACCCGCCCACCGCTATCGGTGCTCAGGAGGCCAGATCATGAGATGCCCTTGCTCCCGGTCGTAAGGAGCCGCCAGTCCCGCGTCAGTGGACACCCTCACAGGTCGCAGGGGCCTTGATCCCTGATAACACTCAGCATTCTTGGCGGGATGACGTGAGGGAGAGATCGGTAATTTATGGAGGACGGCTATGCAACTTCGCGAAGTACAAGGGCCACCACGCCCCTTGTTGGAACAGCAGATTCCGCCCCTACCATACCCGGTCGCGGCGCTAGGCGATCTATTGGGGCCGGCCGTAGAGCGCATGGCCGATGTCATCGGCGTGCCCTGCGCCATGGCCGCGCAGTCCGTACTGGCCACGGCAGCTTTGGCGAGCCAGGCGCATGCCAATGTTCACCTCGACGGTCGAGTCTATCCGTTGTCGCTGTACTTGCTGACAGTGGCTTGCTCGGGTGATCGCAAAAGCGCAGTGGACCATGTTGCGCTGCAAGCCATACGCGACTGGGAGAGACAGCAGTGGATCGCCTATGGCGAACAGCTCAAGGCTCACCGCGCTGCAATGAGACTCACCGCGAAATCGCCAACCTCGAAAAAGTCAGCACAGCTAGCGCTGGACGCCCAACCTGAGCCCGTCCAACCGAGACTCCTCAGTGCTGAGCCGACCATTGAAGGTCTGGTCAAAAGCCTCTGCCATGGTTTGCCGAGCATGGGGCTGTTCAGCGATGAAGGCGGGCAGTTTTTGGGCGGCAGCACCATGAGCAAGGACAACATGATCAAGGCCATCACTCACTTGTCGACGTTATGGGACGGTAGCCCGATTGATCGGTCGCGCGCGATGGCTGGGGAAAGTCTGCGTGCCTATGACCGCCGTCTCAGCATGCACTTGATGCTGCAACCCCGTATGGCAGATCGCTTGCTGCAGGACGCTGATATCAAAGACCAGGGCATCCTGGGACGCTGCCTGACAAGTTGGCCAGAGCGTCTGGTTGGACAACGGCTGTACAAAGCCATCGACCTGACCCGTGATCCAAAGGTGCACCTGTACCAGCAGCGCATTGCCGCGCTCATGCAGACCCCTTGGTCACGCCATAAAGACGGCGGCCTCAGCCCTGCAACCCTAGAGTTAAACCCCCGCGCCCGTGAAGCCTGGATTGCCATTCACGACACCATTGAATGCGAGTCCGGGGAATTCGGCGAGCTGGTCAACGTGCAAGCTGCTGCGGGCAAAGCCGCAGCGAACGTTCTGCGCATGGCTGGTGTGATGGCGGTGGTTGAAAAATCGACTGTCTTGGAAGAAATGCACATCCAGCGCGCCTCTACGCTGATGGACTACTACCTGGCCGAGAACCAACGACTGACCGAACAGGAACCACTGAACAAGCTTCGCGCAGAGGCCGATTGCCTCCTGCGCTGGTTGATAAAGAAGAACTGGCCACCGTTTCGCCTCCGCGATATCACGCGCAACGGCCCCCGCTTTGCCCGTAAAAGCACGCGGCACACCTTCGAGTTATTGCTGCAACTGGTTGCCCATAACTGGCTGAACAATGACGGGGACATATTCGAGGTGCGCCATGTTCCGACTCAATGACGCCGTGCGCCGCTATCGGGCGCAACATTGCTCGCCGACCGAGTTACGGAGTGTCGCCGCCACTGCCACCACTTTGTCGCCACGTGCCAATCCAGATGCGGCGGGGGTTGTCGCCAGTGTCGCCGCTGTCGCCGCTCCAACATCTGAGTCAATCGACCTCGCTCGGCTTATCGAACAGTTGCAAGAAGAAGGGGCTCTGCTGCAACACAGCGAAAACGCCCTTCTCGTCCGCCCAGCACACTGGGGACAGTTGGACTGCATCGGTCCCCACTGGAAAGCCCTGCTGCTGCACCTACAAACCAACGATCAAGGTGAAGATAATGGCGCTGGTCGGTCGGCGTGACGGTCGCAACTTTGGCTATGGTCGCCAACTGAGCTATGCCGGGCGGCAAGCACTCGGGGATATGTTCGCAGGCGGCCACTTCGCCACCGTGAAAGCACACAGCGATCGCTGGCAAGCCTTCGTGCGCTGGTGCCGGTCAGAAAACGGCCCCGGTTACAACGATGCGCGCCAGATTGATCGACATACGCTGGAGGATTACGTCGCATACCTGCGCCAGCAGATCCAGCAAGGCGAGCTGTGTATCGCCACCGCGCAAAACCGCCTGAGCAGCGTTAACCGCACCCTTGCTGCGCTGCGCGGTGATCAGGATGTGAGGATCGCCAGCCCGAGTCAGGCGTTGGGACAGCAGCGCTCGAGCGTACGCACTCGCGCGCCGGATGGCCAAGATCACCAACAGGTGCGGCGACTGGCTGAGGTGCTTGGAGAACAGCAACACGATCGGGTGGCCGCCATAGTCCTTTTAGCTCTAGCAACCGGCATGCGCCTGCGCGAAGCGATCCTGGCTGACCTGCCACGCTTACACCGCGAAGCCGAACGCTTAGGCCGCATCAACATCCAAGACGGCACCAAAGGAGGCCGTTCAGGCTCATCAGCGCCGCGATGGGTGGTGGCCAATGAAGCGGTGAAAGCGGCCCTACAGTTGGTTCGTCAGGCATCGCCGACCGGCAGCCGCAACTTGCTGGCCCGAGACGAAAGCTACGCCATATTTCTGCACCAAACAGTGCTCTCCGCCCGCAAAACGCTGCATGCACACGGGCTGAAGGGTTTTCATGAACTGCGCGCAGCCTACGCCTGCGAACGGTACGAGCAGCTCACGGGCCACGCCGCACCGGTCAATGGCGGCCACTGCTATCGCATTGACCGCGCCCTTGATCAACTGGCGCGCCAACAGATCAGCCTTGAGCTTGGGCATAACCGGATCGATGTGGTATCGGCCTACATTGGCGGGAGAACATGAGCAAACCCTTCGATATGACGCTGTTCCTGAGCGGCGTACTGACCGGCTCAAAGGCCACGCAGCAACGTCACCTACGCCAAGCACGAGTCATGCAAGCAGCCATTCAACAGCGATGGCAACGCGATAATCCCTGGACCTGGCAGCTCAAGCATGTGCGCTGGTTTCTCACTCAGCACCTGAAAGACCATTCCGACGCCACCCGGTATTACTATCGACTCACCGCCCTATTGATCTGGAAGCGATTAGGGAGCGGCCGAGGATTGCTGATCTGACGCTCGAATCGAGGGTAGGCAGTCCATCAATAAATCTATCCCCCCTTTCACCTCGCCCGTACAGATTCTTTAAAGGCCCATCGACTGAATCATCTCACCTTCACTGACCGACTCCGGCGTCACAACAGCATCCTTGAGCATCAGTTTTCCGCGCAACAAGCGGTCAAGGTGCACATCGAATGAATCAAACTGGGGATGAGTGACAGCAGGCAGGTGAATGAATACCGGTTTGGTCTGGCCGATCCGGTAAATCCGGTCAGATGCCTGTGCCTCTTTGGCCGGGTTCCAGTGGCGCTCCAGATGCACCACATGATTGGCCCCGATCACGGTCAGACCGACCCCCGCAGCGACTGGCGACATGATCAGTACATTGAAACCGCTGTGGGCTTCAAATTCGGCAATCAGCCGCTTGCGCGTCATGTCTTCCGCACGTGTCGCGACCGCTTTGGTATCGCCATTGATCACAGATACATTCAAGCCATAGATCTGGTCCAGCCAGAGCTTGAGGACTCGCTGCAGACGCTTGGTCATCATGAATAAAATGACCTTTTCACCCTTGCTACGGATCTCATCGAGCAACTGCAGCATCACCGCCAGCTTGCCGGACTCCATCATCAGTTGCCGCGCTTGCTTGCCGTCCTCGCTGTACAGCGCCGGCTCATTCTCCAGGCGTGGGTGCAGGGAAATCGAGCGCAGCTGAGTCAATGCCGCCAGTGCGGTACCCCGCATATCCTCAGCACTCGCACGTCGCGCCCGGTAGCTGTTGAGGACTTCATCGTAGATCTGTAACTGGTTGCCTTTCATCACCACACCCAACTGCGTCGCATGCCGTTGCAGGCCATGATCAGCTTGCTCGACACCACTGAGAATGGTCTTGGTTGGCAGGCCCTTGAGCTGATCCTCTTTCACCCGCCGCAGCATGAATATGCCAACCGCACGCCGCAGCTGCTCGCCTAAATACGCCCGGACCTCATCTCGCTCATCATCGCTGGCAGCCAGGATCGGCTTGATCCAGGTATCGCGGAAGTTTTCCCAGCCCCCCAGTAAACCGGGCTGCACCGTATGCATCAGGCACCAGAAGTCGCCCAGGCTGTTTTCTACCGGCGTGCCGGTTGCCAGCAGTTTGAAATCCGCCTTGAGCCCTTTGGCCGCAATAGTCTGTAGCGCATTGGGGTTCTTGATGTTCTGCGCCTCGTCGAAGATGACCATGCCCCAGTCGATACGGCACAGAGAGAACTGATAATCGCGCAGGGTCTGGTAGGTCGTCAGTACCAAGCGGCGATCCATATCCAGACGATGCACACCAGCTTCCGGCCCCACATGCAGCGCATAGCGAATGCTCTGCTCATCCATCATGCCACTGCTGTCATCGATCATAGACGCCAACTGCACCGATTCGCGCTCAGCACCGTTGACGCGATAGTCGCGCAGACTCCGCCCCGACTGCAGCACCACCACATCGCGGAACGGAATGCCGGCGAAAGTCTTGCCGACTTCATCCTCCCAGTTTTCCAGCAGGCTCAGCGGCGCCACCACCAGAACTGGTTTCTGTGGCTTGTCAGCCGCGCGCTGACTGGCCAGATATTCCCCGACCGTAACCAGCGACATGTAGGTCTTGCCGAGGCCCATGTCATCAGCCAACAGACCACCCTGCAGGCGATACAGGTCATCCGCTTCATCCTGCAACGCAGCGCCCATCAGTTTCAACATCCACTCGATCCCCTCACGCTGATGAGGGAACGGCTGCCGGGCATAAACCGACCAGTCGGGCACAGTCAACGGCGTTGCAGCAGCCGCCTTGTGCAACAGTGCAGAATTTATCTCGTCGGCATCCTTGAGAATGACCCCGACCTTTTCCTTGCCTTCCGGGGGCTCGTACTCCTCGTCACGCGATTCGATATCGCTGACCGGGTGCATGTTCTGGCGAGCCTTGGCCAGCTCCTGCTGAACGGCCGGGGCATCAGAGATATCGATCACCTCGCCAGCAAACGCCACACTCGTCGCGCCCTGCTCATTAGCCGCCTGCAGTACCGCTTCGAAGCGCTGCAAATCCTCGGGAGACTGAATCAGCTTGCCCAGAATTGCGGCAGGTGCCGGGCGCTTGTCCAGTGCAAACCAGTCATTCTTGGTTGCATCCAGTGCGCCGAAATCCATGTGCTGAAGCTTGCCGATACCCGCAACCCGGGCGGAGAAACCCACCTCCAGATTGACCAGCGCAGCATCAAGAAACGCCGTTGGCGTCGCAATAAACTCATTAACCTGATCAGCGGGGATACGCTTGTTCGCCAGCACATTGCGGATGCCGTCCATACGCGCCTGATCCAGCAACAGCACGCGATTGTCGATGCGCAGCACGCCGCCATCGGCCGACATGTCCAGCTGCGACCAGCGCTTCTCCAACTGGTCAGGCCCCGAGCCATCCCCCAGGCTCGGGCAGAGCTGAAGGCTGCCATCCGGCAGACGCGTAGCGATAACCCCGACGTTCTCCGGCACCACCACGTCAAGCCGCTCGAAGTGGCTCAGATCAATGCGCATGCCGCTGCGTGCAGCGGTCTGCAACTCCGCCATCAGGCGCAGATTCGCCGCCTCGCCGCGCTGCTCAGGAGCTAACGCCTCATGCCGCTCCCAAGCCTGCAAACCCATCATTTCAGCAGGCGTCAGCCAGTAGCACTCACTGCTGGTCAGGTACAGATAGGGGCCTTTGCGTGTAAAGCTGGCAGCGCCATCCGGCATTTCCAGGGTGATCGCCACACGAAAACCACTGTTGCCTGTGCGTCCACTGATCGAGGTCAGAAAGCGCCCCGGCAAGCGCCTTGGCAAGCGCAGGATTTCCGCCTGCTCAAGGTCCATCCCCGAAACATCTTCGGCACCGATGTGGAAACCGTTAGCGGTGGTTTCAGCAATGCCCTGCTCAGTCAGCATATTGAACACGATCAACTGTACTTTTGCCAGCGCACTACCCTGCCCAGTTTGCAACGCCTGGAAGGCCGGCATGGGCATGAAGAAGTTCAAGCCATTGGAGTCCGGTTGCGACTGAAAACCCTGCTGGGTACTCAACGCGCCATCCCGCTCACCGATGAGCGAGCGGAAAATATCCATCAACCTCATCTATTCGGCCCCTTCATGTTCATCCAACGCCTCAAGCGCGAGACGTGCTGCCTCATTCACCGTCCAGCCGTACTGCTCATCACGCACGCACATGTCCTTCAATGGGCCATACAAGATCTGATTGATTTCTCGCGTATCGACATCGAAAACATTCGCGGCATAGCGGACTTTATCGCCCGGGTTGTCCACGAAGTAGCGCAGTATTTTCAGAGCCGAGGGTTTCAACCCTGCCAGCAGCCCTTCGTTTACCACCATCTGAGGAGCCGCAGCAGCAGCATTCACTTCTCCAGAACTTACAGAGCGCGACACTACGGGATCATGCTGTTGAGTACCTTGCCCTACCGAAGAAGATGGAGCAGAAGTTACAGCACGTGGAGCCACTGGATCTTGTGCAGGAGTAGATCTGGAATCTCTCGTTGCCTGTGAGACAGGCGAAGGCCCCTGAGGCTCTGACATCGTTTGAATTGCCTGACCAGTAGCTGAGCCCCGTGGCTCACTTAGTAGAAAATCCGGAGCTTCTGCTAACTTGGACTTCGGTACTACGGTGCGAGTAGAGTTAACTACAGGCATGCCATAACGCCGTAGATATGTTTGATAATCAGAACGACTTAGCAATCTTTCGAGATCGAGAGAAATACCGTTTTCCGCCAAGAAAGTGAAAACCTTGTTCTGCCATACCATAGGATGATGTGAGTATGAGACATAAGGCAGACCAGGATAACTACGCTCATACTCCAACGGAACAACCTTAGTAAGATCGGCATCACTAAATACATTTTTATCAAAAGACCTCAACAACTCACTCGGCAGAGCAAGGTAAACCCATATCTTAAAACTATGGGAGCCTTGAACAAGGTGAAATGCACCGCAATCCATATAAATAACGGCTTTATCGTGCATCCGCCCTTCCATTCGAGCAAAGCTTGTTTTTACCTCAGACCCAAGAATTTTCCTGACGGTATCCTGCGCCTTATTACCCAACATCAAACGCGCATTAACAATAAGCTTCTGCTCAAACAACCCTTCAATAAATCTTTTACGAGCAGGAAACATACGCTGCAATTCTAAATTCTGAGTTTCAATCCCGTATTCCTCAACTGCACTCAGGAATAGTCGCAAATCCTCCTTGACCAGCCAGCCCCGAACCTTCTGCACCCGCTCCTCACCGAGGAACTGCCACCACTCACGGTAATTGGGCGAATTGCGGGCAATCCGCGGATCCCCCGCCAGATTAAGGATGAAGTTCAACCAGGCATCGCCCGGTTCCTGCCCGACGCGGTCGATCAAAATCTCCAGCGCGATATGGCCGATTCGCCGCTCGCCCTCGTAGGGCGCCTTGGCCACAGAGGGTTTCTGCAGTTCGTCCAGCACCGGGTCATACTCACCGGGCGAAAGCCCTCGCAGGGTCTCCAGGTAGAAGTGCGCCCGGCAGATATCGCCATAGCGCCCATCGTCAAAGCCCTGAAGACCCAGAGCCTCAAAGGTTGCACTCAGCTCATGGCCGCTGTCGCGAACCTGCTCGACCAGTTGTACCGGGCCGTCAAGCGGCAACAACCAATGTCCATCACGCTTGAGGGTTAACAGCGGATCGGCTTGCGGCCCGCTGATTCTGGGTTCAGGCAACAATTGCAGTTGCTGCAGCAAAACCTGCTCAAGCTTCTCACGCAGCCCCTCGTGCTCGTCCAGCTTGTCGAAGCGACGGAAGTAGAACTGCGCCAGTTGCTGCAGAGTAATGCGCGTCAGCCTCGGCTGCTGCGCCTCCACCAGCACAGTGAGCAAGCGGACACTGAACAGGCGCCTACCGATAACCTCGTCGTTCAACCACAACCAGGTCAGCGCTCTCGCGGTAAGCCGGCGTTTGAGCAACGCCGGCAAGCCGTCAAAACGCCCGGTGCTGGCCATATCGCGCAAACGCGCCAGTATTGCCTCGAACGCATCACCCTGCCCTGTCGCTGCCGCCATCCTGGCCCCCTTTTCGATCAGAATCTGCCAGCCTTCGATTGTCTTGGCAGGCCACTCGACCACGGGCATATGCACCGGGGGCAACCTCACGGCTGCACCTCTTCCAGACGCTCACGTACCTGCTCGTACTGAGCGCTGTCCGGGCGGCGAATGGTGAAGCGGATGTCGATACGACGGTTGCGCTTGAAGTCTTCTTCCGCCTGCTGGTCTACCACCACCGGCCGGGTTTCACCGTAACCACTGACCGAGAACAGCGGCTTGCCATCCTTGTTGTTCAGGCTGGCCAGTTGCTCATCACCCGGTAGGGCAGCGCCCCAGAACTGCCACAAAGAGATGGCGCGGAAGGTTGAGAGCCCCCAGTTGCCTTTGCCCATAAACCCCGGGAAGGGTCGATTGTCGGTATGGCCCTCGATGAAGATGGTATCGAGATACTCAATCCTGTCATCACGGGCGATCACCTCATGGATCACCTTGCCAATCTCCAGCGCACGTTCCTGGTAAGCGGCATGAATGTCATAGGCGCCGCTGTCGAACCCGAGCAGATCGTTGGGGATACTCAGCACCGTATGATTTTCGCTGACCTCGACCTTGATGCCGCGACGGCGCAGGGCCTCAACCGCTTCATCAAGAATGGTGCGGCGCACCTGCTCGGCCTTTTTCAGTTCAACGATTTCTTCCTCGAACTGAACCTGCCGCTCCTTCAGCTCCTGCTGAATCTCCATCAACTGCAGGATAAGAATCACCGAGGCCAGAATGAAGATCACCAGCAGCGCCGACATGATGTCCGAGAAGGACATCCAGTACGGATTCTCCTCGTCGACGCTGACCTCTTTGGCTTTGCCCAGACGCATCAGCGTGCCTCCAGCTCATCCAGAATGCTGCTCATGTTCTGCACGATGCGGTGCATCTGATCCGCATAGTTCTGCGAGACCTCATTCCACTTGTTCATGCGGTCATCCGTCTGCACGCGCACCTCACCGGCATAGCTACGCAGCCACTCCTCAGCCTGCTTCTCAACCGCCTCGACCTGCTCACGCAGCGCCACGCCCAGTGACGTAAATTCATGGCGCACCCCGGCGAGAAATTCCTGCTGGGTCGTTTTCATCTCGCCAAAGCCGTTACGCGCCTCGCTGGCAGCCTGCTCGAAGCGCTGCGCACCTTCCAGCAGGGTGCCCTGCAACTGCGCCAAGGTCGTCGCCTGCTGCTGCAGCTGGCCGGCTAGTTCGGCGTTCTGTCCACCCGCCTGCTCGATGCGTGCCGTCACCTGCTCCAGGCGCTGGCCCAACAGCTCGGCGGCCGAGCGCACGTTGGCCGATAGCAGGCCAAGCTGGTTGGCACTGCTGTCCATATGCTTGCTACTCTGCGCTGCCGCCTCGGTGGCCTGCTTGAGCTGGCCGAGCAACTGCTGGTGCTGCTCCGCCATCAGCCGGCTCTGCTGCTGAGTGGCCTGCACGGCACTGGCCAAACCGGCCAGCAGCTCCTGCTGCTGCAGGGTAACCTGCTCCAACTGCTGCTGGAAGCGCTGCTGCCGCGCCTGCTCGCGGGCCTCGGCTTGCTCGCCCTGGGTGCTGAACTGCGTGGTCAGGCCACCCAACAGCTTGTCCACGGTGCTCTGTAATTCACGTTGTTGCTGCGCCGCCGCCTCGTTGAGTGCGCTGATCTGCTGCTGGCTGCACTGCCCCAGGCTACCCAGCATCTGCTGCTGGCGTTTGAGCAGCTCGGCCTGTTGCTGCTCATGCCGCTGGCTACGCGCCTGCTCACGCTGCTCGGCCGCGCCCATCTGCGTATCGAGTTGAGTGTTGAGGCTCATCATCAAACGGGAGAACACCTTCTCCAGATTGTTGTGACGCTCGTTGCCGGCCTCGGCCATCGCCTGCATCTGCTCACGGGTCGAATGGGAGAACTGCTCCAGCATCGCCGTCTGGCTGCTGCTGGCCTGGCCCAGTACCCGCTCGAACAGCGCCTGGCGCTCCTCGTCGCGCTGCTGCGCCACACCCAGCTGATTCTGTAGCTGACCACTCAGGCCCGCCATCAACTCGCTGAAGCGCTGCTCCATCTGCGCCTGACGATCATCAGCAGAACCGCTAATGCGCTGCAATTGCGCCTCGAAGGCCGAGCTTTGCTGCTGCGCCACCGACATCTGCTGGCTCTGCTGCTCGCTGAGGCTGCTGAACAACTGATTCAGCTGCTCGCTCATGCCACTCACGGCGGCATTCACATTAGCCGCTGCCTGCTGCATCTGCTGGCCCTGCTCACGGCCAACCGAGGTCATGCCTTCCATAAAGTTGCCTACCAGGCTTTCCAGCACCTGAGTGGACTGCTGGCTGGTGGTGCTGACCAAGGTCTGAATGGCCGGCGCCATGATGTTGTTCAGGGCATCAGTGAGTGCGGTCTGCATCGCCTCGTTCATGCCGGTCAGGGTTTCCTGCAGACGCTCGCCGATGCGCTCGTGCAGCTCCTGCAGCGCCTCCTTGCTCTCCTTGCCGTATTCGGCGATGTGCACCAACGACTGCTCGGCGGGAATGCGCGGATACAGCGCATCCACATCGTGCTGCAGCGCTTGAATCCCCTGCAGCGCCGCACGCTCGAACATCTTCTCGATGAAGTTGAGCAACAGGCTGAACAGCACACCCCAGACTGACGTCATAAAGGCCACGGCAGCACCGGAGATCAGCTTGTTGATCCCGCCCTTGAGCGCTTCGATCTCGCCCGTACTGCCAACCAGCCCTTCCAGACCAACGGTCAGACCGACGAAGGTGCCCAGCACGCCGATGGCCACTAGAAAGCTTGGCGCTGCCGCCAGCAAACGGCTGGCCGTCAAACCACCAGCCAGCGTACGCGGGTTGAAGAAGTGCTCGGCATCCAGCGTGTTGAACAGCTGCTTCTGATCCGAGGACAGCACTAGGCTTTCGTCGAATTCACGCCAGAGCATGCCTACATTCGGCGCCTTGAGCTCACCCGCCCTCTGTAGGGTTTCCCGGCGGTTCTGCGCTAGCGTCTCCTTGCTCTGCCCTTCCAGCAGCGAGTGCAGAGCCTGCATCCGCGCGCTGAAGCGGCGGTAATGCACCACCAGCGCCCAAAAGGAAAAAACAAAGACAAGCGCAGTGGCCGACCAGAACCAGGCACTGATGCCATTAGGGTTGGCGCTGAACATATGGGCGAAGTCAGGAATCAGGTGTTGCAGCAGGTCCATCATGTCAGGGCACCCAAAAACGTTATTTGAATAATCAGTGGTTCCAGCATCACTTCGGCATCGGCCAAATCTTCAGCGCGGATGCAAACAGGCTGTCCGCTCGCACCACGATTTCTTCCTCATCCCAGGAATCGTTGTCGCCATAGCGCTGGAAGTGGGTGTTGAGCATCAGCAGGCTGGTGGTTACGATCTCCTGCCGCTTCACGGCAAAGGGTTCGTTGCTCAGGGCGGAGTTGAAGGCCTGGGTCACCAGTGTGAGGTTGCCGATACTGTGCAGCAGGCGACGGCGCTTTTCCTGGTTCTCTGGCGTGTCCTCGGCGAGCGGCCAGTTCGTTTGCCACTTCTGCGGCAACACATGCTCCACGGTCAGGCCATCAGGTAGCACCAGGCTCTCCTGCTTGCTACCGCGCATGGACAACTCCAGCGCCTCGAGAACCGCACGGACCTTGCTGGTGTTGCGGCCCTGGTAAAGAGCGCGATGGCACCAGTTAAGGGCGAAGGCCTCGTCATCCGGCCAGCACTGGCTGTCGCCCTGCAGGGACAGCAACTTGTCGCGCAATGTCGCGGCATCGGTCTTCTGCTCGCGCACCATCTCCACCAGCAAGCGGTTGAGGAAGGTGCGGTTGTAGCTCTTGGTGGTGTAGCCACAGATAAACCGGCGCACCAAGTAAGACTCCAGATCACCAATGGCCTGCAGGAACTCCGCGGAATCCGGCTTATGGTGCTCCAGTAGATACAGTACAAGCGGCGTCACCGTGGATACATCCAGCAGTTTCAGACGCCGGCAGAACAGATCGAGGCGACTCGCCTGCCCCGGTACCATAAAGGTCTGGAAATACCCCGCCAGGTGCGTGATGCGCGCCAGCTCGTGCTGAGTGTCGCGGGGCTCGTACTGCCACCAGTCTTTGAATTCGTTGAATACGTGGGCCACCTTCAAATCCTCGCACTTGCGCATGCCCACGTAGTGGTAAAGCAGCAGGTCCAGTCGCGAGTTCTTCAGGCGGCCCTGCCGCTCCTGCTGCTTCCAGAACTTGGCGCCCTTGCCAGTGCTGGTGTCTACCGTCTCGTCGAAATGCTGCCAGCCCTGGCGATACAGCTCATCCACGTCCTCGCCGTTGCGGGTGGCATGGAGGAAGATGAAGTTGCGGATCAGGTCGCTCGGCAATAGCGGCGCGCCCCGGGCATTGAGGGTTTCGAAGATAATCTGCGGATCGTCCTCGTCCTCCAGCTCCAGCGACATGATCTGGAAACCTTCGCGCAGGGTGGCCAGCAGCGCATGGGCGCGCTCCACCTGCAGAGGGAGGTCGGCGCCCGGCAGTTTCAACTGGTTGTCCGTGTCGATGGTACGAATCACCGCATGGGCCACGGTGTGTTCTTCATCTGCAGCCGCGTCCGGCAACGGGTCGTCGTAGCGCAGGCCGCGCAGGTGGCAGGCCAGCATGGCGTGGAAGAACAGGTAGGCACGCACCATCGCCGGGCGTTCCTGGTACTGCCGGCCGACCTTGGCCGGGAAGCGCTCGCTGATCTTCTCGGCGCTGCCCAGCCCGGCCAGCGCCTGCATGACATCGCGGCCAACATTGGTCGGCAACACCTTGAGGGTATCGCTGGCCTGGCGGTATCGGCCGATATTCTGCGTCAGCGGCTTGAGGTCATAGCTCAGCGCATCGTCATCCAGAGGCGCGACCAGGTCGCGAAACGCCAGCAACAGAATCTGCAGGGTGGTGATACGCTGCTGACCGTCGATCACATCGCGGTTGCCCACGGCATCACTGCTGCCGCCCTTGAGGCTGCCGATCACCACGGTCCCGAGAAAGTGCCGGCGTAGCGGCCTGAGCCGGCCAGCCCCGACCATGGCTGCATCAACCTGATGCTGGACGATAGCCTCCAGGCGGTCAACGAGGTCTTCCCACAGCGGCTGCACCTGCTCGTTCAGCGTCCACACGTAACCGCGCTGGAACAAGGGGATCAGGTACTGCGCGCGCTCGGTAAACAGGTCGGTGACGGCTTTCTTGTCGGGACGCATAGGATGTCCTTATCGGTGTTCTTGTTAAATCAGGCCACGCCCTGCTCGACCAGCGCACTGGCTAGATGCTCGTGCACTTGCCGGACATGATTAAGACGGGCTTTGAGTTGGTCGCAGAGGGCCATCAGCTGGTCGACTTTGGCGACGATGCGGTGTTGTTCGGCGAGCGGAGGTATCGGAACTGGTATTTCTTTAAGGCGAGAGGATTTGATACCAGTGGCGGTCATACCTGTGGCGGCATCTGAAAGCTGCGTCTGAAAGCCAGAGGACATCATGGTCAGCTTCAGGAATGGGCCCGTTTCCAGCTCATGCAGTTGGAAGCAAATCACGCGCTGAGCCAGTGCAAAACGCTCAGCAATATCAATTACCGCCACGTTCCCCATTGGAGCTTCGGTTGTGAAAAGCATGTCTCCAACCCGTGGAAAGCCTCTTGTCATCCAAGACAAGTAGTCCGTCTCAGCAATGAACTCTTGAGGATCTCTACTGATGAATCCTGGACGCACATTTTTGGCAGTAATGAGCGGTACGCCATATGATGTTTTTGTAGGTGTCCTGCCCCGGTAGTCAATGAAACGAGCAAGGTTGCCAAGCCGGCAGGACGCCCAACCGGTATGTAGCCTGAAGTAATGCTCAGCCTCTGGGACATCGTCTCTTGCTGTCGTTCGAAGACCTTCTTCGGAGATGAGGCGCGCCTTTTGCTCGGCAATCCGCCTCAGCAATTCACTCGCCGGTTCATCGCTAGGATCTTGCGGCACCAACTTGCCCATCACGGCCAGTTGCAGCAGGGTTTGCTTGAGGGCGTCGATGCTGGATTCGGTGGTGAGCAGGGCGTGGAAGTGCTCGGTGAGGCGCTGCCAGCTTTGCGCAAAGTCTTCTGCATTGCTGGCCTGAGTCAGGCTGCCCAGCAGCGCCTGCACCAGTTGGACGTGGGCGCTGACGGCATCGGCCTGCCGCGCTTCCAGCCGGTCGCACAGGGCCATCAGCTCATCGACTTTGGCGACGATGCGGTGTTGTTCGGCGAGAGGGGGTAGAGGGAAAAGGGCTTGCCTACCGTCTTCAGTTCCTAGCCTAGGCATTTTCATACCGTAGCTTTTAGCATTCACATAGCTGAGGAAGTATGGGCTTTTCAGCGCGACCATAAAGTAGTGCGCTACATAAGGTCCGTGGCACCTGAACGGGAGAATTTCGGTTGTGCAAAATCCGTCATCCTCAGCTACTAGAACCTTATTCAGATACGGACGGAGCTTGCCATAGAGCACATCGCCTTTAGCGAAGCTGTTCTTGTCACTGAGAGAGTTACGCTCGTAAAAGCGAGTCTTCTGTAAAAGTCTTGAAGTGTCTTTCTCAATATCCTCAAGATCGAGCACCCAAGCGTCATCTGGGATTTCGTCTTTTTTGGTTGTAGTACCAAAGTTGGTAATTTCGCCAAGACGAGCCCAAACCCAGGCCACTGGCAATTCAAATGGTAGTGCTGCCTCTTCAACGCCAGCCAGCGGTTTCTGCTTCTTGATTTTCCCCTGCGCCACAAGCCGCGCTTTTTCCTCAGCAATCAGCTTCAGCAACTCACTGGCCGGCTCATCACTCGGATCTTGCGGCACCAGCTTACCCCGCACCGCCAGCTCCAGAATCAGCTCACGCAGCTTCTTGATGCCATTGGGCGCGCCGGCCAGCAGCGGCAGATTGTCGGTCAACACGGCGCTCATGCGTCACGCTCCGCCGCCTGAGCGGCAAAGGCCTCGGCCAGCACAGCCTTGAGCTGGTCGCGCAGTTCGCCAATCTCGCCTTGCAGCGCGGCGTAGTCGCGCAGCAGTTCGTTCGGGTCATGGCTGATCTGTTCTCCGACGTGAGGGTTCTTGCAGTCGAGGTTCCAGTTGCAGTTTTGCAGCTCGGCGAAGCTGACCTTCCAGGCAAACTCATTCTCCTGCCGTGCGGCAAAGCCATCGGCCTCGCTTCCCCACCAGGCTTCCTCGACAGCAAACTCTTTGACTCGCATGGGTTTGGTCTTGGAGTAGCTTTTGTAACCGACTGGGTACTGGTGCTCGTAGAACCACACGTCCTTGGTGGGCGTGCCCTTGGTGAAGAACAGCAGGTTAGTCTTGATGCCGGTGTAGGGGTTGAACACGCCGTTGGGCAGGCGAACGATGGTGTGCAGGTTGCATTCGGTCAGCAGCTTTTCCTTGATGCGACTCTTGATGCCTTCACCAAAGAGGAAACCGTCGGGCAGCACCACGGCGGCGCGGCCGCCGTCCTTGAGCAGGTGCATGATCAGCACCAGGAACAGGTCGGCGGTTTCGCGGGTGCGGAAGGCCGTAGGGAAGTTGGTTTCGATGCCGTCTTCTTCCATGCCACCGAACGGCGGGTTGGCGACTATGCAATCGACCCGCTCAGCCGGCCCCCAGCTGATAAGCGGGCGCCCCAGGGTATTGTCATGCTTGATCTGGTTGGGTACTTCGATGCCGTGCAGGATCATGTTGGTGGTGGCCAGCAGGTGCGGCAGTGGCTTTTTCTCCACCCCGAAGATGCTCGCCTGCAGGGCGCGCTCGTCCTCGGCGGTTTGCACATAGCGCTTGCGCTTGTGCTCGATGCTGCAGGTGAGGAAGCCGCCAGTGCCGCAGGCCGGGTCCATGACCTTTTCGTCCAGCTTGGGGTCGACCATGCGCACCATGAATTCGGTGACCGGGCGCGGGGTGTAGAACTCACCGGCATTGCCAGCGTTCTGCAGGTCGCGCAGCAGTTGCTCGTAAATGTCGCCAAAGGCGTGGCGCTCCTGCGCCTTGTTAAAGTCCACCCCTTCCTGAATCTTGTTGATCACCTGGCGGATCAACTGGCCGGACTTCATGTAGTTGTAGGCATCCTCGAACACGCCACGCACCACATAGGTGGCCGGCGTGGTGCTGTATTCGTGGAGGTTCTGCAACTGCGGGAACAGGTTGTTGTCAATGAAGTCCTTCAGGGCATCACCGGTGATGCCCTCCGGGTTGGCCGCCCACGTACGCCAGCGGCAACTCTCCGGAATCGGCGAACGGTAGTCGTCATCGAGCAGCTCCCACTCCTGCTCGCGGTCGTCGAATATTTTCAGGAACAGCATCCACACAAGCTGGCCAATACGCTGCGCATCACCGTCGACGCCGACGTCCTTGCGCATGATGTCCTGGATGGATTTGATGGTGCTGCTGATGGACATGCTTACTTCCTGAAAAGGTGTTCACGGTGCCAGGCCAGATAGTCGCGATGTTGCGGCTTGATCTGGCGCAAGCGCAGACAAGGGGTGATGTTGAGCGCACGGGCGCTTTCGGGGTCGAGATCCTCGCCAAGGAGAATCTGCCCCTGATCGTCAAAGCTGATCAGGCCACGGTCGAAGGCCAGATCAAGATTGGGGGTGAGCAACAGCCCGTTGAACGGATCAAGTCGCTCGGCCGGGCTGGCAGCACGCCAGGGTTTGATATGCGAGGCCCGCAACAACTCCGGTACGCAGCAGTCGGTAATCGCACAGCCGCCCCAGTAGGCCAGCAGGTCGTCGCGGTAGCTGCTCTGGCCGATGCGCGCTTTGATCAGGGCATCGCGTTCGGTGTCGGTGAGGTTGGGATCGTTTAGAAATTCCTCTGTAGAGACCGAAGATTTAGGAGTCGCGGACTGGAGGGCAGAAACAGAGGATTTATAACCGAGTAGATCAAGCAGTTGATGAAGGTCGGCCTCTGTAGCGATATCCAATGCAATTGCTAATTTACTGTCAGAGCCAGCTACGGTGGGATAACCCGTCATGTTGGTGTTTCGATACCCGATATTTGGCAACGAAGGGGAAAGTACCTTGATGGAGTCCCATTTACCTGCTGTGGCATGTTCTGGATGAATGAGGAAGGGCTGCTTGGCAACAGGAGCACCCGTTTTGCTCATTTTGACGAATACACGACCGTTAAAACCAGGTTGCTCATACCCGTTAGCATGTTGATTTTTTACGGTCAGAACAAAGCCCTTACGGATGAGCGCAGCTGCGATTTCAAATGAATTAAGTTTGGGCATCGGTTATCCGTAGAGCTGTCGCTCAAGCTCCTGAATGGCCTGCTGATAGCCCGGTTTGCCGCCAAAGGCCTTGACCAGCTCAATCGGCGCACCGATCTGGCTGAATGGCGCCAGCTGAAGAATCTTGATGTCTTCGATGTGCTCGACGCCGGTGTCGGCGTATTTGTCGAGCAGGGCTTCCAGTACCTGGCGGGCGGCGCCGGAGTATTTGGCGAAGTAGTTGCGTTTTTTCACCTGCTCGGCGCGCTCCTTGCGGGTGAGCGGCGGCTGGTCGAAGGCGATATGGCAGATCAGGTCGAACGGATCGAGCGGCTGGCCGCGCTTGGCTGAGACTTCGTCGTCCAGGGCTTCCCACATCACGCCTTGAGCGGCCAATTCATCGATGATGACTTTCTTCTGTTCGGCATCGCTCCAGCGACGCAGGAAGTCATCCAGCGAGGCAAACTGTTTCTTAACGCAGGTGCGGGTGTAGTCGCGTAGCGATTCGGTGATCAGCTTGCCGTCCGGGCCGTAGTACTGCACGCGCTCGGCAATGACGTGGACGGCGACGTTGTTGATCACGTATTTGACGCGCTTCTTGCAGCCATCGTCGTCAGCGCCGCCGGTGGTTTCGTCACCTTCGGTTGGCCCAGCGCCACCGTCGATCACGTCACCCTCTTCGCCCTCGGTTTCTTCCGGCGGCACCGGTGAGGAGTCGCCCTCGGGGTTGTAGATTACCGCCGGCTCCCCGTCGAAGGCCGGGTCGGCAAACAGTTCGGTGGCTTTCTTGAAGTCCATGATGGTGAACCAGTACTTGCCGTAATCCTCGTTGATACGGGTGCCACGACCGATGATCTGCTTGAATTCGGTCATGGATTTGATGTGCTGGTCGAGCACCACCAGCTTGCAGGTCTGGGCATCAACGCCGGTGGTCATGAGTTTGCTGGTGGTGGCGATCACCGGGTAGCGCGACTCGGGGTTGATGAAGTTGTCCAGCTCGGCCTTGCCTTCCTTGTCGTCGCCGGTAATGCGCATCACGTATTTGCGGTTTTCCTCAACGCGCTTGGGGTTGAGGTTGACCAGGGCCTGGCGCATGCGCTCGGCGTGGTCAATGTCGTCGCAGAAGATGATGGTTTTCTGGAAGGAGTCGGTGGCGGTCAGGTATTCGGTGACCTTGCGGGCAACCAACTGGGTGCGCGCCTCGATCACCAGGTCGCGGTCCATGTCGTTGAGGTCATAGACGCGGTCTTCGATCAGCTCACCGTTCTTGTCGCGCGTGCCCTTGGGCGGGCGCCAGCCTTGCAGGTCTTTGTCGAAGTCGATGCGCACCACTTTGTACGGGGCGAGGAAGCCATCTTCGATGCCTTGCTTGAGGGTGTAGCTGTACACCGGCTCACCGAAGTAGGTAATGCTGGAAACCTCTTTGGTCTCCTTCGGCGTAGCGGTCAGGCCGATGTGGGTGGCACCGGAGAAGTAGTCGAGAATCTCGCGCCAGGCCGAGTCTTCGGAGGCGCTGCCTCGGTGGCATTCGTCGATCACCACGAGGTCGAAGAAGTCGCGGGAAAACTGCTTGTAGACATTCTTCTCTTCTTCATTGCCGGTCACGGCCTGATACAGCGACAGGTAGATTTCGTAGGACTTTTCGATCTGCCGTTTGGCAATCTTGGTCATCGCCTGGCCGAAGGGTTTGAAGTCGTTGTTCTTGGTCTGGTCGACGAGGATGTTGCGGTCGGCGAGGAAGAGGATGCGTTTCTTCTGCCCGGACTTCCACAAGCGCCAGATGATCTGGAAGGCAGTGTACGTCTTGCCGGTGCCGGTGGCCATGACCAGCAGGATGCGATCCTGCCCGCGCGCCACGGCCTCAACGGTACGGTTGATGGCGTTCATCTGGTAGTAGCGCGGCATGCGCCCGGTGCCGTCGTCGTAATACGGGGCTTCGGCCTTCTGCTGGCTTTCGCCGCTGAGGCCCTTCCACTGACAGTAGCGCTGCCACAGCTCCTCGGGGCTGGGGAACTGCCCCAGGCTCAGCTCGGTTTCCTTCTGCGCGCCGGTACCACTGCGATCATGGAAGAGAAAACCGTCACCGTTGCTGGAGAACACGAACGGCACATCCAGCGCCTCGGCATAACCGAGCGCCTGCTGCATTCCGCCGCCGAGGGCATGCTTGTTGTCCTTGGCTTCGATAACAGCCAGCGGCAGGTTGGCCTGGTGATACAGGATGTAGTCTGCGCGGCGCGATTCGCCCCGGCTGTGCAGCTTGCCACGGACGATGATGCGGCCCTTGGTAAAGCTGACTTCCTCACGGACCTGCTTGTGCAAATCCCAGCCCGCTGCGGTGATGGCCGGCGTGATGTATTTGCTGCAGATGTCGCGCTCAGTCAGTGAATTCTTGTCCATGTATCCGTCCCGTTGAACTGCATTGACCTCGCATATCTGGTTGGCGAGGCGATTATTGGGACGGCGTAAAAGTGTACGCTAGAACCCTTGATTACGTCCCTGATGGCTCTTTGACCTAACTGTGTGCGAACGACGTCACAATATCTATCCAGCCAGCATGGGTAAAGATCGCGCCCCATCAAAACGCGGCTTTTTTGCACAGAGGTAACACCAGTATCCACTCAAGCTACTCGCGCGGCACTGTGACGCCAGCGCATGGCGAAATGCACGTTCTCCCGTGCGATTGGATCACGCCGCTGGATCATCCCAATCCCCCGTCTGTCCTGAAGCTGCCGGGAGCTGTCCACGGTGAGAAAGCAAAGGCAGTTGCGCTCACAGAACAGCGGATGCGAGTAATCCAATAGACCATCGATGCCGCCGTCACGAAGAACGCGATGCCGAGGCGGATAGCTCTTCGCTCAACCTACTCGACATCATGGACACCACAGCTGCTTCGACGTATGCGCCCTGCGATGCAAACTTCAGCGCACCGTAGGCCATTGAGCTGCCGGCGCCAAGACTGGACAAGCTCACAGGTAAACAATCCAGGCAGGCCTCGCTGGCGACACTGCGTTAGAACCCCCTCAGACGGCTGAAAGCTCCGCAATTGCAAATGCAGTAATGAACAACCTGCACGCATAATTGACACATAGCCAAGTAACCCCGCATAGGGAGGCAGGCATTAACAGTGTGTCGAGGCTGGCCGTCACCTTTCTATTTCGATTGTGATTTTGATTAATTAAAGGCTCAGCCTTCACCGCGCCCCCAGCAATCCCTCAAAATCCGAAGCCTGAAGCTCCGAAGCCCCACTCAACATATCCCGCGCCAACGCCCGTCGCTTACTCAAAAGTTCATCCAGCGTCGCCTCAAACGTCGGCATCGCTGCATCTCGAACCGTCGGATAGTACACATACACATCCTTCTGCTGCCCAATCCGATAGGCCCGATCGGTCGCCTGATCTTCCTTGGCCGGGTTCCAGCAACGCGTGAAGTGAATGACGTGGTTGGCGGCCTGCACGTTCACCCCGAATCCGACTGCGATAGTGGACAGGATGATGACGGCGAAACCTGGCAGCTCCTGGAATTGATCGATCAGCCTCTGCCGGCTATTGGCGCTCTGACTGCTGGTACTGGTATCACCATTGATGACCGTCGCCCGAAATCCGAAACGCTGCTGAATCGCGTGCTGCAATTCCCGCTGAATATATCGCAAATCGGTAAAGACGATAAACTTGTCGCCGTTGCCGGCTCGCTTGATCGACTCGAGCGTTTGCATCAGGCGGCTCATTCTTCAACTGACTGAAGCAAAGCTCTAAGCCTTGAAATTGCCACTCCATCAGACTTGAAACCGAGTTGCGCTTCCTCCAGCGGCGTTACGTCGTCCCTGATGATCTGGACGGATAGGTGATGCATTTCGTCGCGCACTGTGCGAGGAAGCGCCTCAAACGCGGGCTCATGTAGCTCCAGTGCACGGGCAATGGCCGACGCTCCAACTTGTTTCGCCTCGTATGCAGCCACCACTTCCATGATTCGCGTTGCAATGCTCCGGTTCGACATAGCCATCTAACGACAAGCTAAGCGGCGCAGCTATGCTGCGTCCTTGCTTGAGCTCATTGTTAGCTTTGGTAGAAACTTAACTTCACCCTTGAGAAAAGTATTATAGAACTGAGTTAGTACGTGGTACTTTTGCCCAAAGATAGAGCCATATCTAATATCTACAACCGTAGACCTGCCCGAGGTACTGAAAGTGCAAGGAGGTACATCACCATTGATTACTCCACAGGCAAGTGCCTCTAACTCAAACGGTCGTTCAGATTGAACTTCTGTTGAAACCCTTAGAAGGGGCGCACCTGAGTCATCAGGGTTAAAGAAGTTTTCGTAGTCGCCTAGTAACGCTACTTTGTACTTACGAGTTTCTCCAGCGCGAATATCTACTCCATTACCATTATAGCCGTTAGCAAATTCATCACTATATGGGGATTTATTAGAGTCATAATTATAAAATTCTACCCTGACATTTTTCGCGGTCACATTAGATGTGTTTTTTATAGTAAAAGTGACTAATTCATCGTTGGAGCTGTTTTTTTCTTTTTCTACCCTCGTTATTTCTAATTTAGTCGGATTCTGATCAATGGTGAGGAGGTCTTGAGCACTCAGCTTCGATGGAGCGGGTTCCAGCCATTGGTAAACACCAATAGTCCAGATAATCAGCTGGACTGAACCTACAAATATTCCAACTGCAGCTCCAACATAGCCAATTCTATTTAGCATAGTCCAACTTTTGAACTGCTTGGACGATGGTATTAAAAGTTTCAAGTTATCTCCGCTTACTTAGTGAAAGCTAACGTTTGGTTAAGGGGCGGGCCTTAGCCCGCCCCAGTGAGCGTAGCGAACGATTTGAACCAATTGTTATGCTTGAGCACATAGGCTGCTAATGCTCGCTGTTTGCTTTTTAATGCCTGCTACCGGATTGAAGACATGTGCTGCTAATTGCTGTTCGATAATTTCACGATTTTGTTGGAATAACGTGCGCGCAAACTCAGGAACAATAGGGCTGCTCATGTACCGTGCAATGTATTTCATTTTGTCTACATTGCTTTGAGTCGGAATGCTTTGGCCGTATTCATCAGCGATTTTTTCGACTTGAAGCATTAGGTCAGTAGAGAATTCTAGACACAGAGTGAGAATGTCTTGCTTCGGGGCTTCAAGGCTAATAAATTTCCCTTTGCTGTCAATTCTTTCTATATTGCTCGCAATGTAATACTTGCCATCAGTGTAGGCGTTGATGATTTGCATGCCGTCATGCGTTATGGCATTTCTGCATTCCTTGACAAATGCAGAGTGCCTTACTCCTGAGAAGTATGACCAAGCAATTTTCTGGCTTGTAGCTGTTTTTAAAGAGTCTTTCAGTGACTGGAAGGTATTAACGAAAGCATTGAAGGTGAAATTTATGTCTTCATCGCTTGTGTTGACAGGGTTGATTCCGGCTAAGAAGCTGTTGTTGACTAGATTGCAAATACTTATAATTTTTCTTAGGAAGTACTCATATTCTTCCAGCTTGTTTTTTATAAAGCTGCCAACGACCATCTTATGGTGTGTTTCTTGTTCAGTCATCCGTTGAGACTCTTCACATAACTATAAATAGACACCAATTGGTGTATAACTGCCCGGACGGGCGTGGTGTATAACATTCCTTGTTCCTTTCGTTATCCCTGTCTAGGCTGGAGCTGTTGGCGTTTCGATGAGCGTATAAGGGAGTTACACACCATGGAAGGACAGCCTCGTTTGCTCGATCAGATGCGGGAGCAAATTCGCCTGCGACACTACTCGATCCTCACGGAGCGTGTCTATTGCAGGCGGGTTACACCGTGCGGCAGATATGTCCACAGAAGCCGAGGCAGCTCATGTGAATTTCGCAGCGTGTGACTACACCTTTACCAGGACTCAGCACCTGGCATCACCTGCTCTGATCCTGACGGTCAGCTTTTGGTAGCGCAGCATCAGAGAATCAAAGCCTCAGACTGAACTGCCGTCGTCACGGCCTCAGACGAGCCCGCGCACCGTGAAATCGAGCTTTCGGTATTCCAATTAGTATTCCATGACCAATTTTTAAACCGAGTTTTTTCAACCAAAAGAGTGGCTTAGCCAATCAATTCAGATGACCCCGGCATACCGAAGTTTCAGATCACTTTTGTGCGCATGTTGGTGCCTGGGATCTGGAAACCGCTAGGCTCTGTACGAAATCCGTAGAAACCCAGTTATCGCCCCGCATCCTCAGGAATTTTGTAAAGTCCCCGGCCATCA
>NZ_VEJQ01000001.1:0-339612 GCF_007680745.1 Pseudomonas sp. DE0010
TTCTACGCTTTCCTCATTGCCTGTCAAGCGTTTATTTTGAAGTTTATTTCGAGAAACTCGTTCAACTTCAAATACTTGACTCGCTTCGATCTCTCGTAGCGGGAGGCGAATTCTACAGCGTTTCAACACGCTGTCAACCTTCTTCTCAACCGCTGTCGATCTGTTCGATCGCAGCCCCTACAGCACCACCCGAACTAGCTAACCCATTGAATCTCAAGGAGTTTCGCGTTCCGATGTCGCTGGAAGTGGGGCGCATTATAAGGGGATTCGAAACCGCGTCAACCTTTAATTTCATATAAATCAAAAGCAAAGCGGGGGGCTGCCGCCCCCCGCTTATCTATAGATGCAATGACCCGCTAGATCACCCCGGCCACCCGCAGTCGTTCCACTTCGGAATCCGGCACGCTCAGCAGCGCCTTCAATACGCCCTCCGTGTGCTCACCTAATAGAGGTGGCGCATGCCTGTACTCAACAGGCGTCTGCGACAAGCGAATCGGCGAAGCGACCTGGGGCACTGTCCCCGCCAGCGGGTGCGCCATGGCCACCGCCAGTTCTCGCGCCACTACCTGGGGATCACTAAACACCTGCGCCAGGTCGTTGACGGGCCCGCACGGCACACCTACTGCTTCCAGATCACTCACCCACTGCGCCGTCGTTCTGAACACCGTCACCTGGCGGATCAAAGGCACTAGTTCGCCTCTATTGGCCACACGCGCCTTGTTGGTAGCGAACCGCGGATCATCCGCCCACTGAGCATTTCCAGCCACCTCTGCAAACTTACGAAACTGGCCATCGTTGCCCACGGTGAGAATGAAATCGCCATCGGCCGTGGGAAAGTCCTGATAAGGCACGATATTCGGGTGCGCGTTGCCCAGTCGCCGCGGTGGCGCGCCCGTTGTCAGGTAATTCATCGCCTGATTGGCCAGGCACGCCACCTGGACATCCAGCAGGGCCATGTCGATGTGCTGACCTTCACCACGCTGCTCCCGATGAGACAGTGCCGCCAGAATCGCCACCGTCGAATACAGCCCGGTAAGAATGTCCGTCAGCGCCACCCCAACCTTCACAGGCCCCGCACCCACCTCACCCTCCGGCAGCCCTGTCAGGCTCATGAGCCCACCAAGTCCCTGAATCATGAAGTCATAGCCCGCACGCTGCGCGTAGGGACCTGTCTGCCCGAACCCGGTGATCGAACAGTAGATGAGCTTCGGATTGACAGCCTTCAGGCTGGGATAATCCAACCCATAGCCCGCCAAGCCGCCTACCTTGAAGTTTTCAATGACGATATCGCTCTTGGCAGCCAGCTCGCGAATCAGTCGCTGGCCATCGGCCTGGGTAAAGTCGATCGTGATCGAACGCTTGTTGCGGTTGGCCGCCAGATAATAGGCCGCCTCGCCGGTACTGCCGCCCTCGCTGTCCTTGAGATAAGGCGGCCCCCACGCCCGCGTGTCATCCCCCTTACCTGGGCGCTCGACCTTGATTACATCGGCACCCAGGTCCGCAAGGATCTGACCAGCCCATGGCCCCGCCAGTACCCGTGACAGATCCAGCACGCGTAGATGCGAAAGCGCTCCCATGACCGCCTCCTTATCAATAGAAAGCCTGGATACCCGTCTGCGCACGCCCCAGTATCAGAGCATGCACGTCATGGGTGCCTTCGTAGGTATTCACTACCTCAAGGTTCACCAGATGACGCGCCACGCCGAACTCGTCCGAGATGCCATTACCGCCCAACATGTCACGCGCCAAGCGGGCGATGTCCAGCGCCTTGCCACATGAGTTGCGCTTCATGATCGACGTGATCTCGACAGCAGCCGTGCCCTCATCCTTCATGCGCCCCAAGCGCAAGCAGCCTTGCAGCGCCAAGGTGATCTCGGTCTGCATGTCGGCCAGCTTCTTCTGAATCAGCTGGTTGGCCGCCAGCGGCCGGCCAAACTGCTGCCGGTCCAGGGTGTACTGCCGCGCTGTGTGCCAGCAGGCCTCGGCAGCGCCTAGCGCTCCCCAGGAAATCCCGTAGCGCGCAGAGTTCAGGCAAGTAAAAGGCCCCTTGAGCCCGCGCACCTCAGGGAACATGTTCTCCTCGGGCACAAACACGTTGTCCATCACAATCTCACCCGTCACGGAGGCGCGCAGCCCGACCTTGCCATGAATGGCCGGTGCACTCAGGCCCTCCCAGCCCTTTTCCAAAACGAAACCGCGGATGTCACCTGCATCATCCTTGCCCCATACCACGAACACATCAGCGATAGGACTGTTGGTGATCCACATCTTGCTACCGGTCAAGCGATAGCCGCCCTCGACTTTCCGGGCACGCGTGACCATCGACCCCGGGTCCGACCCATGGTTGGGCTCAGTAAGGCCAAAGCAACCGATCCACTCGCCACTAGCCAGCTTGGGCAAGTACTTCTGCTTCTGTGCTTCGGAGCCGAATTCATTGATCGGCACCATCACCAGCGACGACTGCACGCTCATCATCGAGCGATACCCCGAGTCGATGCGCTCTACCTCGCGTGCAATGAGCCCGTAACACACGTAGTTCAGACCGCTCCCACCGTACTGCTCCGGAATCGTGGCGCCCAGCAGCCCCACTTCACCCATCTCACGAAAGATCGCTGCATCTGTCTTCTCGTGACGAAACGCTTCAAGCACACGCGGAGCCAGCTTGTCCTGGGCGAACTGATAGGCACTGTCTCGAACCATGCGCTCCTCTTCAGTGAGCTGTTGATCCAGCAAGAGGGGGTCGATCCAGCTAAAGCTTGCTTTGGCGGCCATGAGTGCATTTCTCCCAGAACGGTGGATGACGTATGCCGTGATCCTAGGCCGGGCAAGCGGCGAGGACAAACGACGTTTGTGCACCCAGGAGTGCTATTTTCTCACTCATAAATAAGTGAAAGCCCAAAAATCGATCATCCACGAGTGAGGGATAGGCATGCGTCGGAAGATACCCAGCACTACCGCCCTGGTTTGCTTCGAGGCTGCCGCACGCCACGAAAGCTTCACCAAGGCTGCTCAGGAACTGTCGCTGACCCAGGGTGCTGTGTGCAGGCAGATCGGCAGCCTTGAGAGCTTTTTGAACGTCGAGTTATTCCGCCGCTCACACCGGGGCGTGAAGCTGACCGAGGCAGGGCTGTCCTACAGCCGGCAAGTGGCGGCGCAACTCGATGCGGTAGAACGCGATACGCTGTCGGTGATGCGTCAGCAGGGCGCCAGCGTGATCGAGCTTGCAGTGGTGCCCACCTTCGGCACTCAATGGTTGCTGCCGCGCTTGATGGATTTCCAGCAGCGCCAACCCGATGTCACGGTCAACCTGACCAATCGCACAAGGCCTTTCCTATTTGCCGATACCAGCTTCGATGCCGCCATCTACTTTGGTGACGGTGATTGGTCAGGCACTCAGTCGCACAGGCTGATGGGTGAAAATCCTGTCCCTGTCTGCAGCCCCGCATTGCTCGGTGGCAGGCAAACCCTCCAGGCTCACGACATTGCACAACTCCCCCTGCTGCAGCAAAGCACCCGGCCCTATGCATGGCGCCAGTGGTTCAGTAGCGTCGGCATTTCTGTAGCCACCGACATGACCGGCCCCCGCCTTGAGCTTTTTTCAATGCTCGCACAAGCGGCCATGCACGCAATGGGGGTCGCGCTCATTCCACCCTTTCTGATTCAACGCGAGCTCGGCGAGGGTAGGTTGGTGGTCGCTAACAGGCATGTTCTACGTAGCGACAGGGCCTACTATCTGATGATTCCGGAGCGCAGGATCGAATCGACCACGCTGGATGCATTCCGTGAGTGGCTGGTAGCGCAGGCGGCGAACTACGCGGACGCCAAAGAAAGCTGACCCCGTAGTCAATTATAATTGACACCTACAGATATAATGATCTGTCGCATTTAAATAACTATATTGCAATGCTCCTGACGGTGATAAAGTGCTTCCGCGTTCTTCAATCAGGCATCTTTTTGCGACATTCGCCTGCTTAAATACGAAAAATTCAGATTTTCCGCTGAAAATCGTCCTAGTCTGCCGAGTAAACGTGCTTGAGTGCTTGCTACAGATTAGCTGCGACATCTGGTCACATGGTGACTTGTAGCTATTAGTTGGTTTCGCTCCAGATTCTATTGAAGCCCGTTCGGTTCGTCTGCAAAATGCTGTGCCCGCCCAGGATCGGGCGGTAAGGCCCTTAGCCGCTCCGGCGCACCCTACGAAGTGCGCTGGCCTCACAAATATAAAAAAGGTCATCGCAGGAGAAATAGTCGTGCACATTGGTGTTCCGCTCGAGACGCAGGCCGGCGAGACAAGGGTCGCCGCGACGCCTGAAACCATCAAGAAAATGATAGGTCAGGGTCATCAGGTTACGGTCCAGCAAGGCGCTGGGGTCAATGCCAGCATTCCGGACAGCGCCTATGAAGCTGTCGGTGCCCGCCTGGGCTCGGCGGCTGAAGCCTATGGCGCGCAGTTGGTGCTCAAGGTAGTCGCGCCAACCGATGATGAACTGGCGCTGATGAGCAGCGGCAGCCTTCTGGTCGGCATGCTCAACCCGTTCAACAACGACGTTATCGCCAAAATGGCCGCGCGCGGCCTCACGGCTTTTGCGCTGGAGGCCGCGCCGCGAACTTCCCGGGCACAAAGCCTGGACGTGCTTTCGTCCCAAGCCAACATCGCCGGCTACAAGGCTGTATTGCTGGCCGCGCATCACTATCCGCGCTTCATGCCGATGCTGATGACAGCCGCCGGCACGGTGAAGGCCGCGCGCGTCTTGATCCTGGGGGCAGGGGTGGCGGGGCTGCAAGCCATTGCGACGGCCAAGCGTCTTGGCGCCGTCATCGAGGCATCGGACGTGCGCCCTGCGGTGAAGGAGCAGATCGAATCGCTCGGTGCCAAGTTCATCGATGTACCGTACGAGACCGATGAGGAGCGCGAATGCGCCCAAGGCGTCGGCGGCTACGCCAGGCCCATGCCGGCAAGCTGGATGCAGCGCCAGGCTCAGGCCGTACACGAGCGCGCTCGGCAAGCAGACATCGTCATTACCACCGCACTGATCCCGGGCCGCAAGGCGCCTACCCTGTTGAGCGCCGACACGGTTGCCCAGATGAAACCAGGTTCGGTGGTCATCGACCTGGCAGCGGCCCAAGGCGGCAACTGTCCATTGACCGTGGCCGACGAGGTCGTGCATGCCCATGGTGTCACCATCGTGGGCCCAACGAACCTGCCAGCCCTGGTCGCAGCGGACGCTTCGGCCCTTTACGCACGCAACCTGCTGGACTTCACGAAACTGCTGTTCGACAAGGACGGCGCCCTGACCATCAACCTCGAAGACGACATTGTCGCGGCCTGCCTGATGTGCCGCGACGGTCAAATCGTCCGCAAGAACGGCTGAGGAGCACGACAAATGGAAGACATGCTGATTTCCCATGGCATTTATAACCTCATCATTTTCGTGCTGGCCATTTATGTGGGTTACCACGTGGTCTGGAACGTTACACCGGCCTTGCACACCCCGTTGATGGCAGTCACCAACGCAATATCGGCCATCGTTATCGTGGGTGCCATGCTCGCCGCTGCGCTGACGGTCACACCTGCCGGAAAGGTGATGGGCACGCTCGCCGTGGCCCTGGCTGCAGTCAACGTATTTGGCGGGTTCCTGGTCACCCGCCGCATGCTTGAAATGTTCAAGAAAAAGGTCAAGAACGAGGGGCAGAAGTCAGCATGAGCATGAATCTGGTAACGCTTCTGTATCTGGTCGCCTCGGTGTGTTTCATCCAGGCGCTCAAGGGCCTGTCCCATCCCACTACATCCCGGCGTGGCAACCTGTTCGGCATGATCGGCATGGGTATCGCGATCCTCACCACGGTCGGCCTCATCTATAAGCTCGGCACTGAGCTGGCCACGGCCGGCATCGGCTATGTGATCGTCGGGTTGCTGGTGGGCGGCACCGCGGGCTCGGTGATGGCCAAACGTGTCGAGATGACCAAGATGCCTGAGCTGGTCGCCTTCATGCACAGCATGATCGGCCTTGCCGCGGTATTCATCGCCATTGCCGCGGTGCTCGAGCCCCAGTCGATGGGCATCGTCGCTGCCATCAGCGATCCGATCCCTACGGGCAACCGCCTGGAGCTGTTCCTGGGGGCAGCCATTGGTGCCATTACTTTCTCTGGCTCGGTGATCGCCTTCGGCAAGCTGTCGGGCAAATACAAGTTCCGTCTGTTCCAGGGTGCGCCGGTGCAGTTTGCCGGTCAGCACAAGCTCAACCTCATTCTCGGCCTGACTACCATTGCGCTGGGGCTGCTGTTCACCTTCACCGGCCACTACAGCGCCTTCACCCTCATGCTGGTTCTGGCGTTCATCATGGGCGTGCTGATCATCATCCCGATCGGCGGGGCGGACATGCCGGTAGTGGTGTCGATGCTCAACAGCTACTCGGGCTGGGCGGCGGCAGGGATCGGCTTCTCGCTGAACAACTCCATGTTGATCATCGCCGGTTCGCTGGTAGGCTCGTCCGGGGCGATTCTGTCCTACATCATGTGCAAGGCAATGAACCGCTCGTTCTTCAATGTCATCCTGGGCGGCTTTGGTGGTGATGCCGAAGCTGGCGCTGCCCAAGGGTCCACGGAGCAGCGCCCGGTGAAGTCCGGTTCGGCCGACGATGCAACCTTCCTGCTCAGCAACGCCGACAGCGTGATTATCGTTCCCGGCTATGGCCTGGCTGTAGCACGCGCCCAGCACGCGCTTAAGGAACTGACCGAGAAGCTCACGCACAACGGTGTCACCGTCAAATACGCCATTCACCCGGTGGCAGGGCGTATGCCCGGGCACATGAACGTGCTGTTGGCAGAAGCCGAAGTGCCCTACGACCAGGTCTTCGAGATGGAAGACATCAATGCCGAGTTCGGCCAGGCCGACGTAGTCCTGGTATTGGGCGCAAACGACGTGGTCAACCCGGCCGCCAAGAATGACCCCAAGTCACCCATTGCCGGCATGCCGATTCTCGAAGCCTTCAAGGCCAAGACCATCATCGTCAACAAGCGCTCCATGGCCAGCGGCTACGCAGGCCTGGACAACGAGCTGTTCTACCTCGACAAGACCATGATGGTATTCGGCGATGCCAAGAAGGTCATCGAAGACATGGTCAAGGCCGTGGAGTGAGGCAGGTTCGGTTCTGACCCTGTGAACGAGAAGCCCTGGTCGGTAACGGCCAGGGCTTTTTCAATTATTGATCCGGATCAACGGCCATGAAGCGGCGAGGGTAATACGACCATGGTCGCGGGACGGCACCGGTCTAAATCACTAGACTGCGCTGCAGTAGCTTAGTAGCCCGAGATAACAATCCATGTACCGTGATCGCATCCGCTTGTCCTCCCTGCATAGCAAGGTAATGAGTGCGGCCGACGCCGCTGGCCTGATCGAGGACGGCATGACCGTCGGCATGAGCGGCTTCACCCGCGCCGGTGAAGCCAAGGCCGTCCCCCACGCGCTGGCCCAACGCGCCAAGCAGTCGCCACTGCAAATCAGCCTGATGACCGGCGCGAGCCTTGGCAACGACCTGGACAAACAGCTGACCGAAGCCGGTGTACTGGCCCGCCGCATGCCATTCCAGGTGGACAGTACGCTGCGCAAGGCCATCAACGATGGCAAGGTCATGTTCATCGACCAGCACCTGTCGGAGACCGTCGAGCAACTGCGCAACCAGCAACTGAAGCTGCCCGACATTGCCGTGATCGAAGCGGTGGCCATCACCGAGCAGGGGCATATTGTGCCGACCACCTCGGTTGGCAACTCGGCAAGCTTTGCGATCTTTGCCAAGAAAGTGATCGTCGAGATCAATTTGTCGCACAACCCGAATCTAGAAGGGCTGCACGACATCTATATACCTACGTACCGTCCTACTCGTACGCCCATCCCATTGGTCAAGCTAGACGACCGCATCGGCAGTACCGCCATTGCAATCGACCCTGCCAAGATCGTGGGCATCGTCATCAGTGACCAGCCCGATTCGCCCTCGACGGTACTGCCACCCGATGACGAAACCCAAGGCATTGCCGACCACCTGATCAGCTTCCTGAAGAAAGAGGTGGAAGCAGGGCGCATGACCAACCGGTTGGGCCCCTTGCAGGCGGGGATCGGCAGCATTGCCAACGCCGTGATGTGCGGGCTCATCGACTCGCCGTTCGAAGACCTGACCATGTACTCCGAGGTGCTGCAGGACTCCACCTTCGACTTGATCGATGCGGGCAAGCTGCGCTTCGCCTCCGGCAGCTCCATCACCCTGTCCAGTCGCCGCAACGCCGACGTGTTCGGTAACCTGGAAAAGTACAAGGACAAGCTGGTGCTGCGCCCGCAGGAAATCTCCAACCACCCCGAAGTGGTTCGGCGCCTTGGCATCATCGGTATCAACACTGCCCTGGAATTCGACCTCTATGGCAACGTCAACTCCACGCATGTCTGCGGCACCCGAATGATGAACGGCATTGGGGGTTCCGGCGACTTCGCCCGTAATGCACACTTGGCCGTATTCGTGACCAAATCGATTGCCAAAGGCGGCGCCATCTCGAGTGTGGTCCCCATGGTCAGCCATGTGGACCATACCGAGCATGACGTGGACATCCTGGTCACCGAGCAAGGTCTGGCCGACTTGCGCGGCCTGGCTCCTCGGGAGCGCGCCAGGGCGATCATCGACAACTGCGTGCACCCTGACTATCGCGCGGCCTTGAACGACTACTTCGAGCGCGCTTGCCTGCGGGGCGGACACACGCCGCACATCTTGCGTGAAGCGCTGGCATGGCATGAAAACCTGGAAGAAACAGGTCGCATGCTTGCCCTGTAACACGCGCTGAAGTATGCACAAACCTCAAAGGGTCGCTTGGCGACCCTTTTTTGCGTGCTCAACAAAACAGATACCAGCAAGACTCTATAAAACTGTACTACTGTACTGGTTTTTAAACTCAAGCCTGTCAACGAACCAAGCAGATTGTATAAATTTGCACCATATTTGTGCGCACCAGTACAGTTAAGCCACTTTCGAGTGCAACAGTAGCGTTACACAGTTAACTGGCTTGCCGTCTTTACCTGCAACTGTATCTACTGTTATGGACAAGAGGGGAGGATCATTGGCATCAGTTAAATCACTATCTAATGCCGCCATAAGCGGAAGGATGATCATCATGGAACGTACCCTCAGTTCCGGTCTGGTTTTTGAAAGCACCGCCAAGCAATCCAACGCTTCGTTCCCCCTGCGCGTAGCTTCCACTCTGCTGCTTTGGCAGCGTCGTATGGCCAGTCGTCGTCAACTGGCTCGCTTGGATGCACGCCTGCTGGCAGACGCCGGTATCAGCGAATCGCAGCGCTACGAAGAGTTGAGCAAGCCTTTCTGGCGCTAAGCGCCTGTGCTAGCCTGACTGGCAGCGTTAATCTCAAAAACCCGTCGCAGGGCCCTGCGACGGGTTTTTTGCTTCTGCTTTAAAGAAAACCCGCGCGACCGGTACAGTTATTTTAATGGATTTATCAGGCATAACAGTTGAGCAGCCCTCTATCATTAACATCTTGATACAGCACAGCGTGATACGCTTCGCTTAACTGTCTGGTAGAACCGACTGTCATACCCTAGGCAAGGGCCGTTGCCCACGTTCCCAGCTGGATTTCCTTACACCAGGAGCTAACGTTCATGACCCGTAATTACCTCATTGGCGCTGCGCTGATGCTTGGCCTGGCTGGTACAGCCAGTGCCAGCAGTTTCGTCGTCACCACCGACACCGTGGTACGAGGGGTCGCTGCCTCTACCAACGCCACCTCCGATGCGTCTTCATCTTTGCGCGACAACAAAATCGTGCAAGCAGCCCGCGACGACGCCGCCAGCTTCGTCGCCAGCCAAGGCAGCATCCGAGGCGCCAAACTCGAAAGCGCGCTGGCTCACATCCGTGCCCAGGCACCTGCCTTGCACGCCAGCGACGCGCAGCTGGCTCAAGCCATCCTGGCTCTCTGAGTCAGCAGGCCGCCCCCAGCTGATCGCTCATGCGTTTTCTGCTATTACCCCTGCTCTGGATCGCAGGCATAGCCACGGCTCACGCGCTGGACACCACTACCCAAGGCCTGGTGATCTCGGGTTACGTCACGACCCAGGTCACCACTGCACCTTTTGATCGCAAGCTCATAAGCGCAGCGCGCGACGATGCGGCAGTGTTCGTCGCCACCGAGGGTCGCGTGCGCGGCGCACGGCTTGAGGCAGCCCTTGAAGCCATTCGCGTGCATAAACCCGCGCGCTCTGCCAGCGACCTGGAACTGGCGCGAGCAATCCTCGTCGAATGACTATCCTTTTCCTCCCAGTATTTTCGGAGATGCTCCATGCGTAAACCGCTGATTGCCGCTACTCTCGGCATGTTTCTGCTGGCCGACCTGGCCCAGGCCCAGACCTTGGTGGCCACCAGCAACATCATCGTGCGCGCCTTTGGCCGTTCGATCGACTTCACGTCAGATACCACGACATCCATTCGCGATTCCAAAGTGGTACGTGAAGCTCACGACGATGCAGCCAGCTTCGTAGCCAGCAACGGCGATATCCGTGGCGCGCAACTGGAAGCGGCGTTCACGACGTTGCGCGAGCGTGTGCCACAGGCACGCGATGCCAGTGACCAGGTATTGGCCGAAGCCATTCTCGCGCTGTGAAGTTACTGCGTGCCGGGTGGTTCGGCTGCCTTCTGACACTGCTTGGCACGCCCGCGCTCGCAGACTTGCACCTTGACCTGCAAACCGCCGACCTGACCCCGCAGCAGGTCAGCGCCAGCCAGGCGCTGCTCGACCAAGCGATGGCCAGCCTGCCACCCTCGTTCAAACAGCGGCTTGATCGCACCGTCAGCGTCAGTTGGAGCGACCAGATGCCGCCTGACGCCTACGGCCAGGCATCACTGGTGTCCAGCTTGATGCTCAATCGCCGCCTGCTACCCAGCCTTGCCGACGGTACCGCGACAACTGAGCTGACGCATCGGCCCCATGGCACTGTGCGCAACGAACTGTTGGCGACCGTGGTGCACGAGCTCACTCATATCTACGACCGCGCCCGGTTATGGCCGGGGCAACAGCATGCCGTGCTCACTCGATGCAACCGCCTGCAAGGCACTGTCGGGAACATCGGCCTGCCCGGAGAGTGCCGCGGCCAGGCGGGGCGACGGTTCACGCTCAGCGATGACCCACGTCTGCTGGACCTCGCCGGCTGGCCCCAGTACGTAGGCCGGCGCGGCGAACGCGAACAGCATAACGGCCAGTTCGTGCGCAGCCCCGACCGCTACGAGCTGAGCAGCCCGAAGGAATACGTCGCGGTCAATATGGAGTACTTCCTTCTCGACCCCAGCTATGGCTGTCGCCGCCCCGCGCTCAATCGGTACCTGACACAACACTTTGGCTGGAGCCCACCCCAGGACGCCTGCGCCAAAGGCCTGCCGTTCATCAATGCCGGTAGCGATTTTGCGCGCCAACCCCTGGGTGAAGTCGACCCCGAGCGGGTGTACGAGGTGGATTACCTGCTGGCCGAGGCCAACCAGAACCTGGTCAGCCGCTGGGGGCACAGCATGCTGCGCCTGGTCATCTGCAAACCCGGCCGGCCGCGAGGCCCGGACTGCCGCCTGGATCTCGATCAAAGTCTGGTGCTCTCGTACCGCGCTTTCGTCAACGACGTCCAGTTGTCCAGTTGGGATGGGCTGGTCGGCGTCTACCCCTCGCGGCTGTTCGTGCTGCCGCTGGGACAGGTGATCGACGAATACACCAAGACCGAACTGCGCAGCCTGGCCTCGGTGCCGCTCAAGCTCAATCGAGAGGAGATCGAGAACCTGGTCCGCCAGGCCGCCGAGATGCACTGGAGCTACGACGGCAACTACTGGTTCCTGTCCAATAACTGCGCGGTGGAATCGCTGAAGCTGCTGCGCAGCGGTACCGCCAACCCAAAACTCAACGACCTCGACAGCATCATGCCCAATGGCCTGCTGGCCGTGCTCGACGGGCGTGGGCTGGCTGACACCAGCGTGCTGGAGGATCCGCGAGAGGCACTGCGCCTGGGCTACCGCTTCGACTCGTACCGCGACCGTTATCAGGCCATGTTCGACGTCCTGAAGAAGCAGCTGCCGGTGAAGCAGACCAAGGTGGAGGATTGGTTGGCCCTGGACGCCGAACAACGCAAGCCTTGGTTCGACCAGGCTGACCTGCGCACCAGTGCAGCCTTGCTGCTTCTGGAACAGGCGGGCCTGCGACGGCAACTGCTATTGGCCCAGGACGAGGTCAAGCAACGCTACCTCAATGCCGCAGCGCTCAAGGATGGCAGCGTCGACAAGGCCGATGCCACCCTCAAGCAGATGCTCGCCAACAGCGGTTTCCTGAGCCGCCCGGCTGAACTGCTCGATACCACCGGCTACGGGCTGCCGCAGCAAGCAGAGCGGGTTCACCTGGAAAAGGTCAGCAGCGAACGCCAGGCGCAGCTGCTGCGCTTGAGTACCAACCTGGACAAGGAGGTGAGGGCGCTACTGGAGCCTTCCCGTGCAAGGCAGATAGCGGCAGTCGAAGCCAACGTGAAGCACATTGGAGAGCATCTTCGCGCATTGCACAAGGCAGCGGGTGGGCTGCAGCTGTAGCGGCACGACAGCCCACTCACGCGCCTTCCCTACCTTTTGTCACCCCTGTTCGAGCGAAAGCTGGCTGAAAGCTTGCGCGCATAGGATAGCCCCATTGCCGGCACAGACCGGTCAGCCAGGGCGAGGTACGTGCCCCGCCCGGCGCATCCAACAACAACAATGGTGATACCGATGCCTTTCCGTGCCCGACTTCTCTCAGTCTTGTTCGACCCACTCCACGCGCAGCGTCCTGCACGCTGACCCGCCCGAACCGTCCTCTTTTTCGTCGCGCCTCGCCTGGAGTATTGCCATGCTGACCTTCCTCGGCTTCGCCATGGTCGTCACGTTCATGTACCTGATCATGACCAAGCGCCTGTCGGCCTTGATCGCGCTGATCCTTGTGCCCATTCTGTTCGCCATCTTCGGCGGTTTCGCCAGCAAGATCGGCCCCATGATGCTCGAGGGCATCAGCAAGCTGGCGCCCACCGGCGTCATGCTGATGTTCGCCATTCTCTACTTTGCCCTGATGATCGACTCCGGCCTTTTCGACCCTGCGGTGCGAAAGATCCTCAAGCTGGTCAAGGGCGACCCGCTCAAGGTGTCGGTAGGTACCGCCGTGCTGGCCCTGGTGGTATCGCTGGACGGTGACGGCGCCACCACCTACATGATCTGCTGTGCGGCCATGCTGCCCATGTACAGCCGCCTGGGCATGAGCCCGCGCATCATGGCGGGGCTCATCATTCTTGCCGGCGGGGTCATGAACATGACGCCATGGGGCGGGCCCACAGCGCGGGCGGCCAGCGCCTTGCACGTGGACCCTTCCGATATCTTCGTGCCCATGATTCCAGCGATGCTGTTCGGCGTAGTGGCAATTCTGGCCATTGCCTACCTGTACGGCAAACGCGAACGTGCCCGCCTGGGCGAGCTGCACCTGCCAACCGACGATGTCGATCACAGCGACATCAGCGTCTCGCAATATCCAGAGGCACGCCGGCCTAAGCTGCTGTATTTCAATGGCGCACTGACCGCTGCATTGATGGCAGCCCTCATCGCCGGCCTGCTGCCGTTGCCAGTGCTGTTCATGATCGCCTTCAGCATCGCCATGATCGTCAACTACCCATGCCTGCAACAACAGAAAGACCGTATTGCAGCCCACGCCGGCAGCGTGCTGGCGGTCACCGGTCTGATCTTCGCCGCAGGCATCTTCACCGGCATCCTGTCAGGCACCGGCATGGTCGATGCCATGTCCAAAAGCCTGCTGGCCGTCATTCCCGAAGCCCTGGGCCCGTACCTGGCGGTGATCACGGCGATCGTGAGCATGCCGTTCACCTTCTTCATGTCCAACGACGCCTTCTACTACGGTGTCCTGCCGGTGCTGGCCGAAGCGGCAAGCCACTATGGCATCAGCCCGGTCGAAATGGCCCGTGCATCCATCGTCGGGCAGCCGGTACACCTGCTGAGCCCGCTGGTACCCTCGACTTACCTGCTGGTCGCCCTGGCCGGCATCGAATTCGGGGATCACCAACGCTTCACGCTCAAGTGGGCAGTGCTGGTGTGCCTGTGCATAATGTTCGCCGCGCTGATCATGGGCATTTTCCCGCTGTTCAGCAGTCTCTGATAACAGACCTCTCTCCACCGCAATGCGCCTCGATGCAGGCGCATTGCCTATACCGCTCAAAGGAAAACACATGGAATGGCTGACCAGCCCGGAAATCTGGGTTGCCTTTTTCACCCTGACCGCGCTTGAAATCGTTCTGGGCATCGACAACATCATCATGATCTCGATCCTGGTCAGCCGCATGCCCAAGCACATGCAGCCGCGCACCCGGATCTTCGGCCTGGCCCTGGCCATGGTGACCCGCATCATGCTGCTGCTGTCCATCACCTGGGTAATGCGCCTGACCGACGATCTGTTCGTGGTCCTGGGGCAGGGCATATCCGGACGTGACCTGATCCTGTTCTTCGGCGGCCTGTTCCTGCTCTGGAAAAGCTCGCAGGAGATCTACCATGGCCTGGAAGGCGAAGAAGAAAACGCCGATGAACCCAAGGGCTCTGGCGGCAAGTTCCTCTACACCATCATCCAGATCGCGATCATCGACATTGTTTTCTCGCTCGACTCGGTGATTACCGCTGTTGGGATGGTGTCGCACGTGCCGGTGATGATCGCCGCAATCATCGTCGCCGTGCTGGTCATGATGGCGTGCGCCGGCACCATTGCCGACTTCATCGACAAGCACCCTTCGTTGAAGATGCTCGCGTTGTCGTTCCTGATCGTGGTAGGTACCGTGCTGATCGCCGAAGCATTCGATGTGCATGTCCCTAAAGGCTACGTTTACTTCGCCATGGCCTTCTCCCTGGCGGTTGAAGCCATCAATATCCGCATGCGTACATCGTTGGCACGCAAAGCCGGCAAGGAACACGAGGCCGTGAAACTGCGCAAGGATGTGCCGGGTCAATAACCCTGCGCGTCTCGAGAGAAAGGGCCCTGCGGGGCCCTTTTCGCATCCCGCCAGCCCTGGCCGCGGATGTTTCAAAATCATGACAACCATGCGAAGCTGGCGGCAGTGGCATATTAGAACTAAAGCTTGAACAGGCCTGTGCAAACAGCACTGCGCCCACGTCTTTTCGACTGGCCAGCTTGGCCGGTGCAATCAGGGGGCTCTCGTCATGCTGACCCTACTCAATCTGCTTTCGGCAGTCACATTGCTGGTATGGGGCACGCACATCGTGCGAACCGGCATTTTGCGGGTATTCGGTTCGGACCTGCGACGCATCATCGGCCAGAACATGGACAAACGTCCGCTGGCCTTCATCGCGGGCATTCTCGTCACTGCAATGGTGCAGAGCAGCAACGCAACCGCAATGCTGGTTACCTCATTCGTGGGCCAGGGCCTTATGGCCATGACCCCGGCGCTGGCCATCATGTTAGGGGCTGACGTGGGCACCGCGCTCATGGCCCGTGTACTGACCTTCGACTTGTCCTGGCTTTCGCCCCTGCTGATTTTCCTGGGGGTGATCTTCTTCCTTTCACGCAAGCAGACCCGTGCTGGCCAACTTGGCCGCGTCGGCATCGGCCTGGGCCTGATCATCCTGGCGCTGGAACTGATCGTCCAGGCAGCTGCCCCCATCACCCATGCCCAGGGCGTAAAGGTGCTTTTCGCCTCCCTGACCGGCGACATTCTGCTCGATGCCCTGGTCGGTGCATTGTTCGCCATGGTGTCGTATTCGAGCCTGGCCGCCGTCCTGCTCACCGCCACACTGGCAGGGGCCGAGGTGATCAGCCTGCCCGTGGCCATAGGCCTGGTGGTCGGCGCCAACATTGGTAGCGGCCTGCTGGCGTTCATCAGCACCAGCATGCAGAACGCCGCTGGCCGCCGCGTGGCGCTGGGCAGCCTGCTGTACAAGCTGATCGGCCTGCTGTTGATCATCCCCGTGCTCCACCCGCTGGTGGACTGGATGGACACACTGAGTTTCAGCCCGCAGGAGCTGGTCATCGGCTTCCACTTGCTCTACAACACTGCCCGTTGCCTGATCATGCTACCTACGGTCAAGCCCATGGGACGGCTGTGCAACAGCCTGTTGCCAGAGCGCGAGCGCGACAACGGGCAGATACGCCCGCGCCATCTCGACGCCTCGGCCTTGGAAACGCCCAGTCTGGCGCTGGCCAATGCTGCCCGGGAGACGTTGCGCCTGGGGGACATCGTCGACAACTTGCTCGAAGCCATGCTTGGCGCACTGCGCGGCACCCAGGCTGCATTGCCTCAGCAGGTGCGTGCACTGGGGGAGGATGCCGATGCCCTGTACAGCGCCATCAAGTTATACCTGGCGCAGATGACCCGCGAGGACCTCAGCGAACACGACAACCGTCGCTGGGCCGAGATCATCGAGCTGGCGATCAACCTCAAGCTGGCCTGCGACCTGATCGAACGCATGTTGCGCAAAGTCCAGCAGCAGAAGACCAGCCAACGACGCGCCTTTTCCCAAATGGGGCTGGAAGAACTGACCGGGTTGCAAGAGCAATTGCTGGCCAATCTGCGCCTTGGCCTCTCGGTATTCCTCAGCGCCGACCCGGAAAGCGCGCGTTTGCTGCTGCGCGAGAAGCGTCGTTTTCGCGCCCAGGAGCGGCGCCTGGCCCATGCCCATGTCAGCCGCCTGCAGCGCAAAGTGGTACAGAGCATCGAGACCAGCTCCATCCACCTGGAGCTCATCGCCGACATGAAGCGGTTGAACTCTTTGTTCTGCAGCAGTGCCTATGTGGTACTGGGCGGCTCGGACACGGGCGGGCTGATGCTCGACAGCGTGCCGGACGAAGCCCCGCCGCCGTGATGTCGCCGACCTGAGGACCCCCGCTCGCCCATGCGTTGCCTGATGTTCATCTGCCTGCTGATGTTTAGCCTCTGCTCCTTTGCCCTGGACCGCGCTCGCGTGGAGGGCTACCTGCTGCCCAACGGCCTGCAGGTCATCCTCAAGGACGGCTACGAACGCGACCATGTGTCCATTCGCCTGGTCGTGGGCGTGGGCCTGGACGACTTCGGCTGTGATCAGAAAGAACTGCCGCACCTGTTGGAGCACTTGCTGTTCAGTGGGGTGGACGACACGGGCGAAGGAGGCCTCGAAGAGCGCCTGCAGGCACTGGGTGGCGAATGGAATGCGTTCACGGGCAATGCCGACACCACGTTCGTGATCGAAGCGCCCGCACGCAATCAGCGCAAGGTACTCGACCTGTTGCTGTCGATCATTCGCGACACCCAGATCGACGCCAAGGCCCTGGCGACTGCCAAGCGCATCATTGAGCGTGAGGACGGTGGCCACTACGGGCATCTACAGCGCTGGCTGGACCGGCAAGACATCGGTCACCCCGCCGGGCAGCAATTGGCAACGGAATTGGGCTTGAAATGCCCCGAGCGTTCCAATCTCGACGACATGACCCTCGAACAGGTCCAGGGCCTGCGCGAGCGTTGGTACGCGGCCAACAACATGACACTGATCATGGTGGGTGGGCTGGACCGCCTGTTGCCCGCCTACCTGGAAAGAACCCTCGGCGAACTCCCGGCCACCGAGCCGGAAGACCGCCGCGACCTGGAATCGATCAGCCAAGAGGCCAAGCAACGGCGCGACCTGATGCACGGCTGGCTGGGCGACACGGCCAAACTCCACTGGCTGTTCATCGAGCCGGTGCTGGACAACGACCACCAGGCCACCCTGGATCTGCTCTCCCGTTATCTGGACTGGGCAGTATATGACCAGCTGCGCCTGCGCAATGGCCTGTCCTATGGCCCCTCGGTCCAGCGCGAGAGCTTCGGTGATACCGGCCTGCTCAGCCTCAACGCCGACCTTGAGCGCGATGATATAGGAAGGGCGATCGAGGTCATGCGGCGCTTGTTCGATCACTTGCGCGAGCAGGGCCTGGACCCGGACACCTTTGCCCGCATCAAGCAAGCGAGCATCGCCAAGGAAAGTTGGGCAACCCAGGGCAACAGTGCCCTTGCCGATTACTACTGGGGCGCACTGAACGACTACACCGACGGCCGCTTCGCCAGCCCTGTGCGTCAGTTGCAGCGCGTGACCCTGGAGCAAGCCAACCAGGCGCTCGAGCAGTTGCTCGCCCATGAAGGCTACATTCGTATCGAAAAACCGCTGCTCGGGTACGACGAGCTCTATGGCCTGTCGTTCCTGCTGGCAGGGTTGCTGCTCGCCGCATGCCTTCTGCGCTGGCGTCGACAGGCCCCTGACAAGCCAAGCGGTGCTACTCGGCACATGTGAAACGGCGGTATCCTTTCAATGCCCGCGTCGTGCATGCAAGGGCCGCCTCCTAGCCACTCCAAGCATTGCAGCCCCATGCCCCCAATACCTAAGATCGCCCAGCGCATCATCGAACTGCTCAAACGCTACCCGGGCGTCATTGCCTTGGGCGGTTTTCTATCAGGTGTAGGCAGTTTCATCCTGGTCGACCGGCAGGCGGGCCTCGCCAGCTGGATCGCCGTCCTGCTGCTGGTCAGCTGGGTCTGGCTGATGCTCGAAAGCACGCTCACCCGCCTGTTCACGCGTACCTTCAAGCGTGAAATACCCCAGCCGCTGTTGCGCTATGCCACGCAGATGATCCATCAGGAATCCCTGTTCTTCGTACTGCCGTTTTTCTTCATCACCACCACCTGGAACAGCGGCCAGTCGATCTTTACAGGCTTGCTGGGCGCCGCCGGACTGGTCTCGATCATCGACCCGTTGTACTACCGCTGGCTCGCGCCGCGGCGCTGGCTGTTCATGGCGCTTCACACCCTGACCCTGTTCGCCGCCTTGTTGACCGCCCTGCCGATCATCCTTCACCTCACCACTGCGCAAAGCTTCAAGCTGGCCCTGATCATCGCCATGGCCTTGTCCTTCCCGAGCCTGGTCAGCAGTTTCCCGGTCAGCAACTGGCGACGCGGTGTCGCCTTGGTGGTGATCACGCTGGCCGTCGGTGGCGGGGGTTGGTTGTTGCGCTCCTGGGTGCCGCCGGCCACCTTGTGGATGACCGAAGTCGCCGTGAGCACCGAGGTCATCAACCGTGAGCCGGGAGATTCACTGGATAAAATCGCTGCCAGCCGTATTCGCAGCAGCGGCCTGTACGCCTACACCGCCATCAATGCGCCGCGCGGCCTGAATGAGCGGATCTACCACGTGTGGCAGAAAGACGGGCAGGAAGTGGACCGTATCGCCCTGGATATTCACGGTGGGCGCAAGGAAGGCTACCGAGCCTGGACCCACAAGCAGAACTTCCCGCCCAACCCGGTAGGGCGCTGGCAGGTGAGGGTACTGACTGAGGATGGCCAGGTGATCGGTGTACTGCGCTTCAAGGTAGTCGAGGATGCCGCCGCTTCATGAGCGGCGCATCGTGTAGCGCCAGAAACGCCGGTCAGCCGAAGAACCAGTAGCAAACGCAGATCGCTGCCACCACACCGGAAAACTCGGCCAACAGTGCACACCCCACGGCATGGCGCACCCGTTGAATGCCCACGGCGCCGAAGTACACGGCCAGGACGTAGAACGTGGTTTCGGTACTGCCCTGGATGGTCGCTGCGACCAAGGCAGGGAAGCTGTCCACACCCTGGGCCTGCATGGTCTCGATCAGCATTGCCCGTGCAGCACTGCCGGAAAACGGCTTGACCAGGGCAGTTGGCAGCCCTTCGACAAAGCGCGTATCCAGGCCCATCCAGTTCACCGCATGGCGGATACCGTCCAACGCCACCTCAAGCGCCCCGGATGCGCGCAGTACACCGACCGCTACCAGCATCGCCACCAGGTAGGGCAGCAGGCTTTTGGCAACGTCGAAGCCTTCCTTCGCCCCTTCGACGAATGCTTCGTAGACCTGGACCCGCTTGAGCGCGCCGATGATCAAGAAGACGATGATCACCCCGAACAGCGTGAGGTTGCCCAGGATCGAGGACAAGCTGGCCAGCGCGGCTGCCGACAGTGTGCCGAGAAAGGCCATGAAGCCCCCCAGCAGCAACGCGCCGGGTACCAGGTACGCCAGCACCACAGGGTCCCATAGCCGCAAACGCTGCATCACCGCGACCGACAGCAGCCCGACCAGCGTCGACACACTGGTGGCCAGCAGGATAGGCAGGAACACCATGGTTGGGTCGGGCGCGCCTTGCTGGGCCCGGTACATGAAGACCGTCACAGGGAGCAGGGTCAAGGAAGACGCATTGAGTACCAGGAACAGGATCTGCGCGTTGCTGGCCGTGGTGCTGCTGGGGTTGAGCGTCTGCAGGGCACGCATGGCCTTCAGGCCGATAGGGGTAGCAGCATTGTCCAGGCCCAGGCCATTGGCCGCAAAGTTCATGGTGATCAGCCCTAGCGCAGGGTGCCCAGGCGGCACTTCGGGCATCAGCCGTGCGAACAAGGGGCCCAGTACCTTGGCCAGCCACTCGACGATACCTGCCTGCTCGGCGATCTTCAGAAAGCCCAGCCATAGGGTCAGGGTGCCGAACAGCAATACCATGACCTCGACCGACAGCTTCGCCATGGCGAAGATGCTTTCGACCATGGCCGCGAAGATGCCGGCGTTGCCACCCACCAGCCATTGAGCCATGGCAGATATGGCCGCTACCAGGAAAAAGCCGAGCCACAAGCCGTTGAGCATCCACGTACCTCCCCGAAAATGCCCGAATCATAACGTATCGAACACCGCCCTGGCTGCGGTTCGCCGTGAGTGTGGATGCCGCAGACGACAAAAAGCCCCGACGGGTCGGGGCTTTGGGTCCAACAGGTTTGGCCTCAGCGTTTGGCTGCTTCACCCACCATGGCAGTTTCAGGCTTCTCGGCGATCAGCGAAGCGTAGTACAGCTCGCCCTTGGCCGCGTCGTACATGCCTTCCCAGCGGGAGATGACCAGCGCCGCCAGGGCATTGCCGATCACGTTGAGTGCCGTGCGCGCCATGTCCATGATGCGGTCGACACCGGCAATGAACGCCAGGCCTTCCAGTGGGATACCCACGCTACCCAGGGTGGCCAGCAGCACCACGAACGAAACGCCTGGTACCCCGGCGATGCCTTTGGAGGTCACCATCAAGGTCAGCACCAGCAGCAACTGCTGGCTCCACGACAGGTCGATACCGTAGAGCTGGGCGATGAAGATGGCCGCGATGCTCTGGTACAGGGTGGAGCCGTCGAGGTTGAACGAGTAGCCGGTGGGTACCACGAACGAGCAGATCGATTTGGGCGCGCCGTACTTCTCCATCTTTTCGATAACCCGTGGCAGGACGGTTTCCGAGCTTGAGGTGGAGTAGGCCAGGATCAGCTCATCTTTCATGATGCGCATGATCTTGATCACCGAGAAACCGAACAGGCGCGCTACCAGCCCCAACACCATGAAGGCGAAGAAGGCGATAGCGAAATACACCAGCAGCACCAGCTTGGCCAGTGGCAGCAACGAGCTGAAACCAAAGTTGGCAACGGTCACCGCGATCAGCGCGAACACACCGATCGGCGCGTACTTCATGATCATGTGAGTGACTTTGAACATAGTCTCCGATACGGCCTGGAAGGTGCGTACCAGAGGGTCGCGCAGCTCGGCTTGCAGGCTCGATAGGCCAAGGCCGAACATGACCGAGAAGAAGATGATCGGCAACATTTCACCGCGCATCAGCGCCGCGAAGATATTCGACGGGATCAGATTGAGCAGGGTCTCGATGAAGGCATGCTCATGCTGCACCTCGGCGGCGGTCGCCTGGTACTTGGAGATGTCCACAGTACCGAGGGTGCTCATGTCGATACCCGCGCCCGGATGGAACAGGTTGGCAAGCACCAGGCCCACGACAATGGCGATGGTCGTGACGACCTCGAAGTAAAGAATAGTCTTCAGGCCAATACTGCCAAGCTTCTTGGCATCGCCAACCCCAGCGATACCCACGATCAGCGACGAGATCACGATCGGGACCACGATCATCTTGATCAGGCGAATGAAGATATCACCAGCAGGCTGAAGGACGTTGCTGATCCACCAGGCCTTTTCTGCACTGAAGTGGTTCAGGAGCGCGCCGATTGCAACGCCCAGTACCAGACCTATGACGATCTGCCAGGCGAGGCTCAGTTTTGCCTTCTTCATGTCTTTACCCTTTGTTGTAGTGGTCATGTCGACTAACGGCTACCGGACAGCAGATGGACACAAGCCCGGAGTGAATTCGCCGATTAGCGACGTGTTGTAAGGACAGCGCAGACGAGCGCAGGGCTCGGTCGGCGAAAAAGGCCGCAACTATTGCGATGGGAAGAAGGGAAATCTAATGCCGGAAACGCATAGCCCATACCGATTGAGCATGGGAAACTACGGGCATCTGCAAGGGTATAGGGGTCCTGCGAGGCGCTGTTCGGAATCCCGAACAAGACATAAACGCCATATGGCGGCTGAAATAGTCGCAAAGAAACGTAGGAAACATTGGTTTGTTCGACAATCCGAATGCTTCAAACGCAGCTGATATAGATAGCACAGCTCACGAAAAAAAAGACGCGCGGTTGAGACAAAATGTGTCCCCAGATGGATTTCGTGCATCGCGCACTGCCATCTGGATGGCTCCTCGGAAGCCAGCTCCACCCTGAAGATCGTTCAGGGCTCTACTGACCTGGAACTTCCGATTCTGCCTTGCCTGACCCGGCCCAACAGGTGGAGGCACTCCCTGTACCCCTAGGCCACTCCAATCCTGTAGCGATCAGAACAGCCCGGCCCCTTGGTCATGAGCTGCTCCTCCTCGGAGCGGCGCATCATAGAAGGCTGCAAGCCTACGGCCGTTCAGCTTCTATTTCATGACAGTGCCGAACCTGAACCACACCGGTCTTGCGACTCAGTACCAGTTCGGGTCCCGCTTGAGTTGCTCCTGAAGCATGGCTTTCATGCCATCGTCCGGTTTGCCAAGCCACCGGTACTGCGCATGGCGGGTAGGCGACTTGTCGCTGGGCAGGCCTTCCGGTACCTCCACCAGCATCCCGTAGGCGTCATCCTTGTCCCAGCTGAATGCCACGATCAAACGCTTGTAAGTGCATTTGTCCGCAGCTTCGCAGAGCGGGCCCACGAGGTATTTATCGCCGTCTTCCGTGACCGCCGACATCTGCTGAGGCGAGCTCCCCGTCAGGTTCAACACCCAATCGGGCAGGCGTTCCTCGCCTTTGACGGCGTCCTGCCAGGATTCCCGGTACTCGGCGTCGCTACCCAGCAATTGATCGACGCGTAGCTGGCCATCATTGGCCGCCAACGCTGCTGCAGTGGCGCTCATCATCAGAACGCCAGCTACGGCATTGCGTAACAGCCTGCTCATCTGCGACCGCGTCCAAAGAAGAACGAGGCAACGAAAAGAACCAGGAAGACGATGAACAGGATCTTGGCGATACCCGTTGCAGCGCCAGCGATACCACCAAAGCCCAGAACTGCAGCGACGATGGCGATGATGAGGAAAGTGATAGCCCAGCTCAGCATGGTGATTCTCCTTTGTTTTCAAAAGCAGGGTGATCAGAACACCCAACGGTCCTGTGGTACGACATGTTCAACGGTTGCAGGGGACTCGGCCTTACCCTTCGATGGCAGCGGCTCGGCTGCTTGTACGAGGTTACTGGCGCGGGTGTTCTGGATCTGCGACAGCAGGGCGGTTTGCGCCGCCACTTGGTCGGCCAGGCGGGCCGTTTGCACGCTGTAGTAGAACAGCCCTGCTGCCAAAGTCAGCATGACCGCGATGCCAAGCGACATGATCTGACGCAGTGGCAGGGCGGTAACGTGCAAACGGTTGACAGATGGGCGGTTCATACCGGCTTCTCCTGCTGTAATTTTTGTCCAGACTTGAACAAGTAATTGCAGCCTGCGTGCCAGCTTTGAAATTAGAAAATATCCTTATTTTTCAACAATTTAAAAGATTGAACCATTAGGACCTACCACGTATCCTGCACGATGCCCCCTGGGGGGCCGTGCGAAATGCACGATCACCCTTCAACCTTGGTTGCCACCTTGAGCATGTCGGCATCGACCCCACGCACACCAATGATCTGTCTGGCGATGTCTGTCGCGATATTCTTCTGCTCCGGGCTGACGACTTCGCCGGAGAGTCTGACCAAGCCATCCTGGCTCACCACCTTCAGATTCAGCCCGTCAAGGTTGCGGCTGAAGCTGTAACTGCTTTGGACCTTATCGACGATCCAGGCATCGCTTGGCTGCGGTCCGGTCGGGGCATCCACAGGCTGGTCTTTGGCTTTGATCATGGCTGCGGTGTCAAGGCTGATCAGGTTGTTGACCAGGTACACTCCCTCGGTCGTACGCGCCACGACGCCCGCAAGCTCCTTTGCCTCGGGGTTGTCTACCCGCCCCCGGAGCGTGACGACACCGCTGTCACTTTGTACCTCTATGGGTGCCTTCTCAGTCAGGCGGCTCCACAACAGCCGTGACCGTATGACTGCCGTAAGCGTCACGTCCTCCGTGCGCTGGGCATAAGCGCGCAACGCCAGTGGACGCTCGACCAGCTCAGGATTGACCTGCACCTGATTGTCGACCTTCTCGATACCTGAAGTGGCCAAGGCCACTTCCTCGACCAAACGTCGCTCAACCTCATTCTCGACCTCCCCAGCCAAACGCGCCGACGCGCCATCGACCTTAACGGTGATTCGGTAAGGGTTGAGGATCCGATTCAAGGACACTGCCGTCTGCAGCGAACCTTCCAGCCGAGCATTGTGGACAGGATCGTCACTGGCCACAGCGGTGAAGGGCAGCAAACTGACCGCTAGCGCAAGCGCGCGAAAGGGGAAAGGCATGTCGTAGTCTCCTTTTGTAGGCAAAATCTGAAACTCTTCGCAACCAATGTGCCAACCACTCTCTCTAAGCAAATTGCCGGCCCCACGGGGCATTCAAGCTTCTTGGTCGACCCGCTGGCGTGCAAAGGGCAGAATCCTTCAGAATTGACCATGCAACTTGCCCGATTTTTCCCACACTAAACCAAGATATTTCCCAAAGGAGCGCAGGTACATGGAATCAGCCCAGGACAAGCAAGGCCGCATTCTGCTGGTGGATGACGAGTCCGCGATCCTGCGCACCTTCCGCTACTGCCTGGAAGACGAGGGCTACAGCGTGGCGACCGCCAACAGCGCCACCCAGGCGGAGAGCCTGCTGCAGCGCCAGGTGTTCGACCTGTGCTTCCTCGACCTGCGCCTTGGCGAGGACAATGGCCTGGACGTGCTGGCCCAGATGCGTGTTCAGGCACCGTGGATGCGCGTGGTCATCGTGACCGCCCACTCCGCTATCGACACGGCGGTCGATGCCATTCAAGCCGGTGCCGCCGACTACCTGGTCAAGCCTTGCAGTCCTGACCAGTTGCGCCTGGCCACAGCCAAGCAACTGGAGGTACGCCAGCTTTCCGCCCGCCTGGAAGCCCTGGAAGGCGAAGTGCGCAAGCCCAAGGATGGCCTGGACTCCCACAGCCCGGCCATGATGGTCGTACTGGAAACAGCCCGCCAGGTAGCAACCACAGATGCCAATATCCTGATCCTGGGCGAGTCCGGGACCGGTAAAGGTGAGCTGGCCCGCGCCATCCACGGCTGGAGCAAGCGTGCGCGCAAGGCCTGCGTGACCATCAACTGCCCGTCGCTCAATGCCGAGCTGATGGAAAGCGAACTGTTCGGCCACACGCGAGGGGCCTTTACCGGCGCCAGCGAGAGCACCCTTGGCCGCGTCAACCAGGCGGACGGCGGTACGTTGTTCCTCGATGAAATCGGTGACTTCCCCCTGACCCTGCAACCCAAGTTGCTGCGCTTCATCCAGGACAAGGAATATGAGCGTGTTGGCGACCCCGTCACCCGCCGGGCCGATGTGCGCATCCTCGCCGCCACCAACCTCAACCTTGAGGAAATGGTGCGCGAGGGCCGTTTCCGCGAAGACTTGCTCTACCGCCTGAACGTCATCACCTTGCACCTGCCGCCCCTGCGCGAGCGCAGTGAAGACATCCTCACGCTCGCCGACCGCTTCCTGGCCCGCTTCGTCAAGGAATACTCAAGGCCAGCCCGCGGCTTCAGCGACGAGGCACGCGCAGCGCTGCTCAATTACCGCTGGCCGGGCAACATTCGCGAATTGCGTAACGTGATCGAGCGGGCCAGCATCATCTGTCCCCAGGAAAAGGTCGAGATCAGCCATCTGGGCATGGGCGAGCAACCGGCAAGCAACGCGCCGCGTGTAGGTGCCGCCTTGAGCCTGGATGAGCTTGAGCGCGCGCATATCGGCGCCGTGCTGGCTGCCAGCGACACGCTTGACCAAGCCGCCAAGACCCTCGGGATCGACGCGTCGACCCTGTATCGCAAGCGTAAGCAGTACAACCTGTGAAGTGGCCGACCATGAAGCTGCGCACGCGGCTCTTTCTCAGCATCTCGGCGCTGGTCACGGTCGCCCTGCTGGGGCTGCTGCTTGGCTTGGTAAGCGTCCTGCAAATGGCTTCGGCCCAACAGGCGCTGGTTCGCGACACCAATCACTCGCTGGATGTGGGGTTGAAGCTACGCCAGAACCTCGGTGAGCAACTCATCCTGCTGCTGGATACGGACACGGCTCCCGATCAGTTGCAAGCACTGCAAGACAATTTCCAACGCCTGCTCGACCAAAGCCTGGCCGACGGTGGCCAGCGGCCTGGGTTCAGCGAAGCCCGCGACCACTACCAGGCATTTCTCGAGGCTTACCACGCAACCCCGGCGCCTTCGCGCAGCCTGGCCGTGGACCAGCCACTGGGCGCCGCATTCAATCAAGTGCGCACCGACCTGATCGATTCCCACAAACAAGCGCTGGCCAACATCGCTCGCAGCGAAGAACAAAGCCGTGCCCGCGCCTTGCTGGTCGGCGGCGTGCTGGGCTTGATGGGCCTGGTGGTTCTGGTTCTGGGCTTTATCACTGCCCACAACATTGCCCGCCGATTCGGGCAGCCCATCGAGGCCCTGGCCAAGGCAGCCGATCAGCTCGGCAAGGGCAATTTCGATGTCACGCTCCCTATCACTCAAGCCAGCGAGCTGAACCAGCTCACGCGTCGCTTCGGGATCATGGCCGACGCCCTGCGCAAGCACCAGGCCACCAATGTCGACGAATTGCTCGCCGGGCAGCAGCGGCTGCAAGCCGTGCTCGACAGTATCGATGATGGCCTGCTGATCATCGATCGACAGGGCTTGCTTGAGCACTTGAACCCGGTTGCTCAACGCCAACTGGGCTGGAACGACAGCCGTGTTGGCAGCAGCCTGGCCGAAGCCCTGGAACGACCTGAGCTGGAACAGCAACTGTGCCAGGTGCTGCGCGGCGGCAGTCTGGACCGGCAACCGGACGACCTTCACATCGATGTTGACGAGGAAACGCGCCTGCTGACCTATAGCCTGACGCCCGTCAGCCATCCCCAAGGCCCGATCCTGGGCGCTGTGATGGTGCTTCACGACGTGACAGAACAGCGTGCCTTCGAGCGGGTGCGCAGCGAGTTCGTGCTACGCGCCTCCCACGAGCTGCGCACGCCTGTCACCGGTATGCACATGGCGTTCGGCCTGCTGCGCGAACGGGTCAAGTTTCCCGAAGAAGCGCGTGAGTACGATCTGCTGGAAACCATCGGCGAAGAAATGCAGCGCCTGACCCAGTTGATCAATGACCTGCTCAACTTCAGCCGCTATCAAAGCGGCCTGCAAAAGCTCGACCTGGCGCCCTGCGCCGTCGATGAACTGCTGGAGCGGGCGCAATTACGCTTCGCCGACCAGGCGGGCCAGAAGCAGATCGAACTGGTCCTGGCCCTTGAACCGCCATTGCCACGCATTCAGGCTGACGTTGCCCAGCTCGACCGTGTGTTGGACAACCTGCTGCACAACGCGGTCAGGCATACCCCACAGGGCGGGCGCATCCGCCTGCATGCGCGGCGCCATGCCGAACGCGTGATCATCAGTGTCGAGGACACGGGCGAGGGTATCGCCTATGGCCAGCAGGCCCGTATCTTCGAGCCGTTCGTGCAAGTAGGGCGCAAGAAAGGTGGAGCCGGCCTGGGACTGGCCTTGTGCAAGGAAATCGTGCAGTTGCACGGTGGGCGCATGGGCGTCTTCTCGCGACCGGGTGAAGGTACCCAGTTCTACCTGGCCCTGCCGGTCTGATGCTCGCAAGGCGCGTCAGGCCTGTCTGCCCCGTGGCAATTTATCCCGCGTGACCAGCTCGGCGAACTGACGGGCCGTCAGGGCCTTGGCGAACAGCCAGCCCTGGCCGTACTTAACGCCCTCCCCAAGCAGCAGCAGTGCCTGGTCTTCACGCTCGATACCTTCGGCGATCACCCGTAGATGCAGGTCGTGGGCCATGCGGATGATATGCGGTGCCACGCCGCTGCTGGCGGCATCGTGGCCCAGCGCATCGATGAATGCCTTGTCGATTTTCAGGCAATCCACGGGCAAGGTCTGGAGATAGGCCAGGCTGCAGTAGCCCGTACCGAAATCGTCGATCAGCACCTGATGGCCCTGGGCGCGCAGTGCTTGCAGGTTTTCGCGCGCCACCACCACATCGATCAGGCCGCGCTCGGTCACCTCGAAGGCGATCTGCCTAGGGGCCACCCGGTGCAGCGCCAGCAAGCGCGCCGCCACTTCCCCAACACGCGGAACCATCACGTCGCACGCTGCCAGGTTCACCGAGATGTACAGCATGGGCCGTGAGCGCAACAGCGGGCCGAGTTGCTCGAGGACGCGTCGCAGGACGAAGTCGGTGATCTCACGGATCTGCCCGGTATTTTCGGCCAGCGGGATGAACAGCTCAGGGCTGGTCAAGGTGCCATCGGGCCGACGCCAACGCACCAATGCCTCGGCTCCCACACAGCGCCTGCTGTCGAGCTCGAAAATCGGCTGGTAAAGCACTTGCAACTGGCCACGACTCAGCGCCTGCTGCAGCTCCGAGCTCATGGAGCGTCGCTGTTGCGCCAACTGCAAGACCAGCCAGCCGATGCAACAAGCACCCAGTACGCTGCCTGGAAACAGCAGCCACAGGGCGCCATTCATGCGCAGGGGGAGACTTGCGCGTGGTGCGATCAGAACCAACTGGTAATCAGGAGACTTGGTGGGCATGCGATAGATCAGACGGTCGCTGAACTCCAGCAGCGTTTTGTGGCTGGTCGACCACACAGAAGGCGGTGGCCACACTTGGGGCGGGCCCAGCACCGGGATCGCCCGGGCACCGTTATCCAGCACGACCAACAAGCTGCCGCCCGGGGGCAAATCCACCACATCGGTCAGGTGCCCGCGGGACGTTGACACCAGAAACCGGCCACGCCCCAGCATCAGCGCGGCAAGGTTTTCGTCGGGCTCGGTGGTGGTATTGAGCCAATAGCTGTAGACCGGCCCCTTGATGTCTGGCGGGCGCAGCGGCACGAAAGCCCGCTCGTCACCTCGGTTCGAGCACGCGACATCACCGTCCACATAGGCCGCCTCGTAGATGAACCGTGAACTCAACCCGATCTGCTGCAAGGCCGTCAGCATGGCGGGGCCGCAGCCACGCAAAGGCTGCGTCTCCAACAAGTCCACGCCTTCGCGCAACTGCCCGAACACCTGCTCGAGTCGCTCCAGAAAACGCTCGCCCTGAGCATTCATCTGTTCGCTTTCACTTTGTTTCATCTGCTGCAACGCAATGGCGATGCTGGCGGTCAGCAACAAGGCGGCACTGGCGATTGCCGCCAAAGCGGCAAGCATCCAGGGACGGTAGAAAAATTGGCGCAAGGCCGTCAGGCGATCAGGCATCGAAGGCATCCAGTTGATTACCAAGGTATAGCAACTCAATGGACAATTACCTTTGCCGTTTAGCGCTTCGCTTGGGCGAGGACCAAACTGCCAGCCGTCAACGCTTTACGGCATGCGGTTGAGCACCTCGAGCATGGCGGCCGTCTGCGCATCGGGCTGGCCGTCGAAGCGTTGAGGTCGAAAGCGCATCTGGAACGCCGCGATCACGTGCCGTGTCTGCACATCGAGCACGCCCGTCTGCTCGATGGCATAGCCAAACCGGGCAAGGGCCTGCTGGTACCACCCAATCGTAGGGGGATTGACCTCAAAATAGGCCTGCTGGCGAGCCACGGCAGAGGCGTCAGGCCAAACGCCCAGGCCGGCGTCGGCCAGGCGTTTCCACGGGAACAGCGGGCCGGGGTCCTGCTTGCGCAGTGGCGCGATGTCGCTGTGGCCAATGATGTGCCGTGGCTCGATGCCGTTACGCTTGACGATGTCCTTGAGCAGCGCGATCAGCGACTGGATCTGCGCTTCGCTGTAGGGGTGCCATACCCGCCCGGCAGGCGTATCGGTAAAGCCAGCATTGACGATCTCGATGCCGATGGACGATGAGTTCAACCAGGTTCTGCCCTGCCACTGGCTATCGCCAGCGTGCCAGGCTCGCCTGCTTTCATCCACCAACTGGTAGACAGTGGCGGGGCCATCACCGATCAGGTAGTGGCTGCTGACCTCGCCGTGGGTCAGCAACGCCAACGAGCGCTCCAGCGAAGCATTGGTATAGTGCAGCACCACGAACTGAATGCGGTTGTCGTGGTTGGCTGACGGGTGGCTGCGGTCAATGCGCAAGCCCGTCGAACAACCGGCGACAGTCAGCAGCAGCAGGGTGATCAGTGTTTTTTTCAGCGTGGAAAGCACGGCAGTGGCCTCAGCGAATGAGCGCTACAGTATAACGGTCTACCCGCATCTGCGCTCGCCCTTGCCAGGCCCCCGGTCAGTGCTGCTCCACGCAATTGCGCCCCCGTTGCTTGGCACGGTAAAGCGCTGCGTCAGCACGCTTGAGCACCTGATCGGCCACCTCACCGGGCCTGAAGGCGCTCAGGCCGATGGACGTGGACACTACCACCCGCTCTCCCTTGAAGTGAAACGGGCAGGCCTCTACGGCAAGGCGCATCGTTTCGACGACCTGCAATGCGTCTGCCGGCGAGGTGTCGGGCAGCAGCAACACGAACTCCTCGCCCCCGAAGCGGGCAATGAAATCCTGGCCCCGCAGCCGTTTGTGCAACTGATCGGCCACGATCTTCAGTACCTTGTCGCCGGCCAGATGCCCATAGCCATCGTTGATCTGCTTGAAATGATCCAGGTCCAGAATCGCCATGGCCAGGTCGCCGCCGTTTTCCTGCCAGCGCTGCATTTCGCGCTCTACCTGTTCGCTCCAGGCCGCACGATTGGGCAGGCCGGTCAGTGGGTCGAGCAACGCCTTTTGCCGCTGCTCCTCCAGGTGCTCACGATAACCCAACGCTTCCTGCTCCATGCTGGCCACGCGCTCGGACAGGCCCTGCAGGCGCCCAGCCAGCGCCTGCTCGCGGCGGTCGCGCTCGTGCTGGTGCTGGTCCATTGTCATCAGCAAGCCCTCGAGCCGGCTTTCGAGCAGGTGCTTCAAGCTCGATACGTCTGCGGCGCCCTGCATGTCGGTTTGCAGCCCGTCCACCTGTTCACGCAATTGAGTGTCCAGCTGGCGTGCTGCACTGCTGTTGTCGGCGTGACCGGCACTGGCGGCCTGCAAGTGGCCGTGGAAACCTTCGAGCCGTTCATTGAGCAATTGCAGATAGGTTTCGAACTCATGCTGGCCACTGTCGGTGATCGCCAGCAGCAACACGGCAAGATCATCCAGTACAGGAATCAACTCGTACCAGTTCATACCGCGCGCCACCCGTTCGCGCATCGCCTGCGCCTGGGCCTTGTGGCGATCTGGCAGGCTCAGGTCATCCAATAGACCGAGCAGCGTCTGCTCGATATGGGCGGCAACCTGGCTGTAGGGCGGCTCGACTGCGTAGGGCAGCGCATAGGCGTCTTGATCAGCCAACGGCACATCGGTCAAAGGGGTCGGGTCATCATCCCCCCCAGTTCGCAATGGCGTATCCATCGCCATGGGAGGTGCCGGGGGAATGGGTGGCGGCTCGACATCCGGCACGTGTTCAGACTCGACCAGCGACGGGGACGCATCGTTATGTTCATGCCCATCGTGTTGAGGCAGAAGAGATGCTTCCTGTACCAGGGGTTGGGCGGCAACAGGGGCGGGGCCCGTCACCTGCTCGCTGGCGGCCTCGACAGGCGCCGGTTCATCGCGGCCTTTGAACAATCGCTGCAGAAAGCCGCCCCGCGATCCGCCTTCGGGCCTGTCCAGCGCGGCCAACGCACGCCCTTGCAGACCACTGAGTTCCCCCAGCAGTGGCGGCAGATCACGAGACTGGGTAACGCCGGCCTCCAGCCGCTTGGCAAGCTTCTTCAACGGCCTTGAGACATCGCTGCTCAACGGCAGGCCTTGCAACTGATCGACCAGCGCCGTCAGCGCATCGCCCACTTGGTGCATGCGGGTTTCGCGGCGCTGTTCAGACTCCAGTACGGCTTTTTCAAGACGGGGGATCAGGCCGGCGAGCCCGGCGTCCATGTTGTCACTGCGAATGACCTCGCGCATTTCCTTCATGCACTGGTCGACGACCTTGTCGCTGCCCTCGGCGGCCAACGTACTGCGAACCAGGCCTCGACGCAGCAAGTCCAGGCGCGCTTCCCAGCGACGTTCGAGCTTCTCCTGTTGCTCAATGCTTATCAGGTATTTTTCTTTCCAGCGCTCGGCTTCTTCGGTCATGCCTGTGTCCGCACGGGTGATACAACTGGGGCTGTCTGATACACACTGTCGGCGCGCGCCCGGGACACTTGAGGGCAAGCGAGGCGTCAGTTGATTCAGCTCAAGGCCGGCAGCGTATCCACAGTCAATGCATCAGGCAATCGGATCTCGACGGCCACGGGAAGATGATCGGAAATCGGCTGGGCCAGCACCTCGACCCTTTCCAGGGTAAGGCTCGGGCTGAGCAGGATGTGGTCCAGGCAGCGCTGTGGTCGCCAGCTGGGGAAGGTGGCCTCCACCTGGGGCGCGATCAGGCCAAGGTCGCGCAAGGGTGAGTGCTCGAGCAGGTCGGTGGCATGGGTGTTCATGTCCCCCATCAACACCTGATGGCGGTACCCGCCGATCAGTTCGCGGATGTAGGCCAGCTGCAGTGCGCGGGTCTTGGCGCCCAATGCCAGGTGCATCATGACCACGATCAGCGCGTCCTCACCCTCGCCGAAGCGCACCAGGATAGCCCCGCGCCCTGCTGGGCCAGGCAGTGGGTGATCTTCGAGCTGATGAGGCTTCAGACGGCTCAGTACGCCATTGCTGTGCTGGGCGAAGCGCCCAAGGTTGCGATTGAGCTGTTGGTACCAGTAGGGGAAGGCACCCAGTTGGGCCAGATGCTCGACCTGGTTGACATAGCCCGAGCGCATGCTGCCCCCATCCGCCTCTTGCAGGGCCACCAGGTCGAAGTCACCAAGCAACTTACCGATTTTCTGCAAGTTGCTGGCCCGGCCAGTGTGCGGCAACAGGTGCTGCCAGCTGCGCGTCAGGTAATGCCGATAACGCTCGGTACTGATGCCTACCTGGATATTGAAGCTAAGCAGCCGCAGACGACCATCTTCCGGCAAACCGGGGGCTTGCAGGTGATGCTCGTTGACCTGCGGCTGGGGCAGGGCAACGCCGCGCGTGGCCCGTAGGCGAGGCATGGGTGCGCTGCCTACTTGGCAGCGCGCTCCTTGTCGATCAACTGGTCGGCCACGTTGAGGACGCCCTCAGGCCCACCAGCGGTGCCCAGGTCGAAGCGATACTTACCGTTAACCACCATGCTGGGAACGCCAGTGATTTCATATTTCTTGGCCAGTTCTTTCGCCTGGTTGACCTGGCCCTTGATGGCGAAGGAGTTGTAGGTAGCCAGGAACTTGGCCTTGTCCACACCTTGCGTTGCCAGGAAATCGGCCATGTCTTCTGGGTCTGTCAGACGCTTGCGCTGGTTTTGAATGGCGTCGAATACCGCCGCGTGCACCTTGTGCTCGACGCCCATCGCTTCCAGGGTCAGGAACATCTGGCCATGGGCATCCCAAGGGCCGCCGAACATGGCCGGCACACGCTTGAAGTTGACGTCCTTGGGCAGCTTGTCGACCCAAGGGTTGATGACAGGCTCGAAGTGATAGCAATGCGGGCAGCCATACCAGAACAACTCGACCACTTCGATCTTGCCAGGCACGGAAACCGGAACCGGGTTGCTCAGCTCGACATATTCCTTGCCGGCTACAGGCTCTGCGGCCTGGACGGAAGTCATACCAAGTACGCTGGCAGCGACCAGCGCAGCGCTGAGAATCAGTTTACGCATGCTTTACTCCTGAGCAGTCATGGGTCGCCACGGCACGACCTGGATTGAGACAGGCCGGGAAGGGCTCTAGTTCTGTAGTGTAACGGCTGCGGGCAAAAAAAAGGGCAGCCGCGCCGCCCTTTCATCTTTGGCTTGCAACATTAACCCGGCATTAATGCAGGCCCTGGATGTAGCTGGCCAAGGCCTCGATGTCATGGTTACTGAGCTTCCCGGCGATGGTGCGCATGGTCATGGCATCCCCATCATTGGTGCGGTTGCCTTCACGGAAGTCGGTGAGCTGCTTGCTCACGTATTGGGCATGCTGCCCGCTCAGGTGAGGGAACCCGGCCAGTGCGATACCTGCCCCGTCAGGCGAGTGGCAGCCCGTGCAGGCCGGCATGCCCTTGTCCAGGTCGCCACCGTTGAACAGCGCACGCCCACGCTCGACCAGCGCAGGGTCGGCTGCACCCACGCTGCCTTTCTGGCTGGCGAAATACGCCGCGATGTCGGCCAGGTCCTGGTCGTTGAAGCCGGCCAGCATGCCGGTCATCTCCAGCACGACGCGTTTGCCGGACTTGATGTCGTGCATTTGTTTTTCGAGGTAGCGCTGGCCTTGACCTGCCAGCTTGGGGAAGTTCGGTGCCAGGCTATTGCCATCTGGGTTGTGGCAGGCCCCGCAGACGGCCGTCTTGGCCTGACCTGCGGCGGCATCGCCTTTGACGGGCTGCGCAGCAGTGGCCGCACCTGCGACACCCAGGCTCAACAGCAGACTCACGACTAGTTTGTTCATCAGCTAATCCAACACGGCTAGGGGTGAAATGTTATGTATCGGGACTGCCATTCATCCAAAGGATGACCAGACGGTAGTCCTCGGCACTGCAGTCCATGCACAATCCACGCGGCGGCATAGCCTTGAAACCCTGAGCATTGTGCCGTGCCGAGCTATTCATGCATTGCGCCAGATCAGGATTCGGGTTGCCCGATCGCCCGTCTGGGCTCATGGAGCAGGCGTTCGCTGTACCCCCCGCACACACGCGGTTGTACAACACCTCGGAATCCTGTGTAGCCTGTGCGCTGAAAACCGGCAGGAACAGACCGACAGCAAGCGGCCATTGCGTATTGCGCCATGACGTTCAGGGTTGGGGGCCGCGCTGCGTTCTAATGCGCAAGCTCATGTTCGACACCCCATGCTCGTCCCCCAAAGCCGGGAGAATGAGCACACAAAAACTGGGGCATTATATACTTCCGCCACCCAAACGGAAACGACACCGCTTGCCAGGCCCCGCTCGACAGGGGGCTGGCATCACCACATCGGATATCCCATGCAAGTCAAGAACCCCATCCTCGGCCTGTGCCAGAAAGCCAAATTCGCCCTCAGCGCTGCCAAGGTCGAACAATGCCCGGACGACCAGGGTTACGAGGTGGCCTTCGCCGGCCGCTCCAACGCCGGCAAATCCAGCGCACTGAACACGCTGACCCATGCCAGCCTGGCCCGTACCTCGAAAACACCCGGCCGTACCCAGTTGCTGAACTTCTTCAGCCTGGATGACGAACGCCGCCTGGTCGACCTCCCAGGCTACGGCTACGCCAAGGTGCCCATCCCCCTCAAGCAGCACTGGCAGCGCCACCTGGAAGCTTACCTGGGCAGCCGCGAATGCCTGCGTGGCGTGATCTTGATGATGGATGTCCGCCACCCGATGACGGACTTCGACAAAATGATGCTCGATTGGGCCAAGGCCAGCGGCATGCCCATGCACATCCTGCTGACCAAGGCCGACAAGCTCACCCACGGCGCCGCCAAGAACACCTTGCTCAAGGTGCAATCGGAGATCAGGAAAGGCTGGGGCGAAGGCGTGACCATCCAACTGTTCTCGGCCCCCAAGCGCCTGGGCCTTGAAGACGCCTACCGCGTGCTGGCCGAGTGGATGGCGCTCGAAGACAAGCCTGTCGCCTGAGGGCGAAGGCCCGCGTCAGGCAAATTTCAGGCAAAAAAAACCCCGGACTTCGTATGGGGAGGGGGAAGTTCGGGGTCCAAGCCCGGACCGCTAGGGCGGGGTCCGGATATCTGCCAACACTTAACACAACATAGGAGCATCGAACGGCTTCACCAGCCATTCAGGTACTCTGAGTTGCAGTTCACTGCTTTAGTTCCTGGGGCCTGGAACTATTTGCCACAGTTTCATGAAACGGATGGATACAGGCCGGGGCGCCTGTAACGAAAATCGCCACACAACGCCCCTTTGCCCCGTGCAATCAGTGGGCTTCGTCCCAGTTCGCGCCTACACCGGCCTCGACCAGCAGCGGCACATCCAGTTGCGCCGCCTGGCTCATATGCTTTCGAATTTCATCTTTCACCAGGTCCAGCAAGTCTTCGCGCACCTCGAGAACAAGTTCGTCGTGCACCTGCAGGATCACCCGCGCATCCAGTGCGCTTTCGGTCAGCCAGTTTTCCACATTGACCATGGCGCGCTTGATGATATCGGCGGCCGTGCCTTGCATCGGCGCGTTGATCGCCGTGCGCTCGGCTCCCCGGCGCAAGGCTGGGTTCTTGGCGTTGATATCAGGCAGGTAGAGCCTGCGACCGAACAAGGTTTCCACGAACCCCTGCTCTGCGGCCTGGGCACGGGTACGTTCCATGTAGGCCAGCACCCCTGGATAGCGGGTGAAGTAACGATCGATGTAGTCCTGGGACTGCTTGCGGTCCACCCCGATCTGCTTGGCCAGGCCAAAAGCGCTCATGCCGTAGATCAGCCCGAAGTTGATCGCCTTGGCGCTGCGCCGCTGGTCATGGGTAACCTGCTCGAGCGCGACGCCGAATACTTCCGCTGCCGTCGCACGGTGCACGTCCAGATCGTTCTGGAAGGCGTGCAGCAAGCCTTCGTCCTTGGCCAGATGCGCCATGATGCGCAGCTCGATCTGGGAGTAGTCGGCGGCCAGCAGCTTGTAGCCAGGGCTTGCGATGAAGGCCTGGCGGATTCGCCGGCCTTCGGCCGTGCGGATCGGAATGTTCTGCAGGTTCGGGTCACTGGACGAAAGACGGCCCGTGGCCGCCACTGCCTGCTGGTACGACGTGTGGATTCGACCCGTGCGCGGGTTGATCTGCCCTGGCAGCTTGTCGGTGTAGGTGCTCTTGAGCTTGCTCAGGCTGCGGTACTGCATCAGCACTTCAGGCAGTGGATACCCTTGTTCGGCCAGCTCGTCCAGCACGGCTTCTGCCGTCGATGGCTGGCCCTTGGCCGTCTTGCTGATCACCGGCATGCCCAGCTTGTCGTACAGGATCGCGCCCAGCTGCTTGGGCGAACCCAGGTTGAATTCCTCCCCCGCCAGTTCGAAGGCCCGCTGCTCCAGCTCGGCCATCTTCACACCCAGCTCGCCGCTCTGGACGTGCAACAGCGCCGCATCGACCAACGCGCCCTGGCGCTCGATCTTGGCCAGCACCGGTACCAGCGGCATTTCGATGTCCATGAGCACCGGCTGCACACTGGGCGTCTTGGCCATGTGCGCCTGCAACGCCTGGTGCAGGCGCAGGGTGATGTCGGCATCTTCGGCCGCATAGGGGCCAGCCTTGTCCAGATGAATCTGGTTGAAGGTCAGCTGCTTGGCACCTTTGCCCGCAATGTCCTCGAAAGCGATGGTGGTGTGCCCAAGGTACTTTTGCGCCAGGCTGTCCATGTCATGCCGCGTGCCCGTCGAGTTGAACACGTACGATTCGAGCATGGTGTCATAGGCCACACCCCGCACCTGGATAGCGGGAAAACCATTGGCAAGGATGTTGATGTCGTACTTGGCGTTCTGGCCCACCTTGGCTTTTGCCGGATCTTCCAGCAGGGGCTTGAGCGCAAGCAGGACGGCCTCACGATCCAACTGGACAGGGGCGCCTTCGTAGTCGTGCATCAAAGGGACGTAGGCCGCTTCATGGGGCTCGACGGCAAAGGAAATCCCTACCAGCTGGGCGCGCTGTGCATCAAGGCCGGTGGTTTCGGTATCGAACGCGAACAGCGGTGCCTGGCGCAGCTTCTCGAGCCAGGCGTCGAAGCGGTCTTGGTCAAGGATAGTTTCATAGCGGGCCTCGACCATGGCCGCCGGGGCCTCCACCGGGGGCAGTTGATCCCCTTCCCGAGCCGCATCGCGCTGCAGGTCGGCAATCCAGCTCTTGAACTCCATTTCGGTGTACAGCGCCAGCAGCGCCTCGCGGTCCGGTTCGCCGCACACCAGTGCATCGACTTCGATGTCCAGCGGCACGTCGATCTTGATGGTAGCCAGCTCGTAGGACATGAAAGCCGCATCCCGGTGCTCTTCAAGCTTGGCGGGCAGGCTCTTGGCGCCACGAATAGGCAGCGCAGGCACCTTGTCCAGGTTCGCGTACAAGTCGCTGAGCCCCCCGCCGATCCCGGTCAACAGCCCGACGGCGGTCTTTTCGCCCACACCTGGCACACCTGGGATGTTATCGACCTTGTCGCCCATCAGCGCCAGGAAGTCGATGATGTGCTCGGGGCCGACCCCGAATTTCTCGTGCACGCCAGCCACGTCCAGCACGCTACCGGTCATGGTATTGACCAGGGTAATGTGCCCGTCGACCAGCTGCGCCATGTCCTTGTCGCCGGTAGAAATGATGACCGGGCGGTTCAGCGCTGCGCTGCTACGGGCCAAGGTACCGATGACATCGTCAGCCTCGACGCCCTCGACGCACAACAGTGGGTAGCCCATGGCCTTGACGCTGGCATGCAGCGGCTCGATCTGCACCCGCAGATCGTCCGGCATGCTGGGGCGGTTGGCCTTGTAGTCGGCGAACAGGGTGTCGCGGAACGTGCCGCCCTTGGCGTCGAACACCACGGCGAACAAGCTGTCCGGGTACTGCCTGCGCAGGCTCTTGAGCATGTTGAGCACACCCTTCACCGCACCGGTCGGCATGCCCTTGGACGTGGTCAGCGGGGGCAGGGCATGGAAGGCGCGATAAAGGTAGGAGGAACCGTCCACGAGGACGAGGGGCGCTTGGCTCATGAGCAGAATCAACCTTTTCGACGGGTCCGGCGCTAGAATAGCCAGAATCATTGACGACAAAGGGACTAGGTTATCATGCGTACACTCAATCGCCTGTTACTGCTCTGCCTGATGGCAGGTCTGCCCGTCGTCACCTTGGCGGCGGATGACGCGCCCTCGGCCGATCCCGAGGTGACCATTCGCACGGAAGGCGACAAGACCATCCAGGAATATCGCCAAAACGGCTTCCTGTATGCGATCAAGATCACGCCCAAACATGGCAAGCCTTACTTTCTGGTACGCGCCGATGGCTCCGATGGCAATTTCATTCGATCCGACCAGCCGGACATGCTGATTCCGTCCTGGAAGATCTTCGAGTGGTAATCTGACGCGCACCGTTCACATCAACCCGGCACTTCGGCCAGAAGTGCCTGCATGGGCAATCTTTCATCATGTCAGTCTTCACCCCCGTGACCCGGCCTGAGCTGGAAACCTTTCTGGCACCTTACGAGCTGGGTCGTCTGCTCGATTTCCAGGGTATCGCCGCCGGCACCGAGAACAGCAATTTCTTCGTCAGCCTCGAACAGGGGGAGTTCGTGCTGACGCTGATCGAGCGCGGGCCCAGCGAGGACATGCCGTTCTTCATCGAGTTGCTCGATACCCTGCACACGGCCCGGATGCCAGTGCCCTACGCCATTCGTGACCGTGACGGCCATGGCCTGCGCGAGCTGTGCGGCAAGCCGGCGCTGCTGCAACCCAGGCTCTCGGGCAAACATATCAAGGCGCCCAATGCCCAGCATTGTGCCCAGGTCGGTGAACTGCTGGCACACATTCACCTGGCCACCCGCGAACACATCATCGAGCGCCGCACGGACCGAGGCCTTGAGTGGATGCTGGCCGCCGGGGCCGAACTGCTGCCGCGCCTGAACGCCGAGCAGGCCAGCCTGCTGCAACCGGCGCTGGATGAAATCGCCGCTCACCAGGCGCAGATCCTGGCATTGCCCCGGGCCAACCTGCATGCCGACCTGTTCCGCGACAACGTGATGTTCGAAGGCACCCACTTGTCTGGGGTCATCGACTTCTACAATGCCTGCTCGGGGCCGATGCTGTACGACATTGCCATTACCCTGAACGACTGGTGCCTGGATGCACAGGCCGGCATCGATGTACCCCGCGCCCAGGCTTTGCTTGCCGCCTACGCCGCATTGCGGCCATTCACAGCAGCCGAAGCTGAACTCTGGCCGCAGATGTTGCGCGTTGCCTGCGTGCGGTTCTGGCTGTCTCGCCTGATCGCGGCTGAGTCCTTCGCCGGCATGGACGTGATGATCCACGACCCAAGCGAATTCGAAGTGCGCCTGGCGCAGCGCCAGCAGGTGGCCGTGAAGCTGCCATTCGCCCTCTGACCCGAACCCTGTCGGCAGGCCCTGCGCCTGCCCATGGGAATCAGGCAATGCCCAGGCGGCGCTCAACCCAGGCATGCCGCCACCTCATACCATTACAACTGCTCCAGGCAGCTCGCCAGGTCGCTTCCTAGCTTGTCGAGCAAGCGCTCGTAGCCTTGCGCATTTACCGGATCGGTGCCGCCAAGCGCATCGAGCTCGGCCAGGCGCACCGGCAAACCGGCTGTCAGGGTTTCGGCCAGTCGAGGGCGCAAGGGCGGCTCGCTGAAGACGCACGTCTTGCCCACTTCCTGCAGCCGCTTGCGCATGGCGGCCACGTGTTGAGCGCCGGGCTGCACTTCGGAGGCCACACTGAACACGCCGGTATGCTTGAGGCCATATTCAGCTTCGAAATAATCGAAGGCCTCGTGGAACACGAAATACGGCTTGCCGGCCACGCCCGCTACCCTTGCCTTGATACGGGCGTCGAGCGCGTCCAGGCGTTGGGTGAACGCCGCCAGGTTACGCTTGTAGCGGTCGGCATTGGCAGGGTCCGCGCTGGCGAGATCGGCGGCCATCTTTCCAGCGATCACCCGGGCGTTCACCGAAGACAACCACAAGTGCGCATCGAGGCTGCCCGGGCGGTGGTCATGGTCATGGTCGTCATGGTCTTCGTCATGGGAATGGCTGTCTTCACCGAAGTGACGCAGCTTCATGCCCGGCAGCGACTGTACCGCGACGGTCGACTTGCTGCGGTTGCCCAGCACCCTTGGCAGGAAGCCTTCCATGTCCGGGCCGATCCAGTACAGCAAATCCGCATCCGCGACCCTGCGCACGTCCGAGGGACGCAATGCGTAATGGTGAGGCGAGGCGCCTGGCGGCAACAGCACTTCAGGGCTGCCGACACCGTCCTGCACAGCAGCGGCGATCTGTTGCAGCGGCTTGATGCTGGTCAGCACACGCACGTCGGCGTGGGCGGAAAATGCGATGAAAGCGACAAACAGGGTAAGGAATCGGGCCACGGTAGGTACTCGAATCGTCAGAAACAGGTAACATAATAACGTCTCCATCCAGAATCGTCGCTGCCCATGTCCATTACGCCGCTGGCCAACCGTCCCCATGACCATTCCCATTGCGTGCACAGCGCCCTGGCCGAAGCCGACGCCTTGTGCGCCCGTCAGGGGCTGCGCCTGACGGCGCTGCGTCGCCGGGTACTGGAGCTGGTGTGGCAGAGCCACAAACCGCTGGGCGCCTACGACATTCTGGCGGTGCTCAGCGAACAGGATGGTCGTCGCGCGGCGCCGCCCACGGTGTACCGCGCGCTGGACTTCCTCCTGGAAAACGGCCTTGTGCACCGCATCGCCTCGCTGAACGCCTTCATCGGTTGTAGCCATCCCGAGCATTCGCACCAGGGGCAGTTTCTGATTTGCCGACTGTGCCATATCGCCATTGAACTGGAGCAGGCGAGTATCAGCGATGCCATCGTCGGCAGCGCCAGGCACGTGGGTTTCACGGTCGAGAACCAGACCGTCGAAGTCGTGGGCGTGTGCAGCAACTGCAAGGACGCGGCATGAGCGACGCGCTGATCCGCCTGGAGCAGGTCGGCGTCACCTATGGCGGCGAGGCCGTGCTCGACAGCATTGACCTGGCAGTCGCGCCCGGCCAGATCGTCACCCTGATCGGGCCCAATGGGGCGGGCAAGACCACGTTGGTCCGCGCCGTGCTGGGGCTGCTCAAGCCACACCGCGGCTCGGTATGGCGCAAACCCCGGCTGCGCATTGGCTACATGCCGCAAAAAATCCAGGTCGACGCCACGCTGCCGTTGTCGGTGCTGCGCTTTCTGCGCCTGGTGCCCGGCGTGGATCGCGTGGCGGCCTTGTCAGCGCTTCAGCAGGTCGGCGCCGAGCACGTGATCGACAGCCCGATCCAGACGGTGTCCGGAGGTGAAATGCAGCGCGTGCTGCTGGCCCGTGCACTGCTGCGAGAGCCGCAGTTGCTGGTGCTGGACGAGCCGGTCCAAGGCGTTGACGTGGTAGGGCAGACCGAGCTGTACAACCTCATCACCCGACTGCGTGACCGCCTGGGTTGCGGCGTGTTGATGGTTTCCCACGACCTGCACCTGGTCATGAGTGCGACCGACCAGGTGGTGTGCCTGAACCGCCATGTGTGCTGCTCCGGTCATCCCGAGCAGGTCAGCGGTGACCCGGCATTCGTCGAACTGTTCGGCCAGACCGCACCGAGCCTGGCCATTTATCACCATCATCATGACCACAGCCACGACCTGCACGGTTCGGTGGTCGCCCCAGCCCCCCATGTTCACGGAGCGCACTGCAAGCATGGCTGATTTTCTTCTCTACGCCCTGCTCGCTGGTCTGTCCCTCGCGCTAGTAGCTGGCCCTCTTGGCTCGTTCGTCGTCTGGCGGCGCATGGCCTATTTTGGCGACACCCTGTCCCATGCCGCCTTGCTGGGCGTGGCCCTGGGCTTCGTGCTGGATGTCAGCCCCACGTTGGCCGTCACCGTGGGCTGCCTGTTGCTGGCGATTCTGCTGGTGACCTTGCAGCAACGCCAGCCTCTGGCATCCGACACACTGCTGGGTATCCTGGCACCCAGTACCTTGTCCCTGGGCCTGGTGGTGCTGAGCTTCATGCACGACGTACGCATCGACCTGATGGCTTACCTGTTCGGGGATCTGCTGGCCATCAGCCCGACCGATCTTGCCTGGATCTTGGGCGGTAGCGCCCTGGTACTCGTACTGATCGCCGTCTTGTGGCGCCCTTTGCTCGCCGTCACCGTCCACGAAGAACTGGCAACGGTCGAAGGGCTGCCGGTTGCAGCCTTGCGCATGGCGCTGATGCTGCTCATTGCCGTAGTCATTGCGGTGGCCATGAAGATCGTTGGCGTCTTGCTGATCACTTCTTTATTGATCATTCCGGCGGCAGCTGCACAACGGCATGCGCGCTCTCCGGAGCAGATGGCCGTAGGCGCCAGCGTCATAGGCGTAGTCGCGGTCTGCGGCGGGCTGGCCTTGTCATGGTTCAAGGACACCCCTGCCGGCCCATCCATTGTGGTGTGCGCTGCGGTGCTATTCTTGCTGAGTCTGGCCCTGCCCAAACGGTGAGCGGAAGGCTTACAAGGCCTGCCTTGCAACCTTCGGCGCACTTAAGGGTCTGTAAGACCAGTTTTCGAGCGTGCGCACCTGGGTGTAGACTTGCTCGCTTTTTGCGCAAATAGAGAGCCGCAGGAATGAAGCCGTTTGCCTCCCGTTGTCTGCTTGTTGGCGTATTTTCCCTGGTCCTCGCCGCGTGCTCCCAAGCACCGGTCGAACAGGCCAGCACGCCTGCCCAGCCTGATGCATGGCAGCAATTGCAACAAAATATCGCCAGCAACGAGCTGGCCACCGCAGAAGACCAACTGGTCTCCCTGCAAGCGCAGTCGCCTGGCGACGGCCGCATCGAACAATACCAGCGCGAGCTGGCCGAAGCTTACCTGCAACGCAGTCAGATCATGCTGCAGAAGGGTGACGTGAACGCGGCGGTCACAGCCCTGGCGCGCGCACGCGCACTCATGCCACAGGCTCCGGCGGTTACTGGCGGTGATGCCGTTTCACAAGCGCGCAAGGCCGAGTTGGCCAAGGCCGAAGCCGCACTCAAGGCTGCCGAAGCCAAGCCTAGGGCTCGAATGATCGACCCCAGTGCGCCCAGCACGGTCATTGCGTTGGAAACCACCAACATCCAAGCCATGCGCCAGCAACTCGATGACATTGCCGCCGACGTTGTCAACTATGGTTGCGATGTGGTGTTCCAGGTGCCACGCAGCGCGGATGCGCCGTGGCTGAAGACATTATTGGCCAAGCGTGTTCGCAAGATCGACAGCACCTTCGAGCTGAAACAGAAGCACGATATCCAGCGCGCGCTGCCTGCTCAGGTGGTGCTGGTTCCCCACCAGCGCTAAGCCAGTGAACAGGGGCTGCGAGGCAGCCCCTGATACACCGGTGACTTAAGCAGGAACCGCTTCGGCAGCCGCTTCACGCTCCCACACGCGATGCCCTTCCACTGCCTTGACGAACGCGTCCATGGCCTTCTGGTCGTCGCCGGTCAGCAGACCTTTGTCTTCCTTCAGACCCAACGTTGCCAGCAGTTCCTGAGTCAGCACCATCGCCTTGAGGTGCTTGTAGCCCTCAAGCAGGAAGTGCTTGGCCAGGCCACTGGCCGCCATGGCATCGGTGGATGCCTTGCCAGCGGGTACGACGATGCCATCGAACATGATCGACGGCATGCCTTCCATCGACGCATCCACCGGCAGTTGCGTACCGTCGGCGGCCTTCACAGGCGCCGAGGTCGGGCCCAGCAGCATGGGGCGAGCACTCTGCGCCTCAAGAGCCTTGACCACCTTGTCGACACTGGCAGCATCCACGCCATTGGCGATCAGTACAGCGATCTTGCGACCCTTGATCCCAACCTTGCCCGGGTGGTTCATCTGGCTGAGGGCTGGCGATTCGGCCAACTGGCTGCCCTTGACCTTGACGGTACCGGCTTTAGGGGCTGGCAGGCCCAGGTTTTCGGCCACGGCGGCTGCCAGCTTCAGGTCGATGTTGGCGAGAATTTCATTCACCTGGCGGGCGCGGATGTGCTCACGCTCGACCTTGCCCAACTCGAAGCTGTAGGCCTTGATGATGTGCTGCTGTTCGGTCGGGCTCATGCTCTGGAAGAACAGGCGCGCCTGGGAGAAATGGTCACCGAACGAATCGCTGCGCTGGCGAATCTTGTGCGCATCGACGCGTTCCTGATAGGTCTCGAAACCGCCATCGCGTGGGCCGGGCGGGGTTTCCTTCGGCCAACCACCATCGATGGAGTTGGGCTCGTAGGCGGCGCGGCCCTTGTGCACGATATGCTGGTGCATCGCGTCGCGCTGGTTGTTGTGGTTCGGCGCGACCGGGCGATTGATCGGGATCTGGTGGAAGTTCGGGCCACCCAGGCGGCTGATCTGGGTATCGGTGTAGGAGAACAGGCGCCCCTGCAGCAACGGGTCATTGGTAAAGTCGATACCCGGTACGATGTGGCCTGGGCAGAATGCGATCTGCTCGACCTCGGAGAAGAAGTTGTCCGGGTTGCGGTTAAGCACCATCTTGCCCAGTGGCGTGACCGGCACCAGCTCTTCAGGGATGATCTTGGTCGGGTCCAGCAGGTCGAAGTCGAACTTGTGCTCGTCGGCCTCAGGCACGATCTGCACGCCCAGCTCCCATTCCGGGTAGTCGCCGGTTTCGATGGCTTCCCACAGGTCGCGACGGTGATAGTCGGTGTCCTTGCCTGCCAGTTTTTGCGCCTCGTCCCACAGTACGGAGTGCACGCCCTCGCTGGGCTTCCAGTGGAATTTGACGAAATGGGCCACGCCTTCGGCGTTGACCAGGCGGAAGGTGTGCACGCCGAAGCCTTCCATCATGCGCAGGCTGCGCGGAATGGCACGGTCGGACATGGCCCAGACGACCATGTGCGCCGATTCAGGCACCAGCGAGACGAAGTCCCAGAAGGTGTCGTGAGCCGAACCGCCGGTAGGGATCTCGTTGTGCGGCTCGGGTTTGACGGCGTGTACGAAGTCCGGGAACTTGATGGCGTCCTGGATGAAGAACACCGGCATGTTGTTGCCGACCAGGTCGAAGTTGCCCTCATCGGTGTAGAACTTCACGGCAAAGCCGCGCACGTCGCGCACCGTGTCGCCGGAGCCGCGCGGCCCCTGTACGGTGGAGAAGCGTACGAATACCGGGGTGATCTTTTCCGGGTCTTGCAGGAAGCCGGCCTTGGTCAGTTCGGCGTGGCAGCCATAGCTCTGGAAATAACCGTGGGCACCGGTGCCTCGTGCGTGGACGATACGCTCCGGGATGCGCTCATGGTCAAAATGGGTGATCTTCTCGCGCATGATGAAGTCTTCAAGCAGCGAGGGGCCGCGGTCGCCGGCCTTCAAGGTGTTCTGGTTGTCCGAGATGCGCACGCCCTGATTAGTGCGCAGCGCCTGCCCGGTGGCATCGCTGCGGTCTGCTTCCAGGCTCTGCAGCTTGGCATTGGTATTGGCCCGATCCGGGGTCTGGGTACCTGCGGCCTCGCTGTGCTTCGGCGCATCCTTGTTCTTGCTGGGCATGGTTGGCTTTCCTCATCAGTCTTCAGGCGCCCGATCGGGCTTGTCCAGCTAGTGACTCGGGCAGAGGAGCGAGCGTTCCATCGGGATGACCAGCTGTCGTCATATAGCGTTCAGATTGGTCAGAGGCAAAATAAATGCTAAGAACAGCGGTTATAAAAGGCTAAAATGCGGCCCCCAGCCCACCGCTGAATCAATTTCCATGCGCCCCACAAGGTTCGCTACGTGATCGAGTTCCAACAGGTACACAAGACTTACCGCGTTGCCGGTAGAGAAATTCCCGCACTGAATCCCACGACTCTGACGATCGAGGATGGCCAGGTGTTCGGCCTGATCGGCCATTCCGGGGCCGGCAAGAGCACCATGCTGCGCCTGATCAATCGCCTGGAAGAGCCTTCCGGCGGCAAGATCATCGTCGACGGTGAAGAAGTGACCGCATTCAATGCCACCCAATTGCGCGGCTTTCGCCAACAGGTCGGCATGATTTTCCAGCATTTCAACCTGCTGGCTTCCAAGACCGTTGCAGACAACGTCGCCCTGCCGCTCACCCTTGCTGGCCAATTGTCGCGCGCCGAGATCGACAAACGCGTGGTCGAGCTTCTGGCCCGGGTCGGTCTGTCGGACCATGCTCGCAAGTACCCTGCGCAGTTGTCGGGCGGTCAGAAGCAGCGCGTCGGCATTGCCCGTGCCTTGTCGACCAACCCGAAGATCCTGTTGTGTGATGAGGCGACCAGCGCCCTGGACCCGCAGACCACTGCCTCGGTACTGCAGCTACTGGCCGAGATCAACCGGGAGCTGAAACTCACCATCGTGCTGATCACCCACGAAATGGACGTGATTCGCCGCGTCTGCGACCGGGTAGCAGTGATGGACGCCGGTCAGATCGTCGAGCAAGGCTCGGTGGCGGATGTGTTCCTGCACCCGCAGCACCCCACCACCAAGCGCTTCGTGCAGGAAGACGATCACGTCGATGAAGGCGAACAGCGCGACGACTTCGCCCATGTGCCAGGCCGCATCGTACGCCTGACCTTCCAGGGTGACGCCACCTACGCACCGCTGCTGGGCACCGTTGCCCGCGAGACCGGCGTGGACTACAGCATCCTCGCCGGGCGTATCGACCGCATCAAGGACGTCCCCTACGGTCAGCTCACGCTCGCCCTGATTGGCGGCGACATGCAAGCGGCCTTTGCCCGCTTCAAGGCCGCGGATGTTCATATGGAGGTACTGCGTTGATGGACGCCTTGAGTTTCTTTGCCAATGTCGACTGGGCCGAAATCTGGTTGGCAACCGTCGATACCCTGATCATGCTGTTCGGCTCGCTGTTCTTCACCGTGCTGCTGGGTCTGCCGCTGGGCGTGCTGCTGTTTCTGTGCGGTCCGCGCCAGATGTTCGAACAAAAGGGCGTGTACGCCTTGCTGTCGCTGGTGGTCAACGTGCTGCGTTCGCTGCCGTTCATCATCCTGCTGATCGTGATGATCCCCATTACCGTGCTGATCACCGGCACGTCGCTGGGCGTGGCGGGTGCGATTCCGCCCCTGGTGGTGGGTGCCACGCCATTCTTCGCCCGCCTGGTCGAAACCGCCCTGCGTGAAGTGGATCGCGGCATCATCGAAGCCACGCAGTCCATGGGTGCCACCACGCGCCAGATCATCACCAGCGCACTGTTGCCCGAGGCCCGGCCAGGGATCTTCGCCGCGATCACCGTCACGGCCATCACGCTGGTTTCCTACACCGCGATGGCCGGTGTTGTGGGTGCGGGTGGCCTAGGGGACCTGGCGATTCGCTTCGGCTACCAGCGCTTCCAGACCGACGTCATGGTCGTGACCGTAGTGCTGTTGCTGGTGCTGGTGCAGGTCCTGCAAAGTGTCGGCGACCGGCTGGTTGTGCATTTTTCCCGTAAGTAACCCCAATGGGGTCGGCTCGGCCGACCCGTTCGGGGGCCATCGCGGCCCTCACAAGGAGTGATCAATGAAGAAGCTGCTTGCTGTCGCTGCCGCCATCGCGGCCTTCTCGGCCCAGGCCGATACCCTGACCGTCGCCGCTACGCCGGTACCCCACGCCGAGATCCTCAACGTGGTCAAGCCGCTGCTGGCCAAGGAAGGGGTAGAGCTGAAGGTGAAGGAATTCACCGACTACATCCAGCCAAACGTGCAGGTGGCGGAAAAGCGCCTGGACGCCAACTTCTTCCAGCACCAGCCTTACCTCGATGAGTTCAACAAGGCCAAGGGCACCGACCTTGTGAGCGTGACTGGCGTACACATCGAACCGCTGGGCGTTTATTCCACCAAGATCAAGAAGCTCGACGAACTCCCGTCCGGCGCTACCGTGGTCATCCCCAACGATGCCACCAACGGTGGCCGTGCCCTGCTGCTGCTGGACAAGGCCGGCGTCATCAAGCTCAAGGACAACACCAACATCCTCTCCACCGTGAAAGACGTTGCCGAGAACCCGAAGAACATCAAGTTCCGCGAACTTGAAGCGGCCACCATCCCGCGCGTGCTGACCCAGGTCGATGCCGCCCTGATCAACACCAACTATGCGCTGGAAGCCAAGCTGAACCCGGAAAAGGATGCGCTGACCATTGAGGGCAGCGATTCGCCTTACGTGAATATCCTCGTCGCACGTCCGGACAACAAGGACAGTGAAGACATGAAGAAGCTGGCAGCCGCCCTGCATTCGCCCGAGGTGAAGCAGTTCATCACCGAGAAATACAAAGGCGCTGTAGTACCCGCGTTCTGAGCCTTCCGCCTTGGGTCGCCTGGCGGCCCAGGGTGCGGTTGCTCTGGAGCGTAACGCAAGCACAGGTGCAATGCGCCTGTGTTATCGCTCCAGAGGCTCGGGCTCGCCGAAGGTCCTGATGCTCAGTCGCCCCGGACCAGGCCGGGCAGGCGGGCCACCAACTTCTTGCTGTCGAACGGCGCACGAATGAAGCCACGCTGACGGCCATCCGGGCCAACGATCGCCAGGTTGCCACTGTGGTCCACGGTGTAACCGGGCTTGCTGGTGTCGGCAGGGACGAAGGGGATGCTAAGCGCATTGGCCAGCTTCTGGGTATCTTCCACGGAACCGGCCAACCCCACGAAGTCCTTGTCGAAGTAACCCAGGTATTGCTTGAGCTGGTTCGGCGTGTCGCGGTTGGGGTCCACGCTCACCAATATTACCTGCATGCGGTCCAGCGCCTGCTTGGGCAGTTCACTCTTTACCTGTCGCAGCTGCGCCAATGTGGTGGGGCAGATGTCCGGGCAGTAGGTATAGCCAAAGAACAGCAGCGACCACTTGCCTTTCAACTGATCCAGTTGCACCGGCTGGCCATTCTGGTTGGTCATGGTCACGTCAACCACCGTCCGGCTTTGCGGCAGCAGGATGATGCCGGCATCGATGAGCTCGGTAGCGCTCGGTGGGCGCTTGGCGTTGAGCACATTGTTGAGGATCAGGCCCATGATCACGACGATCAGGGCAGCGATGATGAAGACGGCTTTCTGGGTTCGGGTCATAGGCTCGGTAACAGGTTGAGGTCGACGATCACTGCGATGAACAGCGCACAGGGTAGGCGCTAGGGTACGCCATGCCGGCGTACTGCGCATGCGGCGCGGCGCCACGGCCTGCATTGGTCTTGATAGGCCGTCCGGGACGATTAGCACAGTGCACCCGGGTTTTCATGAAATGAACTTCATCAACAGCCCAATGGCTCTAAACCGATGTAATTGAAGGAGAACGGTCACGCAGGGAGCGCCATATATGCTGGATGCGACAGGCAGCGCATCCGTTTATAACAAATGGATCTTAACTTAATTGAATATCCAGCTAAGTTAGTGTCTTCCGTTTGAAACGATTTGTCCTTGGAGTTGTCATGAACATCGCTGCTGTACGCGAGCAGGTGAGTCAAGCCCACCAACACGAAGGCCAGACTGGCCAGCTGCAAAAACGCCTCGCGCTGCAACTGCCGCACCTGCACCCTTCCATTCAATTGCCGGAGCAGGGTGCTCAGGACACGCTGGCGCGCTTTGTGGGTGCCTACATCGATCAAGTGCCGGAACTGCTTGAAGCGGCCCATGAAGTCGCGCGTGAAGCCGGCATCGAGTCGCAGATCACGCCGGTGCTGAAGATTGCCGAGGCTTACTTCCTGCAGCCGCCTAGCGTGATGCAAGGGCATGTCGGCCTCGACTGCCTGCTGGACGAGGCCTACCTGGCCCATCGCCTGGTGGAGGAGGTCAACGACCTGTACATCCGGCACTTCCAGCAGCCACTCATCCCTGTTGATACCACCGTTGCCAACCTGATCGCTCACCAGCTGATCGGCGAAGCCTTTGCCAATCAGCTCGATGAAGTGGTGCACCATTCGGTCGATGAAATGCTCGACGACGAGAGCTTCGCCGCCGAATCCGTGGAAGCCTACCGGGAAAAGCTGAGCAGCCCCGAAACCGGCGCCGCCTGGAAGCGTTGGCCCTGCCTGTCACGTCAGCTGGGCGTGGAGCTCGGCCAGCCGGCCTAAGCATGGCCGGGCTGGCCAATCGTGCGATGGCCAGCCTGGGCCATCGCCCGAGGTCAGGCGCCCACGCCGGACGTGGTGCGTAGCCGTCCTTCCACCCGTCGTTTCAAGCGCTTGTGCTCGACGCGAAGCTTCGAGCCACTGGCCGCATTGCTGCGGCTCCAGTCTTCGAGCAATTCCAGGCAGGCGTGGTCGATGTAGCTGAGGTTGCCCAGCGGCACATGCAGCGTGGTGCCGGCGGGAACGCCGTCGAGCACCTTGGTCAGCGCCGGCACCTTGAGGAAGGTTGCCGCGCCGCTCAGGCGAAGTTCCATGTGCCCGGCCTTGGGCAGGTCCACCAGGTTGATCTTGAGGCGTGCGGCTTTGAAGGCGAGCTTGAGCAACGTCAGGGCAAAGCCCAACAAGACGCCCGTGAGCAGATCGGTGAAGATGATCGCCAGGGCGATAGCCGCATAGGTGAACATCGGCATCCGGCCATAGCGCCCAAGGCCCCGGAAGGCTTTGAGATCGACCAGTTTTATCCCGGTAAACACCAGCACCCCGGCCAGGCTTGCAATCGGAATCTGCTGCAGAATGCTGCTGAGCACCACCACAAACGCTAACAGCCACACGCCATGCAGAATCGCCGAGGCCCGGGTTTGTGCGCCGGCCTGGACGTTGGCCGAGCTACGCACGATCACGCCGGTCATGGGCAGCGCGCCCAGTACTCCGCACAGCATGTTGCCGATGCCTTGGGCCGACAGTTCCCGGTCGAAATCCGAACGCTGGCCACTGTGCATGCGGTCCACTGCTGCGGCAGACAACAGGGTTTCGGCGCTGGCGATGAATGCCAGTGCAAAGGCCGCCACCAGCAAGCCAGGGTCGGTCAGTTTCATCAGGTCATCGAAGCGAATCCAGTCGATGGCCTCGGACAAGTCCGCCGGTACCTGCACGCGGTTCACCGGCAGCGCCAGCCACAGGCTGATGGCAGTCATGGCTGTCACGCCCAGCAATGCTCCCGGAATGAAGCGCAAGCGCTGTGGCCGCAATCGCTCCCAGCCCCACATGATGAGCATGGTGCCCAACCCCAATGCACCGGCCTGCCAACCCATGCCTGCGCTTTCCAGCGGCAACGCCCCAGCGACGGTTGCCGGGAACGCCAGCAGGTTCTGCATGCCTGACGGCTGAGGCGCCGTATCGAACATCACATGGACTTGCGACAGCACGATCAGTACCCCGATACCCGCCAGCATGCCGTACACCACCGCCGGCGCCGTCACTCGGAACCAGCAGCCCAGGCGCAGGCGCCCGGCCAGCAACTGCAGCAAGCCTGCCAGAAGCAGAATCGGCCCGAGCATGGCCATGCCGTGCTGGCGCACCAGTTCGAAGACCAGCACCGCCAGCCCAGCTGCCGGTCCGCTGACCTGCAACGGGGAGCCGGCGAGAAAACCGACGACAATGCCGCCGATGATACCGGTGATCAGCCCCTTGGCCGGCGGCATGCCGGAGGCGATCGCAATACCCATGCACAAGGGCAGGGCCACCAGAAAGACCACTACCGAGGCCAGCAACTCACGCGGCAGGGCCGCTTTCAGCTGTGTAATGTTCACCGTATTACTCCTTTCTCTATCGCACGGCCATTCCTCTGGCCGTGGGCACGTTTAGCCCCGACAGGCGCGCAGCAGCAGGCCGCCAGCGCAGCAGCCGGCACACCAGTCAGGGAATTCAGGGCAGCAGACGGCCACGCCACACCCCAGCGGGGTGTAGCCGGCCATCAAGGTTCAGCGGTGGTCGGGTCGCTTAGTAGCGGCCTCTCGGCGTAGCGCAGGGCACTGGCTGGTCTGCCGACAGCGGCAGGAAGCTGTCGCTCAAGGCGTCGTAGGCTTCGATCTTGCTGGTCTCGATGTCGTATACCCAGCCATGGATATACAGCTCGCCCGCGGCAAGGCGCGAGGCGACGGAGGGGTGCGTACGCAGGTGATGCAGCTGGGCGATGACGTTTTCCTTGGTCAGCACCTGCATGTTTTCATGCTCGGTTTCGCACGAGCAGTTGTTCTCTACCACGGTACGGGCTACTTCGGCATGACGCAGCCATGCGCTGACGGTCGGCATCTTGGCCAGCGACTGCGGGTTGAGCACGGCGCGCATGGCGCCGCAGTCGGAGTGGCCGCAGACGATGATGTGATGCACTTTCAACGCCATGACGGCGTACTCGATGGCGCTGGAAACGCCGCCGTTCATCTGTCCATAAGGAGGGACCACGTTACCGACGTTGCGGGTGACGAACAGATCGCCCGGCGAGCTTTGCGTGATCAGCTCCGGCACGATGCGCGAGTCGGCGCAGGTAATGAACATGGCGCGCGGCGTTTGCGCCGTGGCGAGTTTCTTGAACAGCTCTTGCTGCTCAGGGAAAACGTCATGATGAAAGCGCAGGAAGCCGTCGACAATGTGCTTCAGGGCGGCATCGGCGCTTTCCGCAGGGACCTGCGGCACGACCTTGGATGGGTCCTTTACGGGCATGATTCATCCTCTTGACGGTGAGTAGGCAAATCCATTTTACCGGTGAAAGATTCTGGCAATGCTGGGATTTAGATGACAGGCATTGAGCATAAATCACAGTCGGTGTGGACTGATTTCCTACGCTAGCCGGGAAAACTTAACTGAAACTTAATTCGGAGGCTCTAGAACGGGCGTTCCAGATGATCAGGAGGGTGCTTCAATAGTAGCAAAAAAGCATCAATTGCCAAGTACCATGACTGCAATTATTTGCTCGGATTAGTGAGGCTGGGGGTATTCCCCCAGCGCGTGGTAAAACGTAGGCTGTCGAGGCGGGAGGCAGTGCGCCTTCCGGGTTGCATTTCGCACAGCTGTAGTGCACTGGGTGCTCGAAGGGGACCACGCCTCGATGCCCGATCAAGCCTTCCGGTCGTTCAATGTCAGAATCAAATCACGAACGGCCTCGCCCGCAGCTGCGATGTAGCCTTTGTAGAAATCCCTGCCTTGGCGCAGCAATGGGGAGCCTTCCAAGGACTCAACAGCCGCTTCAACTGTTGCCGAGCCGTACTCTTCACTCATCGCTGCCACACTCCGGGCACGCGCCGCCGGATCGTCATACGACTTCTGATACCAACTGGATACTTGGTATTCAGCGCCCTCGCGCTCGAATTTTTCACGCATGCTCGTTGCCAGCGCATCCAGTGACCTTTGGATCACGACGGGGTCGATGTTATGGGCTTTCAGGTAAGTCTCAACGCGCGTCTGAGCCGCCGTTATCAAGGCACCATGGGTGTATCCCTGCATCGGTGGAAAAACACCTTCGGGGAGCTTCATGCCAGGCGTGTACGGGTGATAGGTGTAATTTTTGTCAGCCATGTTTGACTCCTTGGCGTAAACAGCGGAGTTGGTGAGTACCGCTAGTAGGCTGGCAGCCAAGGCTAGGCCCAAGCGCCCGGAATAAGCGTGCCTATGGTGTGTCCTTGATCGAAGACGAGGTCGTAGCATTCGCATCTTGGCCAGACTTTCATTATTCGCACGACATGCGGCAGAGATTATTTGAAGCACTAGTAGGCACTGGGTCATTTGCCCACTGAATCACTGCCCGACTTTTCCAATCCAGCTATCAGATCGTGCACACCATTTCCTGCGCTTTCAATGTAGTCGCCGAGTAGACCACGGTCTTTGTCCAGTAGCGGCGAGCCTCTAAGTGACTCGGTAGCAGCGCGAACAGCAAGCGCACCGAAGTGCTCGGCCATGTCGGCAACGCTCTTGCCACGGTCCGCGCTGTTCGCATAAGGCTTCTGGTACCACGTCGATATCTGATACTCGACATTTTGGGCTTCAAACACCCGGTTAAGCTGGTCGGCCAGGCCAATCAACGATTCACGGACAAGCGCTGGCTCGATACCCTTGTTGCTCAACACTGCTTGGGCGCGCGTTGTAGCAGCGCCAATCAAGTCCTCGTGGGTGTAACCCGGCATGGGTGGGAACACACCCTCCGGAAGTTTCATGCCTGGTTGATAGGGTTGGTAGTGGTTTGGACTATCTTGCATGGCAAGCTCCGTAGCTTGAGCGGTTGATGACATGGCCGACACGACGGTGAATGCGCCATAGGCAAGCAGGGCCAGTAAGCAAGGCCGCCAATGAGATCGGCAGAGGTAGGGAGACTGAAACGCTGCAGGTCCGATGGCTGCATCCAATTCGTCGGTATTATGCATATCTTCCCTGATGCTCACGTAAAGCCTGCTGGCTGGCCAACCCTTGTTATCTCCGTCGCCAATGTTGTGGCGGTCAGCAGAGCGTTGGAGGTCGGCTTGTTTCTGAAGGGCTCTTTTGATGGGCTGGCTTTTCAACTTCAACCGTGTACTGAGCGCTGTTCAGAGTGAGGTCCGAGGTTAACCGAGCACTACATGACCGCGGAATCGCAATATGCTTACATACTTGTAAGCATTTTCTTACACAAGTGACACCCGCGTTATTCTGCCCAAAAAGATAATGCGGCCTCAAAGCCTCGCCAATCGTGGCTTTGTCGATTACCGGGTTACTTCGCTGAACGCGTTACCTTCTTCAATGACGTGCTGGCTCCATACAATAAATCAACGTCCATTCACAATCACTGATGAGCGCTTTTTTAGGGTTTCAATGCGGCAGCGCATTTTCTCCAAGCAGGCACAGCGCTACCGCAGGATCTGAGGAGCCATACTCCATGGCTCAAAACAACTGAAGCTGGGCGCCAGGCGGATTAAACTGCGAACAGTCAAGTTGCAAGGCGTCACGTTCCTGGAATCCTAATTTGCGGACGCTCTTGGCGAAGCGCTGGGCAAGCAGCTGGGCATAAACACCTTCACCCCGCATACGAGCACCGAAGCGGCTGTCATAAAGCGCTCCGCCCCGGCTTTGCCGAATCAGGCTCATCACATGCGCCGCGCGCTGCGGATAGTGATCGTGCAACCATTGCTCGAACAGAGGGGCCACCTCCAGCGGTAAGCGAAGCATCATGTAGGCCGCGCTTTGCGCCCCGGCCTCTTGCGCCGACTCCAGCAACTGCTCCAGTTCACAGTCATTGATCATGGGAATGATCGGCGAACACAGCACGCCCACGGGTACGCCGGCATCGCGCAGCAGGCGTATGGCCCGCAAGCGCGCAGCAGGCGAAGCGGCACGGGGCTCCAGCACACGCTTAAGGCCAGCATCAAGGGTGGTATGGCTCATCATCACGCGCACAAGGCGCAAGCTGGCCATTTCGGTCAACAGGTCAAGGTCACGCAGAATCAAAGCGCCCTTGGTGACGATGGTCACTGGGTGTCGAAACTTCAGCAGCACCTCCAGCAAACGCCGAGTCAGCAAGTGTTCGCGTTCTATCGGCTGATAAGGGTCGGTATTAGCCCCCAGGTTGATCGGCGCACACACGTACCCAGGTTTGCTCAGCTGCTGCGCCAGCACATCGGCCGCATTGGTCTTGGCGATCAGCTTGGTTTCGAAATCCAGACCCGGCGACAGGTCCCAATAGGCGTGGGAAGGGCGCGCATAGCAATAGATGCACCCGTGCTCGCAACCGCGATAAGGGTTTATCGACCGGTCGAAGGGCAGGTCGGGCGAGGTATTGCGGCTGATCACGGTCTTGGCCGTCTCGATCCGCACTTCGGTCCCTTGCGTGATCGGCACATCTTGGTACCAGCCATCATCCTCATACGATGAGTGGGTGTGGCCGAAGCGATTATGCGGATTATGCGCAGTGCCGCGGCCCTTCAAAGGAGGTGAATATGACATGGCTAAACCCTTTACTGTATTTATGTACAGTAAAGGGCATGCCGGGTAATTGCCAGCCCGATCATCCGGCAGCCTGAAGCCACTGGAGGTAAGGGTGCAAGCTGATCTCACGACCTAGAAACTGTCTCACCCCTTCACGCAATGGGCGCGATGCCCCTGGGGCGATAAGTGACTCGAACAGCACCTGTCCAAGCGCACGATCAAGTAACCCCGTTTGCTCGAAGCGGGTAAAGATATCCACGGCACATACATCTGCCCAGAGATAGGCGTAATAGCCGGCGTCATAGCCGGTAACCAGGTGGTCGAAGGTGTGGGCCGGGTGCTCATGGGCGTGCAGGGGCCAATAACCACAGTGCTCGCGCGATTGAGCGAATCGCTGGCGAACGGTTTTCCCGTCACCTGGGTTCGTGTGCAGGTCCACATCGAACAAGGCCTTGCTCAGCTCAAGCGCGGCTTCGCCGATGGCTTCGTGCTTGTAGCGCTCGATGCACTGCTCGACCTGCTCCCTATCAATCTGATGCCCGTCCGATTGGTGGGAGGAAATGCTGACGAGATAGGCGGCGTTCCACACCCAACGTTCGAACAGCTTGCCAAAGAGCTCCGTCCCATCCGTGCCGAGTTCGATTACGCCCGACTGAACGTGGTTGTCGGTACGCACCATAAGGTGATGTAACGCATGGCCGAACTCGTGGTACAGCTTGCGCAGCGCAAGGTGATCCAACAATGGCTGTGCACCTGCGCTACCTTCGGGCACATCACTGAAGACGATCACCACCGCTTGCTGGTAAATCCCTTCCGCGTCGACCCGGCGGTTACGCACATAGGTTGTGAACACCGCATCTGCCTGCTTACCGGCATGCTGTACAGCATCGAGATAGAGCAAGCCAATGCGTGCGTTGTGCTGGAATGCCTCAAAGGCCAGCACCGAGGGCGCCCATACAGGGGCAGGGGTGGCCCTCAACTCCAGGCCAAAGAGCCGCCTGGCCAGCTGGATCAGCGCGTCGATGACGGCAGCCATCGGGAAAAATTCGCGCAGCGCCTCCTTCGACATTATCTTGGCCGCGTCTCGCAGTTGCTTTTGGGCGAAGCGTAGGTCCCAGGGCTGCATGTCATCCAGACCCAATTTCTGTGCGTCGCGCTCAAAGTCTGAACGCCACTGCAGCACCACGGGTTTCATGCCAGCAGCCAAGCTTTGCAGGAATGCGCGAACCTGGCGTGGTGAACCTGCACTTTTGCGCGCCAAGCTCAGGTTCATGTGATCGGAGAAGGCCAACAGCGTCGCTCGTTCATGGCGCAGAAGTGCCAGTTGCTGCAGCACCTGACCATTATCTGGTGACGAACCGGTATTGACGCCACGTCCATGGAAAGCCCGGTACACCTGCTCACGGGTAGCACCTAGCTCGGCCTCTTCCAGCACACGCTCAGTAGCCCAGCTTTCGCAGGGTATGGACCACCCGTTACTGCCACGCTGCCTTGCCCGTTCGTTCAACTCGTCGAGACTGCGTTGGGAAAGACCGCGCAGCTGAGTGATGTCATCGACGACCACGTCCGGATGATCGAGATTGAGTAGATACCGTTCTTCAAGCTCGGTTATCTGGCGTTGCAGGTCGAGCAACCGCGCCTTGTCACTCTTGGGCAGCGAAGCGCCACTGACGCGAAACCTTTCCACGTGCCAGCGCAATGTTGCCCGCTGGCGGCTATCGAGGTTACGGCCGATATCGCTGTACGCCAGCTGTTCATACAGCGACTGAAGCTGCTCGTTGCAAAACCTTGAGTCCAACGCAGAGCTGGCAGCAATGTGAAACGCCAGGATAGGGTCACTCCAGGCCTGCCCTTTGCCCAGAAATGGCATTACCCCATAAAGCACTGCGTACAACTGAGCGTCCAGATCATCCATGGCCAACACCAGGTCATCCCATGTTGGCATTGCTGGCTGGCTGTCGATCACGCGCTCGATGCCTTGTGCATACCGCTCAAGGACCTGGTCGAACGCATTCTGCATGCTTTGAACCGTGATAAAGGGGTAGTCGACGGGCACGTTGCCATCTTGCAGAAGCGGGTTGCTCATCACGCTTTACCTTGCTTGATAATGGGAGCTGGCAAGCGTGGGCGACTGCGCGAGCGTGCAGGTCGCGATTAATTACCACCAGCCCCACCGCCCGGGCCTTGCGCCCGAGCGGTGCAGCGGTCAATCGGCCGGTTTCTTGAGCTTCGGATTGGGAAAGAACTGCACGGTCTGCACGTTCACCGCTGCCGGCTTGGGTGCTGGCTGGGTGACCCGCGTGCCCAGCTCGCTGGGCACCGACAAGCCCTGCTCATTGAGCGTATCGGTAAAACCGCATGCCACGCACTCGCGGTGAGGTACACCGTCCTCGTTCCACATCATCAGCTTGTCGGCCTCACTGCATGCCGGGCATACCGCGCCAGCGATGAAGCGCTTCTTGGTCTTGTTCACGGCGTCCTCGCTCATGCTGCCGCTTCTTCGGCCAGGCCACTGTGGCGCAACAAGGCGTCAATGGACGGCTCACGGCCGCGGAAGTCGACGAACAACACCATTGGCGCACGCGAGCCGCCGCGAGCCAGCACCGCTTCGCGGAACGCCCGACCTGTTTCGGCATTGAACACGCCTTCTTCCTCGAACCGCGAAAAGGCATCGGCCGACAACACTTCAGCCCATTTGTAGCTGTAGTAGCCTGCGGCGTAACCGCCAGCAAAGATGTGCGCAAAGCTGTTCGGGAAGCGGTTATAGGCCGGTGGGCGCATGACCGACACCTCATCGCGCACGCCTTCGAGCACTTGCAGCACTGTACGGCCGTCACCGTGGCTGGCGTGAAGCTCAAAGTCGAACAGCGAGAACTCGAGCTGACGCACCATCATCATGCCCGACTGGAAGTTCTTCGCCGCCAGCATCTTGTCCAGCAGGTCCTGCGGCAGCGCCTCGCCGGTTTCGTAATGGCCGGAAATCAAGGCAAGGCCTTCGGGCTCCCAGCACCAGTTCTCCATGAACTGGCTGGGCAGCTCTACCGCATCCCATGCCACGCCGTTGATACCAGACACCCCGGCGTGATCGATGCGGGTCAACAGGTGGTGCAAGCCGTGGCCGAACTCATGGAACAGCGTCGTGACCTCGTCATGGGTCAGCAGGGCAGGTTTGCCCGGCGCGGCAGGGGTGAAGTTGCACACCAGGTTGGCCACCGGGCTTTGCAGTTGGCCTTGCGCCGTTACGCGACGGTCACGCGCCCCGTCCATCCAGGCACCGCCACGCTTGTTGGCGCGGGCATAGAGGTCGAAGAAGAAGCGCCCTACATGCTGGCCGTTCTCCTTGATCTCGAACAGGCGTACATCCGGATGCCAGGCGTCGAACTGCTTGAGCTCGTTGATCTCGATGCCGTACAGGCGCTGCACGATGCTGAACAGGCCACCCAGTACCTTGTCGATGGGGAAGTAGGCGCGCAGTGCTTCCTGGGACACACTGTAGCGCTGCTCTCGCAGCTTCTCACCAAAGTACCCGGCATCCCAACTGGCCAGCTCCGGACAACCTTGCTCGGCAGCATAGGCCTTGAGCTGGGCCAGGTCGCGGGCGGCGAAGGGCTTGGAGCGCTTGGCCAGATCGCGCAGGAAGCTCAACACCTGGTCGGTGGACTCGGCCATCTTGGTCGCCAGGCTCAGCTCGGCGTAGTTCTCGTAGCCCAGCAATTGGGCAAGCTCCTGGCGCAGATCGAGAATCTGCTGCATCACCGGACCGTTGTCGAACTGCCCCGCGTTCGGGCCCTGGTCCGAAGCGCGGGTGCAGTAGGCTGCATACAGTTCTTCGCGCAGCGCGCGGTCGCTGGCGTAGGTCATCACCGCATAGTAGCTGGGGAATTCGAGGGTGATCAGCCAGCCATCGAGGCCCTTGGCGGTGGCAGCGGCGGCCATCTGGGCCTTGGCCGAGTCCGGCAGGCCGTCGAGCGCGGTTTCGTCGGTGACGTGCTTGCTCCACGCCTGGGTGGCATCCAACAGCTGGTTGGAGAACCGGCTGCCCAGCTCGCTGAGCTTGCTCTGCACCTCGGCGTAGCGCTGCTGCTTTGCGGCAGGCAGGTCGATGCCCGACAGGCGGAAGTCACGCAACGCATGTTCAAGGATGGTCTTTTGCGCTACATCGAACGTGGCAGCCTCGGGGCTTGCAGCCAGTGCCTGGTAGGCATCGAACAACGCACGGTTCTGCCCAAGCTCCGTAGAGTAGGCGCTCAGCGCTGGCAGGCAGGCCTCGTAGGCTTCACGCAGCTCTGGGCTGTTGCACACTGCATTGAGGTGGCTCACCGGGCTCCAGGCGGCCCCGAGGCGGTCGTTCAGTTCGTCCATGGCCAGCACCAGGCCTGACCATGTAGGCGCTGCGCCTTGTTCTTCAAGAATCCTGGCAATGGCTTTACGGTTGTCGGCCAGGATCGCTTCGATCGCCGGCAGCACGTGCTCTGCACGAATTTGCGAGAAGGGCGGCAGATCGTGGGATTGCAGAAGCGGGTTGTTCGCAGTCACGGTTTGGATACCTTGGCAGAAGAAACACAGCCCCATCTTAATTACAATCGACGCCGACCGCAGCAGGCAGCCAGCCTATCGGCACACATGAGGAACACTATCATGGCCATTCGAAGCTTCCAGCAACACCGTCCCAAGCTCGGAGCGCGCGCTTTCGTGGACCGCTCGGCGGTGGTACTGGGCGATGTCGAGATCGGCGAAGACAGTTCGGTCTGGCCATTGGTGGTAGTGCGAGGCGACATGCACCGCATCCGTATCGGCGCGCGCACCAGTGTGCAGGACGCCAGCGTGCTGCACATCACCCACGCCAGCCCGTTCAACCCGGATGGCTTTGCGCTGATCATTGGTGACGAAGTCACCATCGGGCACAAGGTCATGCTGCACGGCTGCACACTGGGCAACCGCATCCTGGTCGGCATGGGCAGTACCGTCATGGACGGCGCCATCGTCGAGGACGAGGTGATCATTGGCGCCGCAAGCCTGGTGCCACCGGGCAAGCGCCTGGTCAGCGGCTACCTGTACATGGGCAGCCCGGTCAGACAGGTCCGGTTGTTGAACGACCAGGAACGTGCCTTCTTCGCTTACAGCGCCGGCAACTACGTGAAGCTCAAGGACCAGCACCTGGCCGAGGGCTTCGATCAGCCGGACTGATCGTTTTTCCACAACCGGTACGGCCGCGTAGCTGCCGGTATCGGGCCCTGACTCAGCCATGCGGGCATCGGCTTGCCCGCCAGCATGCGGCGCAGCAACCAAGCGGACACCTTCCCTATGCACCAGCAAAACATCCTGTTCGACCTCGACGGCACCCTGACCGACCCCCGCCTGGGTATCACCCGTTCCATCCAGTACGCCTTGGCGAAGCTGGGTATCGACGAGCCAGACCTCTCTCGCCTTGAACACTTCATCGGCCCGCCGTTGTTGCAGGCGTTCATGCAGTTCTACGGTTTCGACGAAGCCAAGGCCTGGGAGGCCGTCAACTTTTACCGTGAGCGCTTTCGCGTCAAGGGCTTGTACGAAAACCTCGTGTTCGACGGGGTACCGCAACTGCTCGAAACCCTCAATGGCCAAGGCCGCACCCTTTACATAGCGACTTCAAAGCCGTGGGAATTCGCGCGCGAAATCGCCCGCCACTTCGCCTTCGACCAGCATTTCAAAGTGATCTACGGCAGCGAGCTGGACGGTACGCGAACCAACAAGGTCGAGCTGATTCGCCACCTGCTGGACGAAGAAGGGCTGGACCCGGCGCACACGCTCATGATCGGCGATCGCAAGCATGACCTGATCGGTGCCCGCAGTAACGGCGTGCAGGCCGTGGCAGTTGGGTATGGGTTCGGAAGCCGTGAGGAACTGATGGCAGAAGCGCCGGCGTTTCATTTCGCGTCCCTGGCCGAGATGCACGAGGCGTTCAGCATGCAATCGCGCTGAAGGGACGGGCAACCGGCTAGCGCGGGCTAGCCACTGGGCATCAACCCTTGCAAGGCTGCAGTGCGCGCCCCGATGGGCAATGACGCCAGTTGCCCGACGCGCTCATAGAATCGCTCCCAGTCACCTTCGGCCTGGCGAAATAAAGCCGAAAAAGCCGGCACCCACTGATCGTACAGCCCGAATGGCAGCAATTTCGCATTGTTCATCGGCCCATATACCCAGGCGTCGTAACGCGTATCGCCTCTCCAGGGGCCATCGCGCAGCAAACGGTAATCGCGCCGCAGCCGCTCGAACTCGGCCCGCTTGGCCAAGCGCTTGGTTTCATCATCGGTGGGCGCCGCATAAATCGCCTGTAGCCGTGCCCGCGTGGCCAGCACCAGGCGGATGAACTGCTCGCGCTGGGGGCCATGGTCTTCGCCGGTGGCCCCCAGCCCACGGCTCAGCCGCCATTGCCGCGTGCCTTGCTGCTCGACGAACGACGCGAACGACTCGTTGAAGGCCGTATCGTCCTGCACGTAGACACGCTGATGAGCCAGCTCATGAAAGATCAGCGTGGCCAGACGCTCTTCACCCCAGCCCATCATCGATGACAGGATCGGGTCATCGAACCAGCCCAAGGTCGAATAGGTTTCTACCCCGCCCACATAGACGTCAAGGCGCTGCTGGCGCATCAACGCCGCTGCACCCCGTGCTGCGCCCTGGCGGTAGTAGCCACGGTAGGCCACGCACCCTGCAATGGGAAAACAGTGGGTGACCGGCTGTAGCGACAACTCGGGGGTGGCGAATACATTCAATACAACGTACGGGCGGCCCAAATCGGCGTACGTCGTGTAGCTTCGGTTGTCGGGTAATTTCAGTTGCCGGGTGGCGAATGTCCGCGCCTGCTGGGCGTACGCCAGTCGAGCGCGCAAGGGCTCGGACGTGGCAGGGTCGGCCATCACCTTCGTCAGGGGCCGACGCGCCTGCAGCAGCTCCCACTGGCCGACTGCCAGCTGGCCATAGTAGCCAGCGCTGCTGCAACCGTTGAGCAGCGCGACGAGCAGTAGCGGAACAAACCGGGTGAAAACGCGGTCGAGTGCCCCAGGGTCTGAGCGTTGCGCAAGCATTGTTCCAAGCATCTTTTACCGTCTGATTCGCTCAACCCCATTCGTCTAAAGATTATCTCGCCGAAAGGGAGTTTCGCCATGCGCGCATTGTGGGTCGCCGGTTCATTGCTGCTGACAACGGCCTGTTCGACATTGCCTGACCCCGACCCCTCTCAAGCGTGGGTCGACCTTGAACCAGGCGAGCAAACTTCCCTGGACGCGGTAAAAGTCGATGCAAGGGACTGGGACGACAACCGTTATTTCCAAGTACCGCCTGGCAACCATGAGCTGACCGTGCGCTATCAATTCCCAGTGGCGCCCAGCAACATCGGCCCCGTTGACGCCCCGCTATGGCGTGATTGCCAGGTCAAGGTGGCCTTCAAGGGCTTCGATGCTGGCGAGCGTTACCAGTTGCAGGCTGGCAGCATCGGCTTCCGTCCCTGGATCAAGCTCTATGATCAGCAACAGAACCTGGTCAGCCAGGGTGAACCGGCAGGCTGCCAGCGCACGTGAAGCATCCAAAACAGCGCTATGCTTGTCAGGTGTTCACTGCAAGTGGAAAAACCTGCCATGCGCCAGCCCATGATGCTGATCGCCCTCAGTGCACTGGGAGCTTGTGCTAGCCCCTTACCGCCCAAGGACCCTAAACAGGCCTGGGTAGACCTTTACACCATGACACCCGGCAGGGTCATCATGGCCGACCGCCTCGATGGCAAACGCCTGGACGACGGCCGTTATTTTCAGGTGACGCCCGGCAAGCACGAACTGATCGTACGTTTCGACTATGAGATCTACGCGGGCGGGTTCTCTACCGACCCCAGGGACCGTACATGCTACCTGACGGTGCGTTACGATCACTTCGAAGCGGGCGAGCGTTATAGGCTCGAGGCAAGGGCGCCGGTGATGGAACCGCAGGTGCTGTTGTATGACTCAGCCAGGACCGTGGTCGTCAACGAACCTAGCAGGGTCTTCTGCATACCCTAGGCGCCCTCCGGGTCCCAGCGGTTGCCAGGCTTACTGATCATTCTTCTGATAAATGATCTTGCGGGCACCGCCATCGCAGCTGCCGACCACCATGTTGGGGTCCTGCACTTCGCTGTTGGGCACGATTTCCAGGGTATAGGACGGCACACCCTGGGCCTGGATCTTGGCCTCGATTTCTGCCTTCAACTCCTCGCATGGCTTGATTGCTGCCAGTGCCGAAGTTGTCACCAGGGAGACCAGTAAAGCGGTAGCTATGCGAATCATGGGCGGCTCCAGTAAAGGCAGCGAGGCTGCCGGGTTTTCAGATTACCGCAAACCGCCCAAGGCTGGAGTAATCAGCTCACCAGCTTGGCATCCAGGGTGATGTTGGCGTTGAGCACCTTGGACACGGGGCAGCCCTGCTTGGCCTTGTTGGCGATTTCCAGGAACTGTTCTTCGCTCGCCCCTGGTACTTTGGCGCGCAGCACCAGGTGCACCGCAGTGATGGCAAAACCATCGTCCTGCTTATCCAGAGTGACTTCGGCCGCAGTGTCGATACGCTCGGGCGTCAGCTTGGCTTCGCCCAGCATCATAGACAGCGCCATCGAGAAGCACCCAGCGTGGGCAGCGCCGATCAGTTCTTCCGGGTTGGTGCCCGGCGTGTCTTCGAAACGGGTGTTGAACCCATAAGGGTTATTCTTGAGCGCGCCGCTTTCAGTGGAGATCTGGCCCTTGCCGTCCTTTAGACCACCTTCCCAGATTGCCGATGCTGTCTTCTTCATGATGCCTCCCGGTCATTGGTTAAGTACCTATCGATTCAGAGGCTGATAGCCTGATGAGAGTTCAGCTCAATCCGACAGGGGACATTGAATCCAACGATTGCGCCCATACAGAGTCAAAAGGCCTCAGGCCAACCATCATTGCGGAGGCTTCATGACGCAGTTGCGAAATCTGAAAATATCCACCCTCGATTTGGTGCCAGTGCGCGCCGACCAAGGGCCCGCGCAATCGCTGCGCAATTCGCTGGACCTGGCGCAGCACGTCGAGCGCTTCGGTTACAACCGCTTCTGGGTAGCCGAGCACCACAACATGGACGGCATCGCCAGCTCGGCCACCTCGGTGCTGATCGGCTACCTCGCGGGGGGTACATCGCGTATCAGGGTAGGTTCCGGGGGCGTCATGCTGCCCAACCACGCGCCCCTCGTCGTGGCCGAGCAATTTGGCACCCTGGCCAGCCTGTACCCCGGCCGTATCGACTTGGGCCTGGGCCGCGCCCCAGGGTCCGATCACATGACCGCCCATGCACTGCGCCGCGACCGAGCCGGCAGTGCGGACGATTTCCCGGATGACGTCGAGGAGTTGTCGCGCTACCTGGGCCCACGCACCGATGACCAGAAAGTGATTGCCGTGCCGGGACACGACACCGAAGTGCCTATCTGGTTGCTGGGCTCCAGCCTGTTCAGCGCCCAGCTGGCCGGCATGCGTGGTATGCCTTATGCCTTCGCATCGCATTTTGCGCCGCGTTACATGCACGAGGCGATTCGGGTCTATCGCAATCACTTCAAGCCATCTACTACGCTGGACAAGCCTTACGTCATGCTTGGCATCCCCATGGTAGTGGCCGAGACCGACCAGCAGGCCGAGTACTTGGCCACGTCGGTTTATCAACGCATCCTGGCCTTGATTCGCGGTCAGAGCCTGATGCAGAAGCCCCCGGTAGAAACCATGAACGGCTTGTGGTTGCCCCATGAGCGCGATGCGGTGGGCAGCTTCATGGGGCTGGCGATGATCGGGAGCCCGGACAATGTCCGCGCCAAGGTTGACGTGCTGTTGGAGCAGACAGGGGCCGATGAACTGATCTTTACCTGCGATCTGTACGAGCACGCAGACCGGATACGCTCCTACGAGTTGCTGGCTCAGGCACTGCAGCAAGCCTAGCCATTGCCCAGCACGGGCCCTATAGCCAACCAGGCTGAGTCGGCCCCCTGGCGGGGAGTCGGAAGCCTAGCAAATGGCCGCATGCACGAGACCCGCGGACAATCCGCGGGTCCCGATGAGCCTCAGTCGCGGCGGTAAACAATTTCCTTGGTACCGGCTTCACAACTGCCCACCACCTTGCCAGCGGGATCGCCCTTGTCCACGACCGTCAGCGTGTAGTTTTGCACGCCCTTGGCATCGAGCTTGGCAGCGATTTCCGCTTTCAGCTCTTCGCACGGCTTGCCGGCAGCCATTGCGCCGCCTGCCAGGGTCATCAGGCCCAACGCCAGAACCACTTTGTTCATCACTTGCTTTCCTTGTGCAGATGAAATCGCAAAAGGCGCCCATCAGGCGCCTCGTCTAAGTCTTACCCCATCGCGCCAGGCACATCCAGCCCGGAACTGTATCAGCTGTTGGTGATGCGGAAGCCGACCTTCAGGGTCACCTGGAAATGCTCGACTTTGTTGTCGCGAATGTGACCGCGGGTGCTGACGACTTCGAACCACTCCATCATCTGCACGCTTTTGGAGGCTTCGGCCAGGGCATTCTGAATGGCATCCTCGATACCGGTGGTGGAAGAACCTACCAGTTCGAGCATTTTGTACGTGTGGTGATCGGACATGTGTTGACTCCTTGGATGGCGATAACGTTGAGCCTAGCAGCGCAGTGCTGGTTTACCTGCGAGCAGGCGCAGCGGCAGAAAGTTCGATCGCACTTTCGCTTCGCTTGATAGTCGCAATCTGTAGAGCCCATAACGCGAAGGAGAGTCAACATGCCCCGCAACTCGCTGCGTAAAACATCACTGGAAAGCATGGAAGCCGAGATCGAGAGCCTCCTGAAAAGCCTGGAAAGCCTCAAGAACGACGCGTCCGAAGAATCCCAGAAGTCCCTCAAGGCTATCCGCAGCAATGCCGAGACGGCCCTGAAGCACTCGCGCAGCCTACTGAGCGACGCCTACGAAGAAGTCAAAGACCGCACGGTCAAGACCAGCATCGCTACCCGCGACTACGCCCAGGAACACCCCTACACCACCGCTGGCGTGGCCGTAGGCGCACTGGGCCTGCTGGCTGCCTACCTGCTGTGCAAGCGCAACTAAGCGCTCTGCCCGGCCAACTCGGCGCGTAACCACTGCGCCAGCTGCTCGGCGCGCCCATCTGCGGCGCGCCGTGGCACCCACAGTGCCAACGCTGCAGGCGTTGCGCTAAAGCCCCATGGCGCAATCAGGCGCCCTGCACGCAAGTCATCGGCCACCAATGGCTCAGGCGCGATGGCCACTCCCAACCCTGCGACTGCCGCTTCCAACAAGTAATACAGATGCTCGAACGACTGCCCATATTTCAGCGCCTGGGCATCGAGGCCGTTGGCCAACGCCCATGTCGGCCAGGCCTGCGGGCGCGACGTGGTGTGCAGCAAGGATTCTTCCAATAGCTGGCTGACCGCCGTCTTGCGCAGGCGCCCAGTGCCCTCGAAGTGCGGGCTGACGACTGGCCCAATACGTTCCTGTGCCAGTACGTGAACCTGCATGTCCGCTGGCCACGGCGGTTCGGCGTACACCAGCAACGCATCCAGCCCGGGGCGACGCGGGTCCAGATCGCCTTCACCGGCAGAAAGATGCAGGCGAAGCTCAGGCAAGTCGGCATTCAAGCGCCCCAGACGCGGGATGAACCAACGCGCCAGCAAGCTTCCGGAACAGCCAAGCACGAAAGGGGCGTGCTCCACATCGCGGGCCAGTTCCCGGCATACCCCGCGCAGCCGATCAAAGACCTCACCACTGACGTCACGCAACCTGGCGCCAGCATCTGTGAGTTTGACACCTCGCCCATCCTTGGCGAACAGGGCAACGCCAAGGTGCGCTTCCAGCGCTTTGATTTGCCGGCTAACTGCGCCATGGGTCACGTGTAGCGCTTCAGCTGCCTGGCTGACGCTGTTGAGCCGGGCAGTCGCCTCGAAGGCGCGCAAGGCATTGAGGGGTGGGAGATCACTGGCCATTACGTGTGAGTTTTCCTGACAAGTTAGCGCAATCTTATCGGTTTTCATCGGAGCAGGTCATGGTTACAGTAAAGCCCATCACTCATTCGTAATGCCTTGGAGCGTCTCATGACCCAGTCCCAATATCGCCCCGGCCCCGATGCCAATGGCCTGTTCGGCTCGTTCGGCGGCCGCTACGTGGCCGAAACCCTGATGCCACTGGTACTGGACCTGGCCCGTGAGTACGAAGCGGCCAAGGCAGACCCTGCATTTCTCGAAGAACTGGCTTACTTCCAACGCGACTACATTGGCCGTCCCAACCCGTTGTATTTCGCCGAGCGCCTGACCGAGCACTGCGGTGGCGCCAAGATCTACTTCAAGCGCGAAGAGCTCAACCACACCGGCGCGCACAAGGTGAACAACTGCATCGGCCAGGTACTGCTGGCCAAGCGCATGGGCAAAAAGCGCCTGATCGCCGAAACCGGTGCCGGCATGCATGGCGTCGCTACTGCCACCGTGGCGGCGCGTTTCGGGTTGCCTTGCGTGATCTACATGGGCGCTACCGACATCGAGCGGCAACAGGCCAACGTGTTCCGCATGAAACTGCTGGGCGCTGAAATCGTGCCGGTCACCGCTGGCACCGGCACCTTGAAAGACGCCATGAACGAGGCCCTGCGCGACTGGGTCACCAATGTCGACGACACGTTCTACCTGATCGGCACCGTAGCCGGCCCGCACCCCTACCCAGCCATGGTTCGGGACTTCCAGTCGATCATCGGCAAGGAAACCCGCGCCCAGATGCAGGAAAAGGAAGGGCGACTGCCGGACAGCCTGGTGGCCTGCGTGGGTGGCGGGTCCAATGCCATGGGCCTGTTCCACGAGTTTCTCGAAGAGCCGAGCGTTCAGATCATCGGTGTCGAGGCGGGCGGGCACGGCGTGCAGACCGACAAGCACGCTGCCAGCCTGAACGGCGGAGTGCCTGGGGTACTGCACGGCAACCGTACCTACTTGCTGCAGGACGCCGACGGCCAGATCACCGATGCCCATTCGATCTCAGCAGGCCTGGACTATCCGGGCATCGGCCCCGAGCACGCCTACCTGCACGAAGTGAAGCGGGTCGAATATGTCAGCATCACCGATGATGAGGCCCTGGATGCCTTCCATGCATCCTGCCGGCTCGAAGGCATCATTCCCGCGCTGGAAAGCGCCCATGCGCTGGCCGAAGCCATCAAGCGCGCCCCGTCCTTGCCCAAGGACCACCTGATGGTGATCTGCCTGTCGGGGCGTGGAGACAAGGATATGCACACCGTCATGAACCACATGGCCGCCCAGGAGAAACAGGCATGAGCCGTCTTGAACAACGTTTCGCCGAGCTGAAAACCGAAGGCCGCGCAGCACTGGTCACCTTCGTCACTGCAGGTGATCCAGGCTATGACGCCTCGCTCCAGATTCTCAAGGGCCTGCCGGCGGCAGGTGCCGACGTGATCGAACTGGGCATGCCGTTCACCGACCCCATGGCCGACGGCGTGGCCATCCAGCTGGCCACCCTGCGTGCACTCGAGGCTGGCCAGACCTTGGCCAAGACGCTGCAGATGGTTCGCGAATTCCGAGAGGATGACCAGACCACGCCGATCGTGCTGATGGGTTACTACAACCCGATTCACCGCTTTGGCGTGGAAGCTTTCGTGGCACAGGCCAACGAAGCCGGTGTCGATGGCCTGATCATCGTCGACCTGCCGCCTGAGCATGACGACGAACTGGCCAGCCCGGCCCAGGCTGCGGGTATCGACTTCATCCGCCTGACCACCCCAACTACCGATGACGCGCGCCTGCCCCGCGTGCTGGAGCGCAGCTCCGGGTTCGTCTACTACGTGTCGGTGGCCGGTGTGACCGGTGCAGGCTCGGCGACGACAGAACATGTGACTGAAGCCATTGCGCGCTTGCGTCGCCATACGGATTTGCCGATCAGCGTCGGGTTTGGCATTCGCACCCCCGAGCAGGCGGCCAACATCGCCCGTCTCGCCGACGGTGTGGTAGTAGGCTCGGCCCTGGTCGACAAAATTGCCCACGCGCAGAACCCCGGTCAGGCGGTAGACGATGTGTTGAGCCTGTGCTCGGCCTTGGCAGAAGGGGTACGTGGCGCTCGGCGCTAAGGGATGGTTGTCGCTCGGTTGCCCGAGGCTATCTTGAGCGGCAGCTCATGTTGCAACGCTGATATCCTAGGGCCGCTGCGCGGCCCATCGCGGCCGGTCCGGCGCCCCGGCAAGGCCGCTACAGGGACGCGGCGCACCTAACGGATGCGTATACCTGTAGGAGCGGCCTTGTGCCGCGATGGGCCGCATAGCGGCCCCAGCAATATGAGCTGCGAAGCTGAAATCCTGGGGCTGCTGCGCAGTCATCGCGGCCGCTCCGGCAAGAACGTTCCTAAGATTGGATCGCCCAATCAACGCCCTTCGCCAAAAACCGACAAGTCCAGAGGCCGCAACGCCCCCATCCAGATCGCATGATCGCGGTGGTCTGCCAGCTCATCCCCGGTAAGCGGGTGCAAAAAGACCACCAGCCCCCTGCGGTGCAACGCCAGCCAGGGCAGCACCACGCCAATGAGCTCAGGCTCGAACGCCAACTGACAGCTCCAGGCCGGATGCGGCCCAACAGGCCTGGTGTGCATTCGTCCCATGGTGACCGGAAACAGCGCGGCTGCCTCCTCGCACAAGGCTCGCGCCTGCTCCAAGGTCGAGGCGTCGTAGTACACGTGGGCGTGATAACCCTTGATTCTCTGCACAGCTACTCCTGATGTGCGTCGATTCTGACAACTTGCCACAAGCGGGCCCAGCATCTCAGAGGCTACGCTCGTGCTCAAGCCAATCCACGAAGCGTGCGATCAACGCCCCGCGACGCTTGCGCGGCGGCAGTACGGCGTAATACCCACGTGCCGACCGCAAGGTGCCCGCCAACGGCCGGCACAGCAACCCTTGGTCGACCAGCCCATCCACCAGATGCCGCCAGCCGATCGCCATGCCCTGGCCCGCGATGGCAGCCTGGATCAACAACGTGTAGTTGTCGAACCGCAGCTGCCCCGCAGGCGGCGCGCTGGTCACCCCGAGCCCGCGAAAGACACCTGTCCAGTCGAACCACCGGCTCGCCTGCTCACCCTTGAGATGCAGCAGCGGCAAACGCTGCAAAGCCGCGGCAGACAAGGGTTTGCCATGGACAAGGCGAGGGCTGCATACCGGGAAAACCTCCTCATCGAACAGCCAACGGCTCTCGCCTTGATGAAAACGCCCATCGCCGAACAGCACCGCCACATCGATGTCCGGGCGCAACATGCCTTGGCTTCGCTCACCCGTCACCAGGCTCACATCGACCTGTGGATACGCTTCATGAAAGCGCTGCAGACGGGGCATCAACCAGAACGCAGCGAATGCAAAATCCGTCGCCACCTGTAGGACTTCGCGCTGATTGCGCCCGCTTGCGCGGGCCACGCCATCGTCCATGGTTTGCAACCCCTGGCTGGCGTACTCGAACAACACTTGGCCCGCCTCGGTCAGCTCGATGCCCCGGTAGATGCGGTCGAAAAGCCGCGCGCCTAGTTGCGCCTCCAGGCGTTTTACCTGCTGACTGATTGCCGGTTGCGTGGTGCCCAGCTCCAAGGCAGCTGCCGTAAAGCTGCGCAAGCGTGCGGCCGCCTCGAACACGCGTAAGGTATCCAACGACAATCCAGCAAGGTGTTCGAACATAAGCCTGGCTAATCCCACGCATTGCCCTACAGGGGCTTTACCCACGTTATGCACCGCCGCATCGTGGTAGGCAAGCATTGCGCATAACCTCCAACGATGGGAGCTTGCATGAAACGCCCTAATATCCTGTTCATCATGGCTGACCAGATGGCAGCACCCTTGCTGCCCATCTACGCCGACTCACCCATACAGATGCCTCATCTCGCCCGTCTGGCGGCACAGGCCGTGGTGTTCGATTCGGCTTACTGCAACAGCCCGCTGTGCGCACCCTCGCGTTTCACCCTCGTCAGTGGTCAGCTCCCTAGCCGTATTGGGGCCTATGACAACGCGGCTGACTTTCCCGCCGATATCCCTACCTACGCCCACTATCTCCGGCGCCTGGGCTACCGCACGGCGCTGTCCGGCAAAATGCACTTCTGCGGGCCTGATCAACTGCACGGCTATGAGGAACGCCTGACCAGCGATATCTACCCGGCCGACTACGGCTGGGCCGTGAATTGGGATGAGCCTGACGTGCGACCAAGCTGGTACCACAACATGTCCTCGGTGCTGCAGGCCGGGCCATGCGTGCGTACGAACCAGCTGGATTTTGACGAGGAAGTAGTGTTCAAGGCGCGTCAGTATTTGTATGACCATGTCCGTGAAAACGACAGCCGCCCATTCTGTCTGACAGTGTCCATGACCCACCCTCACGATCCCTACACCATCCCCAAACGCTACTGGGATCGCTACGAAAATGTGGATATCCCGTTACCCAAGCATACGGATAGCCAGACTTCGCTCGACCCCCATTCCCAGCGATTGCTCAAGGTGTACGACCTTTGGGACAAACCGCTTCCTGTGGACAAAATCCGCGATGCCCGGCGGGCCTACTTCGGCGCTTGCAGCTACATCGACGACAATATCGGTCAATTGCTGCACACCCTTGAGGAATGCAACCTCGCCGACGACACCTTGATCGTGTTCTCGGGCGACCATGGCGACATGCTGGGCGAGCGCGGCCTCTGGTACAAAATGCATTGGTTCGAGATGTCAGCCCGTGTACCGCTCCTGATTCATGCCCCGCAACGCTTCGCGGCCGGACGCGTCGGTGCGTCCGTCTCGACCTGCGACCTGCTGCCTACCCTGGTGGAGCTGGCAGGTGGGGTTGTGGATAAATCCCTTCACCTGGACGGCCGCTCACTGCTTGGCCACCTGCAAGGGCAGGGCGGTCACGACGAGGTCATTGGTGAATACATGGCCGAGGGTACCGTCGGCCCGCTCATGATGATCCGCCGCGGTTCCTACAAGTTCGTGTACAGCGAGGACGACCCCTGTCTACTCTATGACCTGAGCCGCGACCCGTACGAGCGGGAGAATCTGGCTAACAGCCCGGATCATCAGGCATTGCTGCAGGGGTTCGTCACCGAGGCGCGCCAGCGCTGGGACATACCCGGCCTGCGCCAGCAGGTGTTGGCTAGCCAGCGACGTCGCCGTCTGGTGGCCCAGGCACTGGCCATTGGCAAATTGAGCAGCTGGGATCACCAACCTTGGGTGGATGCCAGTCAGCAGTACATGCGCAACCACATCGATCTTGACGACCTCGAGCGCAAGGCACGTTATCCACAGCCCGCCCCACTGGATTGAAAAGAGAGCCCGCCATGCATACGTTCGCTGCTACCTTGTTCGCGCTAGCTGTCAGCCTGGGCACGCTTAGCGCCCAGGCCGCCGATGACAACGCGCAATGCTCAACCGTCAAGCTGGCCGACCCTGGGTGGAGTGACATCGCCACCACCAACGCAGTCGCCCGCCTGTTGCTTGAACCCCTGGGGTACCAGGTGAAGGTGGACAGCCTGGCGGTGCCGATCATCTATGGCGGGCTCAAGGATGGCCAGGTCGATGCCTTTCTTGGGAGCTGGATGCCTGCGCACCAAGGCTTCCATGACAAATTCGTCGCCAACGGGGATGTGCAGCAGCTCTCGCGCAACCTGCAAGGAACCGAATTCACCCTGGCGGTGCCGGACTATGTGTGGAAAGGCGGGGTACGTGATTTCGCGGACTTGAACAAGCACGCCGATCAGTTTGGCAGGAAGCTGTACGGCATTGGCTCAGGCGCGCCGGCCAACCTCTCGCTGCAAGAGATCATCAAGGGTGATGCCTTCGGCCTAGGCAAATGGAAACTGGTGGAGTCCAGCGAGCAGGCCATGCTGGCCCAGGTGGATCGAGCGGTCAAGAAACAGCAGTACATCGCCTTCCTTGGCTGGACGCCGCACCCCATGAACGTGAAGCTGAACATGCATTACTTGACCGGTGGCGAGAAGTGGTTCGGCAGCAAAGGCGACGTGTTCACGCTGACACGTAAGGGTTATCCACAAGCCTGCCCGAACGCGGCAAAGTTGCTGAGCAACCTGAGCTTCACGCTGGACATGGAAAACACCATCATGGCCGAGGTTGTGGATAAGAAGATCGGCTTCGACGAGGCGGCCAAGGCTTGGGTGAAAGCGCACCCCGAGGCACTGGATGGCTGGCTGAGCGGCGTGACCACCAAAGCGGGTGCAGACGCCGTCGCGGCCGTGAAACAAACCTTGTAAACAGCGAGTGGAGAGCGGGTCTGTCTGCGGTTGATTCGTGAAACAGATCACCTCTCCAGAACAGACACATCCTGGGGATTTTGACCACCCTATGCATCGCCTCATACGCCTGCTGCCCTTTCTAGCCTGGCTACCGCGCCAGACGCCCCGCAGCTTGCGTCAGGACCTGCTGGTGGGTTTGAGCGGCGCCATCCTTGCGCTCCCGCAATCCATCGCCTATGCCCTGATCGCCGGCCTGCCAGCGGAATATGGGCTGTATGCAGCCATCGTCCCGGTGCTGATCGCCTGCCTGTGGGGGTCCTCCTGGCACCTGATCTGCGGACCGACGGCGGCGATTTCCATCGTGCTTTACGCCAGTGTCAGCCCGTTGGCAGTAGCAGGAAGCGATGACTACATCACCCTTGTGCTGCTGCTGACCTTTCTGGGCGGTGTCTTCCAGTTGCTGCTGGGGCTTCTGCGTTTTGGGGCCTTGGTCAATTTCGTCTCGCATTCGGTAGTGATCGGCTTCACCCTTGGGGCTGCCGTGGTCATCGCGCTGGGGCAGCTGCCCAACCTGCTCGGGCTGGATTTGCCCAGCCAGGCCACCGCCTTGAAGACGGCTCAGGACTTGGCCAGCCATGCCAGCGAAACGGACGTGCCGTCCTTGATACTGGGGGCGCTTACCGTGGCAGTGGGCATGGCGCTGAAACTATGGCGCCCTCGCTGGCCCAGCCTGTTGATAAGTCTGTTGGCCGTCAGCCTGCTGGCGTGGCTGCTGCCCGGCGTATTCGAGCACGTTCCGCGAGTACCGGCGTTCGAGGGGCGCCTACCACCTCTGAGTGCCGTGCCGCTGCTGGACATGGACCTGATACTGCGCCTGCTCCCCAGCGCCGTGGCCGTTGGCATGCTGGGGCTGGTGACCAGCTTGTCCATCGCCCGTTCGTTGTCTGCGCGCTCCGAGCAACTGATTGACGCCGACCAGGAAATACGTGCCCAAGGGCTCTCCAACATCGTCGGTGCGTGCTTTTCCGGCTACCTCTCATCGGGCTCGTTCACCCGATCGGGCCTGAGCTACGACGCAGGGGCGCGCTCACCCATGGCCGGGGTGTTCTCGGCGCTATGGGTAGCGGTGTTCGCCGTCGCCGGTGCCGGCCTGATCGCGCACCTGCCGATTCCGGCGATGGCCGGCAGCATTCTGTTGATTTGCTGGGGGCTGGTTGATCGCAAGGCCATCGGCGCATTGCTGCGTGTGAGCCGTGCCGAGTTCGTGGTCATGGCGCTGACGGCAGCGGCCACCTTGCTCCTGGAATTGCAGACGGCCATCTATGCCGGTGTGCTGGTTTCCCTGTTCTTCTACCTCAAGCGCACCTCGCGCCCGCGCATCCACCAGAGCCGCGAAGGCGATGCGGACATCTTGCGTGTAGGCGGCTCGATCTTCTTCGGTGCCGCGCATTACCTGCAAGTACGCCTGCAGCGCTGCCAGGGCCCGCAGGTGGTCATGGATGCGCGGCAGGTAAACTTCATCGACTATTCAGGGGTGGACATGCTGCACCGCGAGGCGAGGCGGCTGCAGCGAATGGACGGCAGCCTGACCTTGCGCGGCGCCAGGCCACAGGTGATCGAAGAACTGCACAAGCTCGAAGGCCCGGCGCGTTGCCCAATCCGGTTCGAGGACTGAGTAGCCACACGAAGCGCCGCTCAGGCGCCCAGCTTGCTGTCAGCCCCGCGCCAGCTGGCGGCGCAGTTCAGCGAGAACCGGAGCAGTGTCCGGCCGCACACCGCGCCACACATAGAAAGCTTCGGCGGCTTGTTCGGCCAGCATCCCCAGACCGTCCAGCACCTTGGCAGCGCCATGTTGGGTGGCCCACTGGCAGAACGGCGTTGGCGCCTTGCCATACATCATGTCGTAGCACACCGTGCGACCGGGTTCGATCAGGCTGCTGGCAATCGGTGGCAGCTCACCGGCCAGGCTGGCCGAGGTTGCATTGATGATCACGTCCACCGGCTCTTGCAACCAGGCGAACCCGCTGGCCACCACCGGCCCCAGTTCATCGAACGCCTCGGCCAGGCGTTCGGCCTTCTCCACCGTGCGGTTGGCGATCACCAGCGACTGCGGGTTGTGCGCCAGCAGCGGCTCCAGCACCCCGCGCACGGCGCCGCCGGCACCGAGGACAAGGATGCGTTTACCTGCCAGTTCCACACCGGCATTGACGGTCAGGTCACGGACCAGCCCCGCACCGTCGGTGTTGTCACCCTGCAAGGTACCGTCGGCCAGCTTGCTGAGCGTGTTCACCGCCCCTGCGCGATGCGCGCGCGGGGTAAGGCTATCGCACAGGCGATAGGCTTCTTCCTTGAATGGCACGGTCACGTTGGCACCGCTGCCTTGCTTGAAGAAGCCGCGCGCGCAGTCGCTGAAGTCGTCCAGCGGCGCCAGCAGCGTGGCGTACTCCAGGTCCTGGCCGGTCTGTTCGGCGAACAGGCGATGAATCAGCGGCGACTTGCTGTGGCCGATCGGGTTGCCAAAAACGACGTACTGGTCCATGACGGCTCCTTGAATGGTTACAGGCTTACTGGCCGAGCCAGTCACGGTCTTGCAGGAAGTACTCGGTCAGCCGCGCCTCTTCGCTGCCTGGCGCGGGTTTCCAGTCGTAGCCCCAGCGTACCTGCGGTGGCAGCGACATGAGGATGGACTCGGTGCGCCCGCCAGACTGCAGCCCGAATAGCGTGCCACGGTCATAGACCAGATTGAACTCGACGTAGCGGCCCCGGCGAAACTCCTGGAATTCCCGTTGCTGTGGGGTATAGGGCGTACCCTTGCGGCGCTGCACGATGGGCAGGTACGCGTCGATATAGGCATCGCCGATGGCGCGGATGAAGGCGAAGCAGGTATCGAAGTCCCACTCGTTCAGGTCATCGAAGAACAGCCCACCGATGCCACGGGGCTCGCCCCGGTGCTTGAGGTGGAAATACCGGTCGCACCAGGCCTTGTAGCGTGGGTACACATCGGCGCCAAAGGGCGCGCACGCCTGTTCCGCGATTCGATGCCAGTGCACGCAGTCTTCCTCCACACCGTAATACGGCGTCAGGTCGAAGCCACCGCCGAACCACCAGACCGGCTCTTCGCCTTCCTTCTCGGCAATGAAAAACCGCACGTTGGCGTGGGAAGTAGGCACGTGGGGGTTATGCGGGTGGATCACCAGCGACACCCCGAGCGCCTGGAAACCGCGCCCAGCCAACTCCGGCCGATGGGCGCTGGCTGAAGGCGGCAACCCGGTGCCGAACACATGGGAGAAATTCACCCCGCCTTTCTCGATGACGGTGCCTTCGCCGATCACCCGCGTACGGCCCCCGCCACCCGCTTCGCGCACCCAGGCGTCCTCGACGAAGCGGGCGCCGCCGTCTTCGCGTTCCAGGGCTGAGCAGATGCGGTCTTGCAAGTCGAGCAGATAGGCTTTCACAGCCTCGGTGCGGCTAATCATCGGGTCACCAGGAGCGGGCAGGAAACAAGTGGCGCGTAGCATAACACCGCCTGCCAGCGCCCCGCAGTTGACGGCAGTCAAGCAAAGGCGTCCGATAGAGGCCCCTTTCCCGATCCCGAATCCAGGAGTACGAGATGGCCAAGCGTATCCAGTTCAGCCAGCACGGCGGCCCCGAAGTGCTGCAGTGGGTGGACTTCGAGCCCGCTGACCCTGGGCCTCAGCAAGTGCGCGTGCGCAACCACGCTGTGGGCCTGAACTTCATCGATACCTATTTCCGCAGCGGTTTGTACGCGCCGCCATCCCTGCCTTCGGGCCTGGGTACCGAAGGGGCAGGGGTGGTCGAGGCCGTGGGCCCTGGCGTGTCCCGATTGAAGGTCGGCGACCGCGTGGCGTATGGCGGGGGCCCATTGGGCGCCTACGGCGAGGTGCACACGCTGCCTGAGGCCAACCTGGTCAAGCTGCCAGAGGCCATCAGCTTCGAGCAGGCTGCCGCCGTCATGCTCAAGGGCCTGACCGTGCAGTACCTGCTCAAGCAAACCTACGCTGTGCAGCCTGGCGATGTAATCCTGTTCCATGCGGCCGCAGGCGGTGTGGGTTCGCTGGCGTGCCAGTGGGCAAAGGCGCTGGGTGCCAAGCTCATCGGTACCGTGAGCTCTTCCGAAAAAGCCGAGCGGGCCAAGGCCTTGGGCGCCTGGGCCACCATCGACTACAGCCAGGAGGATGTCGCCAAACGGGTGCTGGAGCTGACCGACGGCAAGAAATGCCCAGTCGTGTATGACGGGGTGGGCGCCGACACCTGGCTGACGTCGCTCGATTGCCTGCAAGCGCGGGGGTTGATGGTGAGCTTCGGCAATGCCTCGGGTGCGGTGAGTGGGGTGAACCTGGGGATTCTGGCGCAGAAGGGCTCGCTGTACGTCACGCGGCCGACCCTGGCGACTTATGCCAACAACGCCGAGAACACCCAGGCCATGGCTGATGACCTCTTCGCCATGATTGCCAGCGGCAAAGTGACGGTGGATATCCAGCAGCGCTACCCGCTCAGCGAAGCGGCCAAGGCCCAGAGCGAGCTGTCGGCGCGGCGAACTGTGGGGTCCACTGTTTTGTTGCCTTGATTGGCAGAAGGTAGCGTTATGGCGACCAGGTGCTTGCCTTGGTTTTTGTAGTGTTGCGAAGATCGAGCGCCGCGCAGGCGGCGCTCGATCTCACAGGCGCTAAAAAACCTAAAGGCGAACACCTGTCAGCCCTCACACCTTCTTCTGCGACGGCGGAGTCGACTCGATGCCATCCAGGATGGCCTCGACTACGCCTTCTGCCATTTCAATCGCATGCAGGTTCGACCAGAACATGCCACGGCCTTCTTCTCGCATGTAATCCAGGGCTTTGTAGCCGGTTTCGTAGGCGCTACGCAGGTACAGGGCTACGTGGACCAGAGCGTCCTCGGCGGAAATGTTCGGGTTGACTGCAAACAGCGGCTCGTGACCCGCGTCGCAGCGGCCGAATGGGTGGGCGGAAGTAGAAGGAAGGGGTGGATCAGGTACGATTTTTTTCATGGCTTGCTCCAGATGATGAAGCTGGCGCCAAGCCGTTACCACACGGTTAAGGCGGCAGCTGTACGCGAGGTGGTAAACCGGGCTGGAGCGCTCCCGGCAGGCATGACGCCTCCCGCGCACAGCTGCCATAGCTGTGACGCCCCAGGTACATCCGGGTTACCACACCCGATCGCCAAGGTATTTGGCGACAGCTGAAGCCTACGGGCAGCGGTTCCTACTGAAAAGGTGATGGCAGGGGACGCGGCTCGTAGGATATTTCCCAAACCGAATATCAAACAACCGCCTTGGCAAAAATCAGAAAAAACCAAGTGGTCATGAGGGGAGTGGCTCAGGCGCTCGGCCCAAGCCTTGTCGGCAGCATGGCCCGCAGTTGCATCAACCCGGCCGCACCACTTCACCGGTAGCCAGATTGCGAATCAAACTCGGGTTCTTCCGCCCGCCCAACGCCCCACCCAGCACCAGATCCAGTTGTCCATGGAAGTACTGCTCCACCCGCAGCCGGGTCTTCGCCGCAGGGCGCCCGCCAGGGTTGCATGACGTGGAGATCAGCGGCCCGACCAACGCGCACAGGTCGCGCACCACGGGGTGGTCGCTGACGCGAAGCGCTACGGTGTCGTGCAGCCCGGTCACCCATTCAGGTAGCAGATCCTGATGCGGCACCAGCCAGGTGTTGGGCCCAGGCCAGGTGCTGGCCATCCGGTCGATCCAGTCTTCAGGGAAGTCTTCGAACAGGAAGTCGAACTGGCGGATGTTGTCGGCGACCAGGATCAACCCCTTATCCACAGGTCGCGACTTCAGTGCCAGCAGCCGATAGACCGCGTCCTCGTTCCACGGGTCGCAGCCCAGGCCCCAGACCGCCTCCGTCGGGTAGGCGATCACTGCGCCTGCCCGGATCTCACGTGCGGCTTGTTGCACACGAAAACTGCTCACCATTGATGTTTCTCCACTGGGAATGTTGCCTAGGCGCAGTTTACTCAGCCCGGGCGGGCAAACCAACGCCCCGCTTGATTGCTGACCCGGCCAGCGAGCTCCAGTTCGGTGAGCTGCGCCAGTACCTCTGCCAGCGGCTGCTCACTGCAATGGGCCAGGCTTTCGGTGGTCTGCGGTGCAGCGTGCAGCAGCGCCAGCAGTGGGTGCTCGAAGGTGTCTGCAGCTGCCGGAGGCAGGTTCTGCCAGCCTTGCAGGGTTTCGAGTATCTGCTCGACGCTTTCGACAAGCAGGGCGCCGTCGCGGATCAGCTGGTGACAGCCCTTGGCGCCGGGGTGATGAATGGAGCCGGGAATCGCATAGACCTCACGGCCCTGCTCGGCGGCGAGCCGGGCCGTGATCAATGAGCCACTGGCCAGGCTGGCCTCGACCACCAGCACGCCCAACGAAAGACCGCTGATGATGCGGTTGCGCCGGGGAAAGTTACCAGGCAGCGGCCCGGCGTCGAGCGGGTACTCCGACACCAGTGCACTGCCGTTGTCGATCATCGCCTGGGCCAACGCCTTGTGCCGCTGTGGATAAAGTTTTTCAAGCCCTGTGCCCAGTACGCCTATCGTGGCCCCGCCAGCCTGCAGCGCAGCACGGTGAGCGGCACCATCGATGCCTACCGCCAGGCCGCTGGTGACGACGAAACCTGCCTGGGCAAGATACCTGGCAAACGCGCCAGCCGTGTCCACCGCCGGCGGCGTTGCGCGGCGGCTGCCCACGATCGCCAGCTGTGGACGGCTGAGCAGCGATGCGTTCCCCGCCACGAACAGCAGCGGCGGTGCATCGTCGATTTCGGCGAGCAGCGCAGGGTAGTCTGGGCTGTCCCACATCAGCAATTGCTGGCCCGGACGCTCTAGCCAGCGCATTGCAGCACTGGCCGCATCCCGCACTTGAGGGCTGCGCCTTGCATCGATACTGGCATGGGGAATGCCCAGTGCGCGCCAGGCAGAACCGGGGGCACTGAGCGCCGATGAGGCACTTCCAAAGGCCTGGATCAGGGTAGAAAAGCGGCGCAAGCCGGTCTCGGGAAGGCAATGCAGGCGCAACCGCGCCTCCAGTTCTGCAGGCGGGCAAGTAGATAAGGAGCAATCAGACATCGGCAATCATCCTTGATGCGAAACGGTTGATTCAGGCTGCGCAACCTGTGGATAACTCTGTGAGTAACACTTTGAAAAGCTGTCCATTGGCTGGGGGCTATCACGCCAATAGTCACCCTAGACGAGGTTGCCAGGTGCCGAAGTCCGCGTTTCCCTTTATTATGTGTGTTCAGTTTTCAACCAAACGCACAGTGACTGCCTGACCTTATGGCCATTTTGAACATTCTCGAATTCCCGGACCCGCGCCTGCGCACCATCGCCAAACCGGTGACGGCGTTCGACGACGCCCTGCGCCAGCTGATCGACGACATGTTTGAAACCATGTACGAAGCCCCTGGCATCGGCCTGGCTGCGACCCAGGTCAACGTGCACCAGCAAGTCGTGGTGATGGACCTCAGCGAAGACCGCAGCGAACCTCGCGTCTTCATCAACCCGTCGGTCGAGGAACTGACCGATGACATGGGCCAGTACCAGGAAGGTTGCCTGTCAGTGCCGGGCTTCTACGAGAACGTCGATCGGCCCCTGCGCGTGAGGGTCAAGGCCCAGGATCGTGACGGCACACCGTTCGAGCTGGAATGCGAAGGCCTGCTGGCGGTGTGCGTGCAGCACGAGTTCGATCACCTCAATGGCAAGCTGTTCGTCGACTACCTGTCACAGCTCAAGCGGGATCGAATCAAGAAGAAGCTGGAAAAACAGCACCGCCAGCAAGCCTGATTCCCACCTTCCAGAAGGCTTGCTCCGGCAAGCCTTTTTCTTTTTGCAGCGAGAACACCATGCGCATCGTCTTTGCAGGCACTCCCGAGTTTGCCGCCGAACACCTCAAGGCCCTGCTCGACAGCCCGTACGAAGTCGTGGCCGTCTACACCCAGCCCGATCGCCCGGCAGGCCGCGGTCAGAAGCTGATGCCCAGCGCGGTCAAGGCGCTGGCCGTGGCCCATGACATCCCGGTGATGCAGCCGCCAAGCCTGCGCAATGCCGAGGCCCAGGCACAATTGGCAGCCTTGGCACCCGACCTGATGGTCGTGGTTGCCTACGGCCTGATCCTGCCCCAGGCGGTACTGGACATCCCGCGCCTTGGCTGCATCAACAGCCATGCGTCCCTGCTGCCACGCTGGCGCGGGGCGGCCCCGATTCAGCGGGCAGTGCAGGCGGGCGATGCCGAAAGCGGCGTGACCGTCATGCGCATGGAAGCGGGCCTGGACACCGGCCCCATGCTGCTCAAGGTCGTCACCCCGATCGGCGCCATTGATACCGGCGGCAGCCTGCACGATCGCCTGGCGCAAATGGGGCCGGCGGCCGTCATCCAGGCCATCGCCGGGCTGGCCGATGGCACCTTGCACGGCGAGACGCAGAACGACGCCCTGGCTACCTATGCGCACAAGCTGAACAAGGACGAAGCGCGTCTGGACTGGTCCCTGCCAGCGGAACAGCTGGAGCGCCTGATTCGGGCATTCAACCCTTGGCCGATTTGCCACAGCACGCTCGACGGGGAAACCGTGAAGGTGCTGGGTGCGTGCCTGGCCGCAGGGCAGGGCGCACCTGGTGAAATCCTGGCGGCAAGCAAAGACGGCCTGGTGGTTGCTTGCGGCGAGCAGGCGCTCAGCCTGACCCGCCTGCAATTGCCGGGTGGCAAAGCCATGGCCTTCGCTGACCTGTTCAACAGCCGCAAAGAGAAATTCACGCCAGGCAAGGTGCTCGGCCAATGAACCCACGCCTGGCTGCCGCCCGTGCCCTTGCCGCTGTGCTCAGCGGCAAGGCCTCTCTCAACAGCTCCCTGCCCGCGCAACTGGACAAGGTCGAGGACCGTGACCGCGGGCTGACCCAAGACCTGGCCTTTGGTACCGCCCGTTGGCAGCCGCGCCTGGACCTGCTGGCAGCGCAGCTGTTGCAAAAGCCCTTCAAGGCCGCCGATGCCGATGTGCAGGCGTTGTTGCTGATTGGCTTGTACCAGTTGTTCTATACCCGCATCCCGGCTCATGCCGCCATTGGTGAAACCGTGGGTTGCGCCGACAAGCTGAAAAAACCCTGGGCCAAGGGGCTGCTGAACGCGGTGCTGCGCCGTGCACAGCGCGACGGCGAAGCCATGCTGGCCGACATGGAGCGCGACCCGGTAGTGCGCACCGCCCATCCACGCTGGCTGCAAAAGGCGCTCAAGGCCTTCTGGCCGGATCAGTGGGAAGCCATCTGCGCCGCCAACAATGCGCACCCGCCGATGATCCTGCGCGTCAACCGCCGCCATCACAGCCGCGACGGCTACCTTAAGCTGCTCGCCGATGCAGGCGTCCAGGCCCACGCCTGCGCGTATAGCCGTGACGGTATCGTGCTGGCCGAGCCGCGGGATGTTCGTGGCCTCCCAGGCTTTGCCGAGGGCTGGATCAGCGTCCAGGACGAAGCCGCGCAACTGGCCGCCGACCTGCTGGAGCTGGCGCCCGGTCAACGCGTGCTCGACGCATGCTGCGCCCCGGGAGGCAAGACCTGCCATGTGCTGGAGGCCGAAGCCGGGCTCTCTCACGTGGTGGCCATCGACCTTGAAGCCAAGCGCCTGGTGCGCGTGCGCGAAAACCTCGACCGCCTGAGGCTCGACGCCGAACTGATCGCCTGCGATGCCCGCGACACGGCCAGCTGGTGGGACGGCAAACCGTTCCAGCGCATCCTGCTGGACGCGCCTTGCTCGGCCACTGGCGTCATCCGTCGTCATCCAGACATCAAGCTCACCCGCCAGGCCGAAGACATCGCGCCGCTGGCGGCCTTGCAGGGCGAGTTGCTCGATGCCCTGTGGCCGACACTGGAAGTGGGCGGCATGCTGCTGTACGCCACCTGCTCCAGCCTGCCGACCGAAAATACCGAGGTGATCGGCGCGTTCCTGGCGCGCACGCCAGGCGCACGCGAGCTGGACCTGGCCACCGAAGCGGGCCTGCGCCAGACGCATGGGCGCCAGTTGTTGGCCCAGGAAGGCGGCCACGACGGTTTCTACTATGCCAAGCTGATCAAGATTGCCGCCTCGCGCGGTTGAGCATACTGGGGAGTAGCGGATGAAGATCATCATCCTGGGCGCCGGCCAGGTGGGCGGAACGCTTGCAGAGCACCTGGCCAGCGAGGCCAACGACATCACCGTGGTCGACACCGATGGCGACCGCCTGCGCGACCTGGGTGATCGCCTGGATATCCGCACCGTGCAGGGGCGTGGGTCGCTGCCTACGGTGTTGCGACAGGCAGGCGCCGAGGACGCCGACATGCTGGTTGCCGTCACCAACAGCGACGAGACCAACATGGTCGCGTGCCAGGTGGCCTACTCGCTGTTCCACACACCGACAAAAATCGCCCGGGTGCGCGAGTCGGCCTACCTGACCCGCGAAGAACTGTTCGACAACGACCACATCCCGGTCGATGTGCTGATCAGCCCAGAACAGGTCGTCACCCACTACATCAAGCGCCTGATCGAACAGCCCGGTTCGTTGCAGGTCATCGATTTCGCCCAAGGCAAGGCGCAGTTGGTGGCCGTTAAGGCGTACTACGGCGGCCCGCTGGTCGGCCAGCAGCTGCGCCAGATACGCGCGCACATGCCCCATGTGGAAACCCGGGTGGCGGCGATCTTCCGCCGTGACCGCTCGATCACACCGCGCGGTGACACGGTGATCGAGGCCGATGACGAGGTGTTCTTCATCGCCGCCAAAAAGGACATCCGGGCGGTCATGGGCGAGCTGCGCCGCATCGATGAAACCAACAAGCGTGTCGTCATCGCTGGCGGCGGGCAGATAGGCGAGCGCCTGGCCGAAGCTATCGAAAGCCGCTACCAGGTGAAAATCATCGAGATGAACCCGGCACGCTGCCGCTACCTGTCCGATACGTTGGACAGTACCGTGGTGCTACAGGGCAGCGCATCGGACAAGGACCTGATGCTGGAAGAAAACATCGCCGACACCGATATCTTCCTGGCCCTGACCAACGATGACGAAGCCAACATCATGTCGTCCCTGCTGGCCAAGCGCCTGGGTGCACGCAAGGTCATGACGATCATCAACAACCCGGCCTATGTAGACCTGGTGCAGGGGGGTGAAATCGACATCGCCATCAGCCCGCAATTGGCCACCATCGGCACCTTGCTGGCGCATGTGCGCCGTGGCGATATCGTGAGCGTGCATTCGCTGCGTCGTGGTGCAGCCGAAGCCATCGAGGCGGTGGCCCACGGTGATGCGAAGTCGAGCAAGGTGGTGGGCAAGGCAATCGAGGACATAACCCTGCCCCCAGGGACGACCATCGGTGCCATCATTCGCCACGACAGTGTGCTCATCGCGCACGACACGACAGTCATCGAATCAGGTGACCATGTGATCCTGTTCGTTGTGGACAAGAAACACATTCGGGATGTGGAGAAGCTGTTCCACGTCGGCTTGAGTTTCTTCTAGGAGGCGGGACATGCGCCAATCGTTGGAAAACATGCTGGCCAAGGGTGTGGATAACCCATTGTTGCGCTTTGGCCTGGGCAAGGCTTGGCTCGACGAAGGCAATGGTGCGCAGGCTGCAGTGCACCTGGCTCGCTGTGTCGAGCAGGACCCCAAGTACTCGGCAGCCTGGAAGCTGTTAGGCAAGGCCTACCAATTGCTGGCGGACCTGCCAGCGGCGCGCAAGGCCTGGGAAGACGGCATCGCGGCGGCGCAGGCCCATGGTGACAAGCAGGCCGAGAAAGAGATGACGGTGTTTCTCAAGAAACTCGACAAACGCTGAGCTCGCTAGCGCCGACGCATCGGCTGCCAGACAGCCGCTGCCGGCGATGCGCGCCTCAATACCAGCGCGCCTCACCTGCCGGACGCTTCTTGAAGCGCTTCATGCTCCACATGTACTGGCTGGGATACTCGCGCACATAGCGCTCGACCACCTTGCTCATCGCGGCCGCCGATTCGTTCACGTCGGTGCTGTACATCGCCTCCGGCGCGGCTTCCAGAAACACCTTGAAGCCTGAGCCATCAGGCAGACGCAGGGCATGCAGGAAAACCCCGACTGCCTTGCCGCCAGCCAGCATGTTCGGCACGAACTTGCTGGTCAGCGCCTCAGTGCCCAGGAAGGGAACGAATACACCCGCCGATTCGGCCGGCTCGGGGTCGGCCGGGATGCCGACCTGGCCACCGCGCCGAACTTCCTTGATCACGCTGAGGATGCCTTCCTTGGTCGAAGGTGCCACGCGGTTGCCCATCTGCACACGCTGCTCGCGCAGCAGGTCGTCCACCGCCTTGAGCTTGGGTGGGCGGTAGAAAATGATCGGCTTGCATTGGTTGCAATAGAAGTGGTTCAGCACTTCCCAATTGCCCAAATGACTGGTGATACCCACAACCCCCTTTCCTGACGCCAGGGCCTGCTCCAGCACCTCCAGCCCATGCACCTCCTTGACCAGTTCCAGCGAACGGTGTGGGGGCCAGATCCAGGCGCAGGCGCTTTCGACGAAGGATTTGCCAATGTCCCGCAGTGCCTGGCCAACCAACTGCTCGCGGGCAACCGGGTCCATCTCGGGGAAGCATTTGGCCAGGTTGATGCGCACCACGTTGCGCGAGCCATTGGGTATTTTCCACATCAGCCAGCCGATGCCGGCCCCGACGCGTTGCACCGCACCCCAAGGCAACTTGGCGAACAGTCGCAGCACCCCGACCATCAGGGCGCCCTTGAACTTTTCCACAGGCGAGTTCCTTATTTCAGCAAGACGGGCATTGTAACCCTTCAGTGGGACAAGGCGGCGTAGCGATCACAGTCGGTGGTGTGGTCCATGACCATGCCGGTCGCCTGCATGAAGGCATAGCAGATGGTCGGGCCGACGAAGGTGAAGCCGGCCTTGCGCAACGCCTTGCTCATGGCTTGGGCTTCTTCGGTCACGGCCGGGACTTCGCTGCGCGTGCTGAAATGGTTGATCTTCGGGGCGCCGCCGACGAACGACCATAACCACTCGGCCGGGTTATCCACAGCCAGCCAGGCCTGGGCGTTGCGTCTGGCAGCCTTGAGCTTGAGCCGATTGCGGATGATGCCGGCATCCTGCATCAACGCCTCGATGCGCTCGTCGCTCATCACCGCGAGTTTCGCAGGATCGAAGCCCTCCAGCACTTCACGGTAGCGCTCGCGCTTGCGCAGCACGGTGATCCAGGAAAGCCCTGCCTGGAACCCTTCGAGCAAAAGCACCTCGAACAGCAACGCCGGGTCACGCTGGGGCGTTCCCCATTCCTGGTCATGGTAGGCCTGGTACAACGGATCGTCGGTACACCAAAAGCAGCGTGGCATAAGGCTCCAATGAGTAGAGGGCGAGGCGAATCAGGTTATACTCCCGCTCTTTACATCCGCATCCCCAGATACAGGTGAATTTCGTGAGCCAGCCTACGCCAGCCGTGCGTACCTTCCAAGACCTGATCCTCGCCCTGCAGAACTACTGGGCCGAGCAAGGTTGTGTGGTGCTTCAGCCCTACGATATGGAAGTAGGCGCCGGCACTTTCCACACCGCTACCTTCCTGCGCGCAGTGGGTCCAGAAACCTGGAACGCCGCCTACGTGCAGCCAAGCCGTCGCCCTGCCGACGGGCGGTATGGCGAAAACCCCAACCGCCTGCAGCATTACTATCAATTCCAGGTGGTGCTCAAGCCCAACCCGGCCAACTTCCAGGAGCTGTACCTCGGCTCGCTGAAGGCCATCGGTCTGGACCCGTTGGTGCACGACATTCGCTTCGTCGAAGACAACTGGGAATCGCCAACCCTCGGCGCTTGGGGCCTGGGCTGGGAAATCTGGCTCAATGGCATGGAGGTGACCCAGTTCACCTACTTCCAGCAGGTCGGTGGTATCGAATGCTACCCGGTGACCGGTGAAATCACCTATGGCCTGGAGCGCCTGGCCATGTATATCCAGGGCGTGGACTCGGTCTACGACTTGGTATGGGCCGATGGTCCGTTCGGCAAGGTCAGCTACGGCGACGTGTTCCACCAGAACGAAGTGGAGCAGTCGACCTACAACTTCGAGCACGCCAACGTCGAGAAACTGTTCGAGCTGTTCGACTTCTACGAAAGCGAAGCCAACCGCCTGATCAAGCTGGATCTGCCATTGCCGACCTATGAAATGGTCCTCAAGGCATCCCATACGTTCAACCTGCTCGATGCCCGTCGCGCCATCTCGGTGACCGAGCGCCAGCGTTACATCCTGCGGGTGCGCACCCTGGCCCGCGACGTGGCGCAAAGCTACCTGCAGGCCCGTGCGCGCATGGGCTTCCCGATGGCGACCCCCGAACTGCGTGACGAAGTGTTGGCTAAGCTGGAGGCTGCACAATGAGTGCTCAAGATTTCCTGGTAGAACTGGGCACCGAAGAGCTGCCACCCAAGGCCCTTGCGACCCTGGGCGACGCGTTCCTGGCCGGTATCGAAAAAGGCCTGCAAGCTGCTGGCCTGAACTACACCGGCAAATCGGTCTACGCCGCGCCGCGTCGCCTGGCGGTGCTGATCCGTCAACTCGATGTGCAGCAGCCTGACCGCAGCATCAACATCGATGGCCCGCCCCTGCAAGCGGCCTTCAACGCAGAAGGCGAGCCGACCCAGGCTGCACTGGGCTTTGCCAAGAAGTGCGGTGTGGAGCTGGCCGACATCGACCGTAGCGGCCCCAAGCTGCGCTTCTCCCAGCACATCCCCGGCAAGGCGACCGCAGGCCTGCTGCCGACCATCGTCGAAGACTCGCTCAACGACCTGCCTATTCCCAAGCGCATGCGCTGGGCGGCAAGCCGTGAAGAGTTCGTGCGTCCGACCCAATGGCTGGTGATGCTGCTGGGCGATCAGGTGGTCGACTGCACCCTGTTGTCCCAGAAAGCCGGCCGCCAATCGCGCGGGCACCGCTTCCACCATCCGGAAAACGTCACCATCAGCGCCCCGGCCAACTATGTTGAAGACATGCGCAAGGCCTACGTGCTGGCCGATTTCAGTGAGCGTCGCGACCTGATCGCCAAACGCACCGCCGAGCTGGCCATGCAGCAGGAAGGCACCGCTATCGTGCCGCCCGCGTTGCTGGACGAGGTGACCGCGCTGGTCGAGTGGCCGGTACCGCTGGTGTGCTCGTTCGAAGAGCGTTTCCTGGAGGTGCCGCAAGAAGCCTTGATCACCACCATGCAGGACAACCAGAAGTACTTCTGCCTGCTCGACAGCGAAGGCAAGCTGCTGCCGCGCTTCATCACCGTGGCCAACGTCGAGAGCCGCGACCCCAAGCAGATCGTGCAGGGTAATGAAAAGGTCGTGCGTCCGCGCCTGACCGACGCCGAGTTCTTCTTCAAGCAGGACAAGAAGCAACCGCTGGAAACCTTCAACGAGCGCTTGAAGAATGTGGTATTCCAGGCCCAGCTGGGTACGGTCTATGACAAGGCCGAGCGGGTATCGAAACTGGCAGCATTCATTGCGCCCTTGATTGGCGGCGATGCTCAACGGGCCGCGCGTGCCGGCTTGCTGTCCAAGTGTGACCTGGCCACGGAAATGGTCGGTGAGTTCCCAGAGATGCAGGGCGTAGCCGGCTACTATTACGCGCTCAACGACGATGAACCGCAGGATGTGGCGCTGGCGCTGAACGAGCAGTACATGCCACGCGGTGCTGGTGCAGAACTGCCTCAGACCTTGACCGGTGCTGCCGTCGCCATCGCCGACAAGCTCGATACCCTGGTGGGTATCTTCGGCATCGGCATGCTGCCAACCGGTAGCAAGGACCCGTACGCCCTGCGCCGCGCCGCACTGGGCGTGCTGCGTATCCTGATCGAGAAGCAGCTGGACCTGGACCTGACCGGTGCCGTGCAGTTCGCGGTCAAGCAATACGGGGCCAAGGTCAAGGCTGCCGGGCTGGCTGACCAGGTGCTGGAGTTCATCTTCGACAGGCTGCGTGCTCGTTACGAAGACGAAGGCATCGACGTCGCCACCTACCTTTCGGTTCGCGCACTTCAGCCGGGTTCTGCACTGGACTTCGATCAGCGCGTTCAGGCTGTGCAGGCCTTCCGCAAGCTGCCCGAAGCCGAGGCACTGGCCGCCGTCAACAAGCGCGTGTCGAACCTGTTGAGCAAGGCAGAAGGCGCCATCGCCGAACAGGTCGAGCCCAAGTACTTCGACAACGCCAACGAGTTCTCGCTGTACTCGGCCATCCAGCAAGCCGATCAGGCTGTGCAACCGATGGCTGCTGCACGCCAGTACAGCGAGTCGCTGGCGCGCCTTGCCGCACTGCGTGACCCGGTCGATGCTTTCTTCGAGGCCGTGATGGTCAATGCCGAGGACGCCAAGGTACGTGCCAACCGATATGCCCTGCTCAGTCGTTTGCGCGGGCTGTTCCTGGGTGTGGCCGACATTTCGCTGCTGGGGTAGGCCTTGAAACTGCTGATTCTCGATCGTGACGGGGTCATCAACCAGGACTCCGACGCCTATATCAAGTCGCTGGATGAATGGGTGCCCATCCCTGGCGCCATCGAGGCGATCGCGCAGTTGAGCAAAGCGGGCTGGACGGTGGCCGTGGCCACCAACCAGTCCGGTATCGCCCGTGGTTATTACCCAATCGCGACGCTCGAGGCCATGCATGCGCGCTTGCGCATGCTGGTGGCCGAGCAGGGCGGTGAGGTGGGGTATATCGTGTATTGCCCGCATGGCCCCGATGAAGGCTGCGACTGCCGCAAGCCCAAGCCGGGCCTGTTGCGGGCCATCGCCGAGCATTACCAGGCAAGCCTTGAGGGCGTCTGGTTCGTGGGCGATAGCCAAAGTGACCTACAGGCTGCGCTGGCCGTCGATGCACAACCTGTTCTGGTAAAGACAGGCAAAGGCGAACGTACCCTTGAGAAGGGCGTTCCGGCCTCAACCCTGATCTATGACGATCTGGCTGCCATCGCCAGAGCACTTATCTAAACGGTGCGCCTTTGGGCGCACTTTTCTAAAAGCGGGCAAGTCCCGCAATGGTACGAACCACTATGTCGATCCTGCAGGCGATCAGAGTCTTTCTTTTTTACCTGCTGCTGGGTACCAGTTCGCTGCTCTGGTGCTCGCTGAGCTTCTTCGTTGCGCCATTTCTGTCGTTCCCCAAGCGCTACAGATTCATCAATGTGTACTGGTGCCGCTGCGCTATTTTCCTGGCACGCGTCATCGTAGGCATCGATTACAAGATTACCGGCGCTGAAAACGTGCCAGCCGAGCCCTGCGTGATCTTGTCGAATCACCAGAGCACCTGGGAGACGTTTTTCCTGTCCCAGTATTTCTCGCCGCTCAGCCAAGTGCTCAAGCGTGAACTGCTGTATGTGCCTTTCTTTGGCTGGGCCATGGCCATGCTGCGCCCCATTGCCATCGACCGCGACAACCCCAAGGAAGCCTTGCGCCAGGTGGCCAAGAAAGGCGATGAACTGCTCAAGCAGAAAACCTGGGTCCTGATTTTCCCGGAGGGCACACGCGTACCTTTTGGCACGGTGGGCAAGTTCTCTCGAGGCGGAACGGCGCTGGCGGTAAACGCTGGGCTACCGGTATTGCCCATTGCCCATAATGCCGGCAAGTACTGGCCGAAGAATGGCTGGGGCAAGCACGCTGGCACCATCGAAGTGGTGATCGGCGAACCCATGTACGCCAACGGCACAGGCCCTCGCGCCATCGCCGAACTCAATGACCGCGCCCAGGCCTGGAACGAAGCCACCCAACGGGCCCTGGGCTCTGTTGCGCAGGTCGAAGAAAGCACGCAGGCCCAGGCCTGAGCCGCTTGTGGATAACGTGTGAGCAAATTATGGATTAGCTGTTGCGAAAATTAGCTAAGCCTATGAATTTGCTGCATATTTGTTCTTTCTTGATTTTTTGGAAAAACGTGCATAAGTTTTTTCAAGGCATAAAAAAACCGGCTTTTAGAGCCGGTTTTTTGTGGCTGCGGTTTAGCGAATCACACCTTGTCGATGTCCACATCCTTGGTCTCTTTGAGACAGAAGATGCCCATTACCAGGCTGATGCCTGTGACCAGTACCGGATACCACAATCCGTAGAAAATATCCCCGGTGTAGACCACCAATGCGAACGATACCGTGGGTAGGAAACCGCCGAACCAGCCATTGCCGATGTGATAGGGCAAGGACATGGAGGTGTACCGGATACGCGTAGGGAACAGCTCGACCATCACGGCAGCCAGCGGTCCATAGGTCATGGTGGCGATCAGGATCATGGCCACGATCAGCACCACCACCATCACGCTGTTGACTTGGGCCGGATCAGCCTTGGCGGGGTACCCTGCCTGCTCGACCGCCGCGCGCATGGCCGCCTCGTCATAGCCATTGATGGTCTTGTCGCCGATGCTCACGACCACGTCGCTGCCGTCAACGCTTACCGAGTTGTAGGGTAAGCCCTGCTTGACCAGGAACGTCTTTACCTTGTCGCAAGGGCTATCGAAGCGGGCTTTGCCCACAGGGTCGAACTGGAAAGTGCAACCTTTCGGGTCAGCGGTGACGACGATGGGTGCCTGGCGGCTGGCGGTGTCGATCTGTGGGTTGGCGTAGAAGCTAAGGGCCTTGAACAAGGGGAAGTAGAGCACCGTGGCCAACAGCAGGCCCAGCATCAATATCGGTTTGCGCCCGATCCGATCGGACAGCCATCCAAAGAACACGAAAAACGGCGCCCCGATCACCACGCTGATGATCAGCAGGGTGTTGGCCTGGGCCGGGTCCATCTTCAACATCTGGGTCATGAAAAACAGCACGTAGAACTGTGCCGTATAGAAGGTGACAGCCTGACCCGCATTGATACTGAACAGCGCCGTGAGCACGACCTTCAGGTTTGGCCAGGACGTAAACGACTCACGGATCGGCGATTTGCTGATCTTGCCCTGCGCCTTCATTTTCACGAAGGCCGGGGACTCGTGCATGCTCATCCGAATCCAGGTCGAGATCCCCAATAGCACGATGGACAGCAGAAACGGCAGCCGCCAGCCCCAGGTTTCGAACTGATCGCCACTCACGTAACGGCTGCCCAGTACCACCAGCAATGACAGCAACAGACCCAAGGTGGCGGTGGACTGAATGAACCCAGTATGGAACCCCCGCTTGCCAGGTGGCGCATGTTCGGCCACGTAGGTGGCTGCACCGCCGTACTCACCGCCCAGCGCCAGGCCTTGCAGCATGCGCAGCACGACCAGGATGATCGGCGCTGCGATGCCGATGCTGGCATAGGTGGGCAAAAGGCCAACGGCGAACGTGGACAGTCCCATCAGCACGATGGTGATAAGAAAGGTGTACTTGCGCCCGATCATGTCCCCCAGGCGGCCGAACACCAGCGCGCCAAACGGTCGCACCAGAAAGCCCGCGGCAAAGGCCATCAGTGCAAAGATGAACGCGGTGGTGTCGTTGACGCCCGCGAAAAACTGCTTGCTGATCACGGCAGCCAGGGCGCCGTAGAGGAAAAAGTCGTACCACTCGAAAACCGTACCGAGCGATGACGCGAAGATGATCTTGCGTTCTTCACGACGACTGGGGCGGCTGGCGGCCGCATCCTGCTCTTGGATGTAATCCGACATCGTTGCTGTCCTCGGCCCGCAGGCCACAGTGATTATTCTTGTTGTTCCACTGCCGACAGCGTCCGACTACGCGCTGTCGTATTGCACACCCGGTCAGGGTGTTGGTACTGCATCCTGGTTGAGGAAGGTCGTAGTGGCTGCTCCTTTCAAAATAAGCTGCGCCGCCTTCTCGGCGATCATCAGGGTAGGTGAACAGGTATTGCCCGACGTGATCTGGGGCATGATCGATGCGTCTGCCACGCGAAGGCCTGGGATGCCATGGACACGAAGCTGGTCATCGACCACATCCATGGGGCCATTGCCCATGCGGCAGGTCCCTACGGGATGGAAGATCGTCGTGCCTATCTTGCCCGCCGCTTCGTGCAGCTGTTCTTCGGTCTGCAGGGCAGGCCCTGGCAGATATTCCTTGGGCGCAAAGGCGGCCAGGGCAGGGGCCTGCACAATGCGCCGGGTGAGACGAATGGCGTCGGCGGCGACGCGCAGGTCCTGGGGGTCGCTGAGGTAATTGGGGTCGATCAAGGGCGCGCTGTGCATGTCTGCACTGCGAATATCGATACGTCCACGGCTCAGTGGCCGCAAATTGCACACCGAAGCCGTGAAGGCTGGAAACTGATGCAACGGCTCGCCAAAACGCTCCAGTGACAGAGGCTGCACGTGGTACTGCAAGTTCGCAGTGGCCTGGTCGGGGCTCGAGCGCACGAAGGCGCCCAGCTGGCTCGGGGCCATGGCCAGCGGACCGCTGCGATCGTACAGGTAGCGCAGGCCCATGCCCATCTTCCCCCACAGGCTATTGGCCATCTGGTTGAGGGTACGTGCGTTGCCGATCTGGTAGATCAGCCGTAGTTGCAAGTGATCCTGCAGGTTGCTACCCACACCCGGCACGGCATGGCGTACCCCGATACCCAGGCCCTCCAGCAACTGCTGTGGACCAATGCCCGAGCGTTGCAGGATGCCGGGCGAGCCTACTGCACCTGCACACAGCACAATCTCTCGTCGCGCCGAGAACTCGTGCCAGCTGCCCTGCCAATAGGCTTTAACTGCGCGGGCACGCGTGTTGCTGAGCAGCACCTGGTCCACCTGCACATCGGTCAGGACACTCAGGTTAGGGCGGTGTTTGATGGGGCGCAGAAAAGCTTTGGATGCGTTCCAGCGAACACCGCTGCGCTGGTTGACCTGAAAATATCCACAGCCTTCGTTGTCACCCGTATTAAAGTCATCGACCTTGGTAACACCCGTCTGCTCGGCTGCATCGCGGAAAGCGTCGAGGATCGGCCAGCTGTAGCGCTGGCGCTCTACACGCCATTCACCGCTACTACCATGGTGTTCGCTGGCACCGCCATGGTGGCTTTCGCTTTGCTTGAACAGCGGCAGCACGTCTTTCCAGGCCCAGCCCCGGTTGCCTAGGCTAGCCCAGTGATCGTAGTCAGCTGCCTGGCCACGCATGTAAATCATGCCATTGATCGAAGAGCACCCGCCCAGGACCTTGCCACGGGGGTAGCCCAGTGAGCGACCTTGCAGCCCAGGCTGGGCCTCGGTCTTGAAGCACCAGTCCGTGCGCGGGTTACCGATGCAGTACAGGTAGCCCACCGGCACGTGAATCCAAGGGTAGTTATCCCGCCCACCGGCTTCGAGCAGCAGCACCCGGCATGACGGGTCGGCAGACAACCGGTTTGCCAGCAAGCAGCCAGCGGGGCCGGCACCCACGATCACATAGTCGTAGGCAGAATCGACTGATGACATAGAGGACCTCAGGGCCTGTTTTTGTTCTTGTCCCCAACCAGCTTAGTGAGTAATTTCGCGGAAGAAACACGCGATTTCGCGCACCCGTTGTGCGTTTAAGCACAGCGATGCCTCGTGGAGCGTCGGCACCTATCACCTGGGTGTTCGATACAGATATGCAAGGACCAGCATGTTCGATTGGAATGATTTGCGGTTTTTCCTGGAGCTGCAACGCAGCGGGCGCTTGTTGACGGCCGCCAAGCGTCTGGAGACGACCCACAGCACCGTTGCGCGTCACATCGAGCGTATCGAGCAGAGCCTGGGCACTGCGTTGTTCGTTCAGCATGCGCAGGGGTATGAGCTGACGCCCTCTGGTCAGGCACTGCTCAAACATGCCGAAGCCATGGAGAACACCGCCTTGCTGGCGCAGGAGGAAATCACCCAGGCCATCACGCCGCTGGGCAAGATCCGCCTTGGCGTTACGGAGGGGATCGGCATCATGTTCTTCACGCCGCGGATGAATGAGCTGTTCGAGCGCTACCCTGGCCTGGAAGTGGAGTTGGTTGCGGTGCCGCGTTTCGTCAGCATCCTCAACCGTGAAGCGGAAATCAGCATTCACCTGGAAAGGCCAAGTGCAGACTTGCTGATCACCCGCAAGCTGACCGACTACCGGCTGGCCCTCTATGCCAGCGCAGCGTACCTGGAGCGTGCCGCGCCATTGCGCAACCGCGAAGACCTGGCGCGCCACAGTTGGATCGGCTACGTGGACGACTTGCTGTTCAGTCAGGAGCTGCTGTTTCTCAACAGCTTCTGCCGATCGCCGAACGTGGTATTTCGCAGTACCAGCGTGATTGCCCAGCAAGCGGCGGCGCGTGCTGGGCTGGGTATCGCCGTGCTACCCAACTACATGGCGCGGCACGACCCAACGCTGGTTAGGGTGCTGCCGGGGGAAACCATCCAGCGCAGTTATTGGATCTGCACCCGGCGCGAACTGCATAAATCCGTGCGCCTGCGCGTGGTATGGGACTACCTGCTGAACCTGTGTGCCGCCGAGCAGGATGCGCTGCTAGCCCCCTAGCGCTCTGCTGATCAACAACGCCGCTGCGGCCCAGCCTGCGATGGCGAACAGTTGTTGCAGGCGGGGGCCCTCCAGCCTTGCCGCCAGTGGCCGAGCCACCAGCAGGCCCAGTACCGCACCTAGCGCAAATGGCGCACCCACCTGCCAGCGCATGCTCCCTGCAAGGGTGGCGGTAGCGACACTGCCCAAGGCGACCAGCGCGATGACTGCCAGGGAAGTAGAGACGATGCTGACCATACGCAAGTTGGTATAGCGCCGCAGGGCAGGGACGATGACAAAGCCGCCGCCCACACCCAGCAGGCCTGACAGCAACCCCGACAGCGCCCCGGTGCCGGCAAGCGCCCGAGCGCACGGAAGCGTCCAGCGTAATCGGCCCTGCAGAGGGTTGAGTACACAGGGCTCGATGAAGCGATGTGCACCTGAGTCTGCACCAATCAATTGCTGACGGGCCTTCAACCAGGTGCGCATGCACGCGTAGATCAGGATGCCAGCAAACATCAGCTGCAGCGGTGCGTTGGGCAAGCGGTGCGCGAGCATCAGCCCCAGGGGCGTGAACACAATGCCCACTGCTGCGATGAACAGGGCCGCACGGTAGCGCACCACGCCCTGGCGCAAGCCCAAGCCGGCACCCACCGCCGCCGACAGCCCCACAGCCAGCAAACCGATCGGAGCGGCCTGCGCCATCGAAAGTCCCAGGCCGAACACCAGCAACGGAACCGCAAGGATGCCGCCACCGGCACCGGTCAGTGCCAAGACCGCGCCGATGATCGTGCCCAGGCCTGTACTGAGCCACGCCTGATCGATCACTGGCCTGCCTCGGTCGCTCTTGCAACCGGCTTGGCCAGCCATTCACGGCCCTTGAGCATGCCTTGCCAGTACAAGGTTGGTAGCAGGCGAGCTTTGAGCAGCCAGGCCAGCCGTGTGGGTTTGCGGCCGTCAAGGAGCCACTGGGGAAAGCTCGGCTTGAGCGCGCCACCATAGCCAAACTCGGCCAGCACGATCTTGCCGCGCTCGACAGTCAGCGGGCAGGAGCCGTAGCCATCATAATGCGCCAAGCCCGTGCGTCGGCCCAGGGCCACCAACACATTGTTGGCCACCACCGGCGCTTGCTTGCGTGCAGCGGCTGCCGTCTTCGCGTTGCTGGCATTGATCACGTCCCCAAGGGCGTGCACATGGGCGAAGGTACGATGGCGCAGGGTCGCGGGATCCACATCCACCCAGCCAGCGCCATCGGCGAGGCAGCTGTGACGAATGAAGTCGGGTGCGACCTGTGGCGGCACCACATGCAGCATGTCGAACGGCTCGGTGCGAAGGTACTGAGTGCCATCCGCAAACGTATGGGCGAACACAGCCTGCTGCTTCGGTCCATCCACCGCGATCAGCCGATGGCCGAAGTTGAGGTCTACCGAGTACTTGTCGATGTACGCCATCAAGGCAGGCACATAGGCCGGCACCCCGAACAAGGCATTGCCGGCATTGAAAAAGCTGGCTTGCACGGTGCCCAGTCGGCCCTGGCGCAGCCAGTGGTCGCACGACAGGTACAGCGCTTTTTGCGGTGCGCCAGCGCATTTGATGGGCATGGGCGGCTGGCAGAACACGGCGCGGCCTTGCTTGAGGCCTTGCACCAACTCCCAGGTATAGGGCGCCAGGTCATAGCGGTAATTGGACGTGACGCCATACTCGCCCAGGGTATCGACCAGCCCATCGATGGCCGCCCAATCCAGCTTCAATCCGGGGCAGACCACCAGCTGCTCATAGGTGAAGGCCCTGCCATCTGCCAGCAGGACCTTGCGACACTGTGCATCGAACCCCTGCACCTGTGACTTGATCCAGCGCACCGCGCGAGGGATGACGGACGACATCGGCCGAGCCGTGCTCGGGGCATCGAAGACCCCGGCACCGACCATGGTCCAGCCGGGTTGGTAGTAATGGACCTCGGCGGGGTCTATCAGGGCGATGTCCAGCGAGCGGTCGCGCTTGAGAAGGCTGGACGCCGTCGCAATGCCGGCAGCACCGGCGCCTATGATGATGATCTGGTGATGAAAGGCTGGGACGGAAGAGGGCACGGCGGGCATGGTTGATCCTGACTGTCTGGTTATGGGATGTGCCTGGCTACAGCGAATTGAGGGGAATCTTCAGGTAGCGCACCCCATTGGCTTCAGGCGCTGGGAACTGGCCGCTGCGCATGTTCACCTGGACGGCGGGCAGGATCAGGACAGGCATGCCCAACGTTCGATCACGCGCTTGGCGCATGGCAACGAAGCTGTCTTCGTCGATACCCTGGTGGATGTGAATGTTCTGAGTGCGCTGATCGGCCACGGTGGTCATGTACCGCAGCTCGCGCCCTTCGGGCAGGTAGTCGTGGCACATGAACAGCCGGGTGCCATCTCCAAGGGCCAGGAGGCGGTGGATCGAGCGGTACAGGGTCCGGGCATCGGCGCCAGGGAAGTCGCATCGCGCAGTTCCGTAATCCGGCATGAACAGCGTGTCGCCGACGAAGACTGCCGACTCGCCTTCATGCTCGATGAGATAGCTCATGCAGGCAGGCGTATGCCCAGGGGTATGCAGGGCTTGAGCCTGCAGATTGCCTATCTGGAAAATGTCTCCATCGTCGAACAGTACGTCGAACTGGCTGCCATCACGGGCGAAGCCAGGTTCAGCGTTGAACAAACTGCCGAAGACTTTCTGGACCTGGGTGATGCAAGCGCCGATTGCAATGCGGCCTCCCAGCTTTTCTTTGAGGTAGGCAGCAGCGGACAGGTGATCTGCATGCACATGGGTTTCCAGTATCCACTGCACCTGGGCGCCAAGCGCTTTCACGCGTTCGATCAGGCAATCTGCAGAGGCCGTGGTCACGCGCCCAGCCTTCGGGTCGTAATCCAGAACGCTGTCGATCAAGGCGCAAGCACGCGTTTCGCCATCCATGACCAGGTAGCTGATGGTTGAGGTGGCGCTGTCGAAGAACGCTTCCACGTGAAGGTTATTGCCAATGATCATTCAAGTCTCCCATTCGGCTCCCCCTCGTTGGCTGCATTGATCCAGAGGGCGCCATACCTATCCCCATCAAGATGCATGCCACCCCATTGATGCTTGCCTGAAGCCCGGAATTGGCGGAGTGACAGGCAAATGGCAGCTTCTTTGGCAGCTTCTTTGGCAGTGAACAGTGGCAGTCAGTGTCAGTCGATGGCAGCAGTTGGCAGTCCTTGCTACCCTCGAACTCGTTATCCGACTGGTGCCGTCATGTCCGAACCTCACCCTTCCGTGCTTGCCTTGGTGTCTTTCCTGGAGCACGACGTATTGCCCGCCATCGTGCTGGACACCGACTACAAAATTCTGGCCGCCAACGCCGCTTATCGACGTCAGTTCGGCCAGGACCAGCAGGCGCCGCTTGGGCAGAAATGTCACAAGGTCTCACACCATTACCACGTTCCCTGCGACCAGGCCGGTGAGGACTGCCCGATGCGCAAGGCATGGTCCAGCAAGGTGCCCGAGCGTGTGCTGCATGTGCATCACACCCCACGCGGGCCGGAACATGTGGATGTCGAACTTCGGCCGATCCTGGATGAGCAGGGCAGGGTGATTGCTTTCGTCGAACGGCTCACCCGTATCGTCATCGCATCTGCCCAGCCTCAGGAACAGGGCCTCGTGGGCCAGGCACCTGCATTCAAGGCGGCATTGGCCAGCTTGCAACGCGCGGCGCCGGCTGACATCCCTGTCTTGCTCCAGGGTGAGTCCGGCACCGGCAAGGAACTGTTCGCGCGCGCATTGCACATGGGCAGCCCCAGGGCCGATGGGCCCTTGGTCGTGGTCGATTGCACCAGCCTGACGGAGGCGCTTTTCGAAAGCGAACTGTTCGGTTATGAGAAGGGCGCATTCACCGGTGCGCACCAGCGCAAGACCGGCCTGGCGGAAGCTGCCCATGGCGGTACGCTGTTCCTGGACGAGATAGGTGAGGTGCCCTTGGCCATGCAGGTCAAGCTGTTGCGCTTGATCGAAACCGGTAGCTTCCGGCCTGTAGGTAGCCTGCGCACCGTGCATTCGGACTTCAGACTGGTGTCGGCAACCCATAAACCCTTGAGGCAGATGGTGGCCGACGGCACATTCAGGGAGGACCTGTACTATCGGATCAGTGGTTTTCCCATCCGCATGCCTGCACTGCGCGAGCGTAGCGAGGATTTGCCTCTGCTGACCCAAAGCCTGCTGAAAAGAATCGCAGGGCCCAGCGCGCCCACGCTCGGTGATGCAGCACTCGATCAACTGATGATGTATCCGTTTCCCGGGAACATCCGCGAGCTACGCAACATCCTGGAGCGGGCACGTCTGTTTGCCGATGAAGGCGTCATTGAGCCGGAACACTTGCCCGAAGACGTGGTGTTGCTCCCTACTGAAATGCGCGCCAACGCAAGTCGACCGGCAGATCTCATCCAGGTGCTCAGTCATTTCAAGGGCTCGCGCAGTGAGCTGGCCAAGCACTTGGGTATCAGCGAACGTACGTTGTATCGGCGCTTGAAAGCGGCGGGTATTGCCGACGTACACTGACGCCCTGCACGCAAGCCGGACCCGCGGCATTGCTCGCCCTCGTCGCACGTCGCTCCTGCAGAATCATGCAAGCGATTGGCAGAAATCGCATAACCCGTACCACCTCATGCCTCCTAATCTTGGGTCCACCCGCTGCCATCAAGGTGGCCTTCCCAAAGCTGAAGCAGGAGCGACATATGGACGGTATTCAAGGCAAAGTCGTCGTCATTACCGGGGCCAGCAGTGGTATCGGTGAAGCAACAGCCCGCTTGCTCGCAGCCAAGGGTGCCAGCGTAGTGCTGGGTGCCCGGCGCATTGATCGCCTACATGCGGTCGCCAACGAGCTTCGCTTGACGGGAGGTACAGCCGATGTACAAGCACTGGATGTCACGCGCTTGGACAGCATGCAGTCCTTCGTTGAGTTCGCCCTATCGCTGCACGGTCGCATTGACGTCCTCATCAATAACGCTGGGGTCATGCCGCTTTCAAAACTCGAAGCACTCAAAGTCCAAGAGTGGGACCGGATGATTGACGTGAACATTCGAGGCGTGCTGCATGGCATCGCCGCGGCGCTTCCAGTAATGCAGCGACAGCATGCAGGGCAGATCATCAACATCGCATCCATTGGCGCCTATGCGGTTAGCCCAACCGCTGCGGTGTACTGCGCTACCAAATATGCGGTACGTGCGATTTCTGAAGGTCTGCGTCAGGAAGTAGGGGGCGACATTCGGGTGACGCTGATCGCGCCGGGCGTCACCGAGTCGGAGCTGGCCGATAGCATTTCAGATGCAGGCGGCCGAGCGGAGATGCAGGCGTTTCGCAAGGTCGCAATACCTGCTTCAGCCATCGCTCAAGCGATAGCGTATGCGGTTGCGCAACCGGCAGAGGTGGATGTCAGTGAACTGGTCGTGCGACCCACGGCAAGTCCGTTCTGAGCTTTACCCTTGAGCCGACGAGGGTGAGCTTGCCTACCCAAAGATCGGGAAAGAAAAAGCCCGCTGGCGCGGGCTTGATGATGACCGGTTAAACTCGAATTTCGAAGCTACCCGGTCATGTGATGGTCGAGGCTAATCAGAAGTCCAGATTGGACACCGACAGTGCATTGCTTTCGATGAAGTCACGGCGCGGTTCAACGGCATCACCCATCAGGGTGTTGAAGATCTGGTCAGCCGCGATTGCATCTTCAATCGTGACCTTCAGCATCCGGCGCACTGTTGGGTCCATGGTGGTTTCCCACAGCTGATCCGGGTTCATCTCGCCCAACCCTTTATAGCGCTGGATGGTATGGCGCTTGGTGGTCTCGTTCATCAACCAGTCCAGGCCTTCCTTGAACTCGACGATGGCTTTGCGGCGCTCGCCACGCTGCACATAAGCGCCTTCGCCCAACAGGCTGGACAGCTTGGCACCTACGTTGACTACGGTGCGGTAGTCGTTGCTGCCGAAGAAGTCACGGTTGAACGTGATGTAGCTGGCAAGCCCGTGGGAGGTGATTTCCACCTCAGGCAGCCATACGTTACGTTCCTTGTCTTCACGCAGGCTGGCCTTGTAGACCAGGCCCGATTTCTGGGTCGAATTCAGGCGCTCATGCAACTGGTTCTTCCAGGCCTCCATCACGGCATGATCACCCAGCTGCTCGAGGGTGACTTCAGGCAGATAGATAAAGTGCTCGGTTAGCTCCTGCGGGTACAAGCGCGACAGACGCTTGAGGGTCTTCATCACACCGCGGAACTCGTTGACCAGGGCTTCCAGTTGCACGCCGGATACCGGTGGCGCGGACTCGTCCAGGTGCAGGCTGGCGTCTTCCAGGGCCGATTGGGTCATGTACTCTTCCATGGCCTCATCGTCCTTGATGTACTGCTCCTGCTTGCCGCGCTTGACCTTGTACAGCGGTGGCTGGGCGATGTAGATGTAACCGCGCTCGACCAGCTCCGGCAATTGGCGGAAGAAGAAGGTCAGCAGCAACGTACGAATGTGCGAACCGTCAACGTCAGCATCGGTCATGATGATGATGTTGTGATACCGCAGTTTTTCGATGTTGTACTCTTCCCGACCAATGCCGCAGCCCAGCGCAGTGATCAATGTCCCCACTTCCTGGGACGAGATCATCTTGTCGAACCGAGCTTTCTCCACGTTCAGGATCTTGCCTTTAAGTGGCAGGATGGCCTGGGTCCGACGGTTACGCCCCTGCTTCGCAGAGCCGCCTGCGGAGTCACCCTCGACCAGGTAGAGTTCAGATAGGGCAGGGTCCTTCTCCTGGCAGTCAGCCAACTTGCCTGGCAAGCCCGCGATATCCAGTGCGCCCTTACGGCGGGTCATCTCACGCGCTTTGCGGGCAGCTTCCCGAGCACGCGCAGCATCGATCATCTTCCCGACGACAGCCTTGGCTTCGTTGGGGTTTTCCAGCAGGAAATCGGAGAAGTACTTGTTCATCTCCTGCTCGACAGCGGTTTTCACTTCCGACGAAACCAGCTTGTCTTTAGTCTGCGAGCTGAACTTGGGATCGGGCACCTTGACCGAAATGATCGCAGTCAGGCCTTCACGGGCGTCGTCCCCGGTGGTCGAAACCTTGTTCTTCTTTGCCAGGCCTTCTTGCTCGATGTAGCTGTTCAGGCTGCGGGTTAACGAAGAACGGAAGCCTACCAAGTGCGTGCCGCCATCACGCTGCGGGATGTTGTTGGTAAAGCACAGCAGGTTCTCGTTGAAGCTGTCGTTCCACTGGAGAGCAACTTCTACGCCCACACCGTCTTCACGCTGCACGCTGAAGTGGAACACCTGGGCGTTTACCGGCGTCTTGTTGGTATTCAAGTACTCGACGAACGCCCGCAGGCCGCCTTCGTATTTGAAGAACTCTTCCTTACCACTGCGCTCGTCTTTCAGCAGAATGCCAACGCCCGAGTTCAGGAAAGACAGTTCACGAATGCGCTTGGCCAGGATGTCCCAGCTGAAGTGAATATTCTTGAATGTCTCAGCGGACGGCTTGAAGTGAATATGAGTACCGGTCGTCTCGCTCTCGCCAACGATCGCCATCGGCGCCTGAGGCACACCATGGACATACGTCTGCTCCCAGATCTTGCCGCTGCGACGTACCGTCAGTATCAATTGCTCGGACAATGCGTTGACGACCGAAACACCTACCCCGTGCAATCCACCGGATACCTTGTAGGAGTTGTCATCGAACTTACCGCCCGCGTGTAGCACCGTCATGATGACTTCTGCTGCCGACACGCCTTCTTCTTTATGCACATCGACCGGAATGCCACGGCCGTTGTCACGCACGCTGATGGATTCATCAGGGTGGATAATTACTGTGATGTCGTCGCAATGGCCGGCCAGGGCTTCGTCGATGGAGTTGTCGACCACCTCGAATACCATGTGGTGCAGGCCGCTACCATCATCGGTGTCGCCAATGTACATGCCGGGACGCTTGCGCACGGCATCCAAACCTTTTAGCACCTTGATGCTGGAGGAGTCGTACGTCTGATTTTCGCTCATGCCTTCACTCCCGATGGTCGTGGGTCTGGGTGATACGGCCCTGTTCCACGTGGAACAAAGCAACCGGCGTTTCCGTCTGCCAGCCTTCCCTCAATAATTCATGATCTACACAGGTGATGAATACCTGGCAGCGTAATTCTTCAAGCAAGCGACACAGTGCACGGCGATGCTGCTCATCGAGCTCCGATGGCAAATCGTCCACGAGATAAATGCAGTGGCCGCGTCGCGCTTGGCCAACCAAATGACCTTGAGCTATCCGCAGCGCGCATACCACCAGCTTTTGTTGGCCACGGGACAGGATGTCTGCTGCGTTGTTTGCAGCTAATCGAAGTCGCAAATCTGCCCGTTGCGGACCCGCCTGCGTGTGTCCCATCTGCTGGTCACGGAGGATAGAAGCAGCCAACACATCCTGCAGTTCACGGTCTTTGTCCCAGCCTCGGTAATAGCTCAAGGTCAGACCGTCGAGTTCAAGCAACTCGCCCAAGGTCTTTTCGAATACAGGCTTCAGGGCCTTGATGTATTCGCGGCGGTACTCATCTATTTCAGCGCTGGCCAAGCACAACTCTCGGTCCCAAGCGGCTTGCGAAGCTGGGTCAAGTGTACCATGCCGCAACCATGAGTTCCGCTGTCGGAGGGCCTTCTGCAGGCGCTGCCACGCAGGCATGAAACGGGGTTCCACGTGGAACACACCCCAATCCAGGAACTGCCGCCTGATCTTTGGGGCACCTTCCAGAAGCCGAAAGCTATCTGGGTTGATGAGCTGCAATGGAAGCAATTCGGCAAGTTGTGCCGCGCTACGCGCATTCTGTCCATCGATCCTGATGGTGAAATCACCCTGACGTTCGCGAGACACCCCGAGGTTGCAGGTACCTCCTTCGGCAAGGAGCACCTCTCCGAATACCGTACAAGACGCTTGCTCATACTGGATTACCGGGTTCAAGCGCGTACTGCGAAAGGATCGAGCCAGGCCGAGCAAATGAACGGCTTCGAGAAGACTTGTCTTGCCGCTCCCGTTATCGCCATAGAGCACGTTGATACGCGGGGAGGGGGAGAGCGTCACCGGGTGCAGATTTCGCACCGCGGTGACGATGATACGCCTAAGTGACATTGGGCCTGCTTTGCTTACAGCCGCATTGGCATGACAACGTACGAAGAGTCGTCATTGCCTGCCTCCTGTAGCAATGCACTGCTATTGGAGTCAGACAAAATCAGGCGTACCTGCTCAGTAGTCATCACGCCCAGCACATCCAGCAGGTAGCTAACGTTGAAACCGATCTCAAGCGAGCTGCCGTCGTAATCGACGCTGATTTCTTCCTCAGCCTCTTCCTGCTCGGGGTTATTGGCTTGGATCTTCAACTGGCCGGCAGCAAGCAACAAACGAATCCCGCGGTACTTTTCGTTGGACAGGATCGCGGTGCGGCTGAATGCCTCGCGCAAAGCTTGGCGATCACCGATTACCAGTTTGTCACCACCCTTGGGCAGCACGCGCTCGTAGTCAGGGAATTTCCCGTCGACGAGCTTGGAAGTGAATGTGAATTCACCTGTCGTTGCGCGGATATGGTGCTGACCAAGCACGATGCTAACCATGCCTTCAGGCTCGGTCAGCAAGCGAGCAAGCTCAAGAATACCTTTGCGCGGCACGATCACCTGGTGGCGGTCGTCTTGTTCGATCGGTGCACTCATCGAGCACAAGGCCAGGCGATGACCATCCGTGGAAACGGCGCGCAGGGTATTGCGCGAAACCTCCAGCAGCATACCGTTAAGGTAGTAACGGACGTCTTGCTGGGCCATGGCGAAGCTGGTGCGCTCGATCAATCGACGCAGTTTGCTCTGCTCCAGATTGCACGTGAGCGAGCCAGGGCCTTCTTCAACGGTCGGGAAATCATTGGCAGGCAATGTAGACAATGTGAAGCGGCTACGCCCGGCCTTGACCAGCAGTTTCTGCTCATCGAGCTTGATGTCGATCAGCACGTCACTGGGCAGGCTTTTGCAAATGTCCATCAGCTTGCGGGCTGGGACAGTGATCTCGCCAGGCTCGGCGGGTTCTTCGAGTTGCACGCGGCCAACCAGTTCAACCTCAAGGTCGGTACCGGTCAGCGACAGTTGCTGGCCTTGTACGACCAGCAAAACATTGGAAAGCACCGGCAACGTCTGCCGGCGCTCGACGACACCTGCCACCAGTTGCAGAGGTTTGAGCAAGGCTTCGCGTTGAATGGTGAAATGCATGGTCTAGTCCCTTGCCTTCATATGGCTGCGCTGACGCCCCTCAGGTCGTCAGCGTGCGCAGCAGGTTCTTGTAGTCCTCGCGGATATCCGCGTCGGATTCTTTCAGTTCATTGATCTTGCGGCAGGCGTGCAACACAGTCGTATGGTCGCGCCCACCAAACATGTCGCCGATTTCTGGCAAGCTGTGGTTGGTCAGCTCCTTGGAGAGCGCCATCGCCACCTGGCGTGGACGTGCCACCGAACGGGACCGGCGTTTGGACAACAGATCAGAGATCTTGATCTTGTAGTACTCGGCCACCGTGCGCTGGATGTTATCCACACTCACCAGCTTGTCTTGCAATGCCAGAAGGTCCTTCAGGGATTCGCGGATCAATTCGATGGTGATGTCGCGCCCCATGAAGTGCGAATGAGCAATCACTCGCTTCAGGGCGCCCTCGAGCTCACGCACGTTCGACCGAATACGCTGAGCGATGAAGAAAGCGGCATCGTGCGGCAGTTCCACCTTGGCCTGATCGGCCTTTTTCATCAGGATCGCAACGCGCGTTTCCAATTCCGGCGGCTCTACGGCCACCGTGAGGCCCCAGCCAAAGCGCGATTTAAGGCGTTCCTCGAGCCCTTCGATTTCCTTGGGATACCGATCGGAGGTGAGAATCACCTGCTGGCCACCTTCAAGCAATGCGTTGAAGGTGTGGAAAAATTCTTCCTGTGAACGCTCCTTGCGCGCGAAGAACTGAATGTCATCAATGAGCAACGCATCGACCGAGCGGTAGAAGCGCTTGAACTCGTTGATCGCATTGAGCTGAAGTGCCTTGACCATATCGGCGACGAAGCGCTCGGAATGCAGGTACACAACCTTGGCATTCGGGTTTTTTCTAAGCAGGTGGTTACCCACGGCATGCATGAGGTGGGTTTTACCCAGGCCCACACCGCCATAAAGGAACAATGGGTTGTAACCGTGCTTGGGGTTGTCGGCAACTTGCCAGGCGGCAGCACGGGCCAGCTGGTTCGACTTGCCTTCCACAAAGGTGTCGAACGTGAACGTGCGGTTCAGGTAGCTGGTGTGCTTGAGGGCACCCTCTACCTGTACCGTGCGCTGCTCCGTCCTACCCGCGGGGGCCTGAGCAGGTTCGGCCATGGCATCAAAGCTATCCCTCGAAGAAGGCTCGACCACATCGTTGGCGTTTGCAGGCGCGGGGTCAAGTGTCGCCGCTGGAGCAGGCTCGGACGGCGTGACGGCGGGGGCCTTGGGCGTTGTTTGAACCAGGGAGGCTGCAACAGCCGCGCTTACCGGGGCATTAGGTGCTGCACGGGGCGCAGAGCTGCGCCGGCTGCCAATAAGCAACGACAACGCGGGGGCTATGCCCGTGCCTTTTTCTCCCAAAAGCTCAAGCAAACGCCCCAGGTACTTTTCATTGACCCAATCGAGAACGAAACGGTTAGGCGCATAGACGCGCAACTCGTCGCCTTCGGCTTCGACCTGTAACGGACGGATCCAGGTGTTGAATTGCTGGGCAGGCAGTTCATCGCGCAGAAGCTCCACGCACTGCTGCCAAAGTTCCACTGACACGGATATCCCCTGAGCTTGAAAGCCACGAAGGCTGAAACAAACGGCCATTGTACCGGGCACGCGCTCAGTTATCCACATGCAGACACGTTGGCATTCATGGCAAACCAGCCATTAAATGACCGAAACACCACTTATACACTGTGCATAAGCCTTGTGCATAACTAGGCCTAAGGGCTATGCACAACCCTATGAATCGACCTGTGTATAACCTGCCTGTGCATAACAGCCACACTTATGCACAGCTTAAATTCAAGTCTGCAACAGCTGTAGCACGGCTTTCAAACAGGCTTTAAAAATGCTGTACATCTCTGAATTCAAGGCCTTCAGCAAGTTATCCACAGAAAGTTATCCACTTAAGAGTATTAAGATCTTTAAAGAAGCTTTTTATATGTCTTTCTTATTTTTCATGTTGAGCGGTGTTGTCTTGCCGAGCTTCATATAGGTGTCCGTGCCGCTAGCCCAGGCCTACGCCCGTTCATCCCACACCTAAAGGAAAGGTTGGTTGGAAATTGACCTATGGGCTTGCTTTCTCTAGAATCGCCGGTCTCTTAAAAGGGGGCCATCCCGGCCCGTCGTCGACAAACCCAGGTAACACGCCATGAAACGTACTTTCCAACCAAGCACCATCAAGCGCGCGCGCACTCACGGTTTCCGTGCCCGTATGGCTACCAAGAACGGCCGCGCTGTTCTGTCGCGTCGTCGTGCCAAAGGCCGTAAGCGTCTGGCCATTTGATTTTTCGGCACAGGTGGTGAGTCAGGACTTCAGTCGGGAAAAGCGACTGCTTACACCCCGGCATTTCAAAGCGGTCTTCGACTCCCCAACCGGCAAGGTTCCAGGGAAAAACCTGCTGATCCTTGCTCGCGAGAACGGTCTGGATCACCCGCGCCTAGGCCTGGTGATTGGCAAGAAAAGCGTCAAGCTCGCCGTTCAACGCAACCGCCTCAAGCGCTTGATGCGCGATTCCTTTCGTCTGAACCAGCATTCACTTGCCGGGTTGGATATTGTGATCGTCGCGCGCAAGGGATTGGGTGAGATAGAAAACCCGGAATTGCACCAACACTTCGGCAAACTCTGGAAACGCCTGGCGCGCAGCCGACCGGCACCAGCAGTCTCCGCCGATTGCGCAGGGGTAAGCAGCCAAGATGCGTAAACTGGCACTCGTTCCGATCCAGTTTTACCGTTATGCCATTAGTCCTCTGATGGCCAGCCACTGCCGTTTCTACCCCAGTTGCTCTTGTTATGCCTACGAAGCCATCGAAAACCACGGTCTCTGGCGTGGTGGATGGCTAGCCGTTCGTCGCCTGGGGCGTTGTCATCCGTGGAACGACGGCGGTTTCGACCCCGTTCCACCCGCTCCTTCCTCCCGAACTTCTTCGATAGCCGAGTAATCATGGATATTAAACGCACGATCCTGATCGTCGCCCTGGCAATCGTGTCCTACGTCATGGTCCTTAAATGGAACCAGGACTACGGCCAGGCTGCCCTGCCGACTCAGAATACTGCTGCCAGCACGAACAACCCTGGTTTGCCCGATGGCGTACCTGCCGGTAATGCCGGTGCTGGTGCCAGCGCCGATGTGCCAAGCGCCACTGCTGAAACCCGCACTGCCGATCTGGCACCCGTGGCTGTCAGCAAGGACCTGATCCGGGTCAAGACCGATGTGCTGGACTTGGCTATCGATCCGGTAGGTGGTGACGTCGTCCAATTGAACCTGCCGCAGTATCCACGCCGTCAGGACCATCCGGATATTCCGTTCCAACTGTTCGACAACGGTGCAGAGCGCGTCTATCTCGCGCAAAGCGGGTTGACCGGTGCCAACGGTCCAGATGCCCGTTCGACCGGTCGCCCCCTCTACGCTGCTGATCAGAAGCGTTATCAGCTGGCCGATGGTCAGGACCAGTTGGTGGTAGACCTGAAGTTCAGCGACAACGGGGTCAACTACACCAAGCGCTTCAGCTTCAAGCGCGGCGAGTATGACCTGAACGTCAGCTACCTGATCGACAACCAGAGCAGCCAGGCCTGGAGCGGCAACATGTTCGCCCAGCTCAAGCGCGATGCCAGTTCCGATCCGTCGTCGAGCACTGCCACCGGCACCGCGACCTACTTGGGTGCGGCCCTGTGGACACCTTCGGAGCCCTACAAAAAGGTCTCGATGAAGGACATCGACAAAGGTAGTTTGAAAGAAAATGTGTCCGGCGGTTGGGTAGCATGGCTTCAGCACTACTTCGTGACCGCATGGATCCCGGCCAAGTCCGACAACAATGTGGTGCAAACCCGCAAGGACAGCCAGGGCAACTACATCATCGGCTACACCGGCCCGGCTATCAGCGTACCTGCGGGCGGCAAGGCCGAAACCAGCGCCATGTTGTATGCCGGTCCGAAGATCCAGTCCAAGCTCAAGGAGTTGTCCCCAGGCCTGGAGCTGACCGTCGACTACGGTTTCCTGTGGTTCATCGCCCAGCCGATCTTCTGGCTCCTGCAACATATCCACAGCCTGCTGGGTAACTGGGGCTGGTCGATCATCGTGCTGACCATGCTCATCAAGGGCCTGTTCTTCCCGCTGTCCGCTGCCAGCTACCGTTCCATGGCACGTATGCGTGCTGTTTCGCCCAAGCTCGCAGCGCTCAAGGAACGCTTCGGCGATGATCGCCAGAAGATGTCCCAGGCGATGATGGAGCTGTACAAGAAAGAGAAAATCAACCCGCTGGGCGGTTGCTTGCCAATCCTGGTCCAGATGCCAGTATTCCTGGCCCTCTACTGGGTACTGCTGGAAAGCGTCGAGATGCGTCAGGCACCTTGGATGCTGTGGATTACCGACCTGTCGATCAAGGATCCGTTCTTCATCCTGCCTATCATCATGGGCGCTACCATGTTCATTCAGCAGCGCCTGAACCCGACCCCGCCGGATCCGATGCAGGCCAAGGTGATGAAAATGATGCCGATCATTTTCACCTTCTTCTTCCTGTGGTTCCCAGCCGGTCTGGTGCTGTACTGGGTTGTGAACAACTGCCTGTCCATCACGCAGCAGTGGTACATCACGCGCAGCATCGAGGCCGCCAACAAGAAAGCGGCTGCCTGACGGGCTGCTACGCTAGCTTGTGAATAAAACGCCCCCTCGTGGGGCGTTTTTGCTATCTGTCGTATTTGTCGTAGAGGCTCCCCAGCATGAATACTGTGCGTGAAACCATTGCCGCCATCGCAACTGCCCAAGGCCGCGGCGGCGTAGGCATCGTGAGGTTGTCAGGGCCACTGGCTGCCCAGGCGGGCCAGTGGATAACCGGCCGCAGCCTGCAACCGCGTCATGCTCATTACGGCCCATTCCGCGACGAGGAGGGGGTGGTACTGGATGAAGGTATCGCGCTGTTCTTTCCGGGGCCCAACTCATTCACCGGTGAAGATGTACTTGAGTTGCAAGGCCATGGCGGCCCCGTGGTCCTGGATATGCTGCTACAGCGCTGTGTGCAACTGGGGTGTCGCCTGGCCAGGCCAGGGGAGTTCAGCGAGCGGGCATTTCTCAATGACAAGCTTGACCTGGCTCAAGCCGAGGCCATCGCCGACTTGATCGAAGCCAGCTCCAGCCAGGCAGCGCGAAACGCACTGCGATCGCTGCAGGGCGAATTTTCCAGACATGTCCACAGCCTCACCGAAGCGTTGATAGCGCTGCGCATCTACGTGGAGGCCGCCATTGATTTTCCCGAGGAAGAAATCGATTTCCTGGCCGATGGCCACGTGCTGTCGATGCTCGATGCCGTGCGGGATCATTTATCCACAGTGCTACGTGAGGCGGGCCAAGGGGCTTTGCTGCGTGATGGCATGACAGTGGTCATCGCTGGGCGACCCAATGCAGGCAAGTCGAGTCTGCTCAACCAGCTAGCGGGACGTGAAGCGGCGATCGTAACGGACATTGCCGGCACGACTCGGGATACCCTGCGCGAACATATCCACATCGACGGCATGCCGCTTCACGTGGTGGACACAGCTGGGCTACGTTCAACAGATGATCATGTGGAAAAGATCGGTGTCGAGCGAGCGCTACAAGCGATAGGCGAGGCAGACCGGATATTGCTGGTTGTGGACTCCACAGCTCCTGAAGCCGATGATCCCTTTGCCTTATGGCCCGAGTTTCTGGACCAGCGTCCGGATCCAGCACGAGTAACCCTCATACGCAATAAAGCGGATCTGAGTGGGGAGCCTGTAGCGCTGCACCAGGGTGAAGATGGACAAGCCACCATCACGCTGAGCGCCAAAGGAGAGGGTGGGGGGCTGCAGCTGTTGCGCGACCATCTCAAGGCCTGCATGGGCTATGAACAAACCGCCGAAAGTGGTTTCAGCGCCCGTCGACGGCACCTGGATGCCTTGCGCCAGGCCAGTGAGCACCTTGAGCACGGTCGTGCGCAGCTGACCCTCGCAGGTGCAGGTGAATTACTGGCAGAGGACTTGCGTCAGGCGCAGCAGGTGCTTGGGGAAATCACCGGCGCCTTCAGTTCCGACGACTTGTTGGGGCGGATTTTCTCGAGTTTCTGCATCGGCAAGTAACAAACAACCTGGTCCCGGACCAGTCAACCGCCCTTCAGGGGCGGTTTTTTTTGGCTTGAAATAAGCATCCAGCGAAGGGACAGCCAGGAACGGTACCCGCTAAGCCCTGTGGAAAACCCTATCTGAGCTCCGTTGATAAGCGCTACTTTTTCTTGAGGATAAATCGCCCTGTGGGTAACTCTCTATTTCATCCACAGGCTATTCCCTGTTATCCAGAAGGCTCAGCGGGGTTAAAGCACAGGGTTCAGGATCTCTGTACAACACGTGTTTCCTGGCCTTGAAGACCTTATCCACAGATATCGCTGTGCATAAGAATAAACATAAAAACAAAGCTTTTATAAATCTATCTTCGTTAATTTCTGTTGTGTGCCATTCATCCACAGCCTGATCAAAATTTGCTCAGACGGTTTCAATGAGGGGGGTGATGTCCCTATACTTGTCGGCTTACCTTTTCTATTTGCACAACAGGCACGAGGTGCGTGGTGGATTTCCCTTCCCGTTTTGAAGTGATCGTCATCGGCGGCGGCCATGCCGGTACCGAGGCTGCGCTTGCGTCTGCACGCATGGGTGTCAAAACCCTGCTGCTGACCCACAACGTGGAAACCCTCGGGCACATGAGTTGCAACCCTGCCATCGGTGGCATCGGCAAGAGCCATCTGGTCAAGGAAATCGATGCCCTGGGCGGCGCCATGGCGCTGGCCACCGACAAGAGTGGCATTCAGTTTCGCGTGTTGAATAACCGCAAGGGCCCAGCCGTTCGCGCCACGCGTGCGCAGGCTGACCGCGCCATCTACAAGGCGGTTGTGCGTGAGATTTTGGAAAACCAGCCCAACCTGTGGATATTTCAGCAGTCCTGTGACGACCTGATCGTTGAACAGGATGAAGTCAAAGGCGTGGTCACCCAGATGGGGCTGCGGTTCTTTGCAAACTCGGTCGTGCTTACCACCGGCACCTTCCTGGGCGGCCTGATCCATATTGGTATGCAGAACCACTCGGGAGGACGCGCAGGCGATCCGCCCTCCATCGCGTTGGCGCATCGCATGCGTGAATTGCCGCTACGCGTCGGCCGGCTGAAGACAGGTACGCCGCCTCGTATCGACGGTCGCTCCGTGGATTTCTCGGTCATGACCGAGCAGCCCGGCGATACGCCTATCCCGGTGATGTCGTTCATGGGCAATGCTGGCATGCACCCGCGCCAGGTGAGCTGCTACATCACTCACACCAACGCCCGGACACATGACATCATCGCTTCGAACCTTGACCGCTCGCCCATGTACTCGGGTGTCATCGAAGGGGTAGGGCCACGTTACTGCCCGTCGATCGAAGACAAGATCCACCGCTTTGCGGACAAGGAAAGCCACCAGGTATTCATCGAGCCTGAAGGCCTGACCACTCACGAGCTCTACCCCAACGGTATTTCCACTTCGCTGCCCTTCGATGTGCAGCTGGAGTTGGTGCGCTCGATCCGGGGCATGGAAAACGCGCATATCGTCCGCCCAGGCTACGCCATCGAATATGACTACTTCGATCCGCGCGACTTGAAGTACAGCCTGGAAACCAAAGTCATTGGTGGTCTTTTCTTCGCTGGCCAGATCAACGGCACCACCGGTTACGAAGAAGCCGGGGCGCAAGGCCTGTTGGCCGGGACCAACGCCGCACTGCGCGCTCAGGGCCGCGAGGCCTGGTGTCCGCGGCGTGACGAAGCCTACATCGGCGTGCTGGTCGACGACTTGATTACCTTGGGCACTCAAGAACCGTATCGCATGTTCACATCCCGGGCCGAATACCGGTTGATCCTGCGGGAGGACAACGCCGACCTGCGTCTCACCGAAAAAGGGCGAGCGCTGGGGTTGATCGACGACGAGCGCTGGGCCGCTTTCTGCACCAAGCGCGACGGTATCGAAAAAGAAGAGCAGCGGCTGAAATCGACCTGGATAAGGCCCAACACCGAGCAAGGCCAAGCCGTTGTGGACAAGTTCGGTACGCCATTGAGCCACGAGTACAGCCTGCTGAACCTGCTGGCACGACCCGAAATCGACTATGCAGGGTTAATGGCGGCTACCGGCGGTGAGTCGATCGATCCACAGGTCGCCGAGCAGGTCGAGATTCGCACCAAATACGCGGGTTACATCGACCGTCAGCAGGACGAAATCGCGCGGCTGCGCGCCAGTGAGGACACGCGCCTGCCTGTGGATATCGAGTACGCCACGATTTCGGGGCTGTCCAAAGAGATTCAGGGCAAGCTCAGCCAGACCCGTCCCGAAACCCTGGGGCAGGCCTCGCGCATTCCAGGCGTGACGCCGGCGGCTATTTCCCTGTTGCTCATCCACCTGAAAAAACGCGGTGCAGGCCGCGAGCTGGAGCAAAGCGTTTGAGTTCCCTGGTTACCTCCCAACATGCCGAAGAGTTGTCCACAGGTGCCCGCCAGTTGGCTGTGCCCCTGAGCCCTGAACACCATGAAAAACTGCTGGGCTACCTGGCCTTGTTGATCAAGTGGAACAAGGCCTACAACCTCACCGCCGTCCGGGATCCGGACGAAATGGTTTCGCGTCACCTGCTCGACAGCCTCAGCGTGATGCCGTTTATCCACAGCGAGCGCAGCAACTGGCTGGATGTCGGCAGCGGCGGAGGCATGCCAGGTGTGCCCATGGCTATCCTGCATCCCCACAAGCGGATCACCGTACTGGATGCCAATGGCAAGAAGACGCGCTTTCTGACCCAGGTGAAAATGGAACTCAAGCTGGACAACCTTACGGTTATCCACAGCAGGGTCGAGGGGTACACGCCGGCCCAGCCGTTCGACGGCATCATCTCCCGCGCTTTCAGCAGCATGGAGAATTTCACCAACTGGACCCGCCACCTGGGCGACACCGGGACGCAGTGGCTTGCAATGAAGGGGCTGCATCCTGCCGATGAACTGGTAGCATTGCCCGCAGACTTCACAGTGGAAAGCGAGCAGGCCCTGACCGTTCCGGGTTGCCAGGGCCAACGTCATCTGCTGATACTGCGCCGCAAGGCTTGACTGGGAACAGACGCATCAATGGCTAAGGTATTCGCAATCGCGAACCAGAAAGGTGGTGTGGGCAAGACCACCACCTGTATCAATCTCGCTGCCTCGCTGGTGGCGACCAAGCGTCGTGTGCTGCTGATCGACCTCGATCCGCAGGGCAATGCCACCATGGGCAGCGGCGTGGACAAGCACGAGCTCGAGCACTCTGTGTACGACCTGCTGATCGGAGAGTGTGACCTGGCCCAGGCCATGCACTATTCCGAGCATGGTGGGTTCCAGCTGTTGCCGGCCAACCGTGACCTGACCGCTGCCGAAGTCGTGCTGCTGGAGATGCAGGTCAAGGAAAGCCGCCTGCGTAATGCGCTGGCGCCCATTCGTGATAACTACGATTTCATCCTCATCGACTGCCCGCCTTCATTGTCGATGCTGACGCTCAATGCCCTGGTGGCTTCCGATGGCGTGATCATCCCCATGCAGTGCGAGTATTACGCGCTGGAAGGGCTGAGCGACCTTGTGGACAACATCAAGCGGATCGCCGCCAAGTTGAACCCCGCGCTCAAGATCGAGGGGTTGCTGCGAACCATGTATGATCCGCGGCTGAGCCTGAACAACGATGTATCGGCGCAGCTCAAGGAGCATTTCGGTTCGCAGTTGTACGATACCGTCATTCCGCGAAACATCCGCCTGGCCGAAGCACCCAGCTTCGGTATGCCGGCATTGGCCTACGACAAGCAATCGCGCGGCGCACAGGCCTACCTTGCCCTGGCCGGAGAACTGGTTCGTCGTCAACGCCGCCAGTCCCGCACTGCACAAGCAACTTAAGGAATCCGCATGGCCGTCAAGAAACGGGGTCTCGGACGTGGGTTGGATGCGCTGCTCAGCGGTCCATCCGTGAGCGCGCTCGAGGAGCAGGCTGTAAAGATCGACCTCAAGGAGCTTCAGCACCTGCCCGTCGAGTTGATTCAACGGGGCAAGTACCAGCCACGTCGCGACATGGACCCGCAGGCGCTCGAAGAACTGGCTCACTCGATCCGCAGCCACGGCGTGATGCAACCGATCGTGGTGCGGCCGGTTGGTGATGAGCGCTATGAGATCATCGCCGGTGAGCGGCGCTGGCGCGCGACTCAGCAAGCCGGTCTGGACACCATTCCGGCCATGGTCCGCGAGGTCCCTGACGAAGCGGCCATTGCCATGGCCCTGATCGAAAACATCCAGCGCGAGGACTTGAACCCTCTGGAAGAAGCGCTGGCCTTGCAGCGGTTGCAGCAGGAGTTCGAGCTGACCCAGCAGCAAGTGGCCGATGCCGTGGGCAAGTCACGGGTGACCGTGGCCAACCTGCTGCGATTGATCACGTTGCCTGAAGCGATCAAAACGATGCTCGCCCATGGTGACCTGGAGATGGGTCACGCACGGGCTTTGCTAGGCCTGGAAGAGAATCGCCAGGAGGAAGGGGCGCGTCATGTTGTCGCACGTGGGCTGACCGTACGTCAGACCGAGGCGCTGGTGCGCCAATGGCTGAGCGACAAGCCTGATCCGGTAGAACCTGGCAAACCTGATCCGGACATCGCACGCCTGGAACAGCGGCTTGCAGAGCGTTTGGGCTCGGCTGTACAGATTCGCCACGGCGCTAAAGGCAAGGGCCAACTGGTAATTCGCTATAACTCGCTCGATGAGTTGCAGGGCGTACTCGCACACATTCGCTGAAACAATTCCTGTTGTAGCGCGCAATCGGAAATCACTACGAATAGTTGAATAGGGGTTAATCCACCCCTATACTCTGCGCGCATTTTGTCGGCACAAATTATGCCAAGTCATCGCTGACTGGCAGGCCGATTCACGGGGAGCAGTTGTGATGGAAATCCGCACGCCAAACCGGTTGCCTTTCCATCGCTGGGCGGTTTTTCCGGTATTGCTGACGCAATTCGTCGTGCTGCTGCTGGCAACCTTGGTGTTGTGGCAGTTGGCTGGGACGGTCAGCGGATATTCAGGGCTCTGCGGAGGCCTGATTGCCTGGCTGCCCAATGTTTATTTCGCCTGGAAGGCTTTTCGCTTTAGCGGAGCTCGGGCGGCGCAGGCCATCGTCAAGTCGTTCTACGCTGGCGAGGCAGGCAAGATGATTTTGACGGCAGTGCTTTTCGCACTGACCTTCGCAGGAGTGAAGCCACTGGCGCCGCTGGCAGTATTCGGCGTCTTCGTGTTGACCCTTTTGGTCAGCTGGTTCGCGCCCCTGCTGATGAATAAAAGACTTTCGAGACCTTAGGGCGTTTGAGGCAACCATGGCAGCAGAAACCGCTTCGGGCTATATCCAGCACCACTTGCAGAACCTGACTTACGGTCAACTACCAGACGGCAGCTGGGGCTTCGCCCATTCGGCTGCAGAAGCCAAGGCTATGGGCTTCTGGGCATTCCACGTGGATACCCTGGGTTGGTCCGTCGCACTGGGTCTGATCTTCCTGTTCATCTTCCGCATGGCGGCCAAGAAGGCGACTTCTGGCCAACCGAGCGGCCTGCAGAACTTCGTCGAAGTGCTGGTGGACTTCGTCAATGGCAGCGTGAAGGACTCCTTCCACGGCCGTAGCCCGGTGATCGCGCCGCTGGCGCTGACCATCTTCGTCTGGGTATTCCTGATGAACGCCATCGACCTGGTACCGGTCGACTGGATTCCTCAGCTGGCCATCCTGATCTCGGGTGATCCGCACATTCCGTTCCGCGCCGTGTCGACCACCGACCCGAACGCGACCCTGGCCATGGCCTTCTGCGTGTTTGCGCTGATCATCTTCTACAGCATCAAGGTCAAGGGCCTGGGTGGCTTCATCGGTGAGCTGACCCTGCACCCGTTCGGCAGCAAGAATATCTTCCTGCAGATCCTGCTGATCCCGGTCAACTTCCTGCTGGAATTCGTGACCCTGATCGCCAAGCCAATCTCGCTGGCACTGCGTCTGTTCGGCAACATGTACGCCGGCGAGCTGGTGTTCATCCTGATTGCCGTGATGTTCGGCGCCGGCATCCTGTGGCTCAGCGGCCTGGGTATCGTGCTGCAATGGGCGTGGGCTGTGTTCCACATCCTGATCATCACCCTGCAAGCCTTCATCTTCATGATGCTTACCATCGTCTACCTGTCGATGGCTCACGAAGATAACCATTAAGACCGCCTGGCGTGTCTGATAGCCTTCCCCGCTCGTTTGGGGGGAGGGCTTAAAAAGTCCGCAAGGGCATGCTGTACCAAACGATTCGTTTTACCGCTTCAAACTAAAAAACCTAACCAATACGACGTAAAAGTCGGGAGGAAAGATGGAAACTGTAGTTGGTCTGACCGCTATCGCTGTTGCTCTGCTGATCGGCCTGGGTGCTCTGGGTACCGCCATTGGTTTCGGCCTGCTGGGCGGCAAATTCCTGGAAGGCGCTGCTCGTCAGCCTGAGATGGTTCCGATGCTGCAGGTCAAAATGTTCATCGTTGCCGGTCTGCTCGACGCCGTCACCATGATCGGTGTTGGTATCGCTCTGTTCTTCACCTTCGCGAATCCCTTCGTTGGTCAAATCGCCGGCTAATCACTCGTTTCGACGAGTTGATGGGTGTGATGGACAAAGACCGAGCGAGGTGTTGGCGTGAACATTAATGCAACCCTGATTGGCCAATCCGTTGCTTTTCTGATTTTTGTACTCTTCTGCATGAAGTACGTATGGCCTCCGGTCATCACTGCTCTGCAAGAGCGTCAAAAGAAGATTGCAGACGGCTTGGACGCTGCCAACCGCGCAGCTCGCGACCTGGAGCTGGCCCAAGAGAAAGTGGGTCAGCAACTGCGTGAAGCAAAGGCACAGGCAGCTGAAATCATTGAGCAAAGCAAGAAACGCGCTGCTCAGCTAGTAGACGAAGCCCGTGAACAGGCTCGTGTCGAAGCTGACCGTGTGAAGGCTCAGGCTCAGGCCGAGATCGAACAGGAACTGAACAGCGTCAAAGACGCCCTGCGTGCCCAAGTGGGTGCCCTGGCTGTTGGCGGTGCTGAAAAGATCCTTGGCGCCACAATCGATCAAAACGCGCATGCAGAGCTGGTTAACAAACTGGCCGCTGAAATTTAAGCGAGGGCGATCATGGCAGAACTGACCACGTTGGCCCGACCTTACGCTAAGGCTGCCTTTGAGCATGCCCAGGCCCATCAGCAACTGGCCAATTGGTCAGCCATGCTCGGCCTGGCTGCTGCAGTGTCCGAAGACGACACCATGCAGCGCCTGCTCAAGGCCCCGCGACTGACAAGCGCAGAAAAGGCCGCCGCATTCATTGACGTTTGCGGTGACAAGTTCGATGCATCGGCACAGAATTTCATTCATGTTGCCGCGGAAAACGACCGTCTCCTGCTTCTGCCGGAGATTGCCGCTCTGTTCGACCTGTACAAGGCAGAACAAGAGAAATCCGTGGACGTGGAAGTCACCAGTGCTTTTGCGTTGAACCAAGAACAGCAAGACAAACTCGCCAAGGTTCTCAGTGCACGGCTCAGCCGGGAAGTGCGCCTGCACGCGTCGGAGGATGCCAGCCTGATCGGCGGCGTCGTCATCCGCGCCGGCGACCTGGTAATCGATGGCTCTGTTCGCGGCAAAATCGCGAAACTGGCCGAAGCATTGAAATCTTGAGTTTGAAGGGGCAGCAGAGCAATGCAGCAACTCAATCCTTCCGAAATTAGTGAAATCATCAAGGGCCGCATCGAGAAGCTCGATGTCGGCTCCCAAGCCCGTAACGAAGGTACTGTCGTAAGCGTTTCCGACGGTATCGTACGGATCCACGGTCTGGCCGACGCTATGTACGGCGAAATGATCGAGTTCCCGGGCGGCGTATACGGTATGGCACTGAACCTGGAGCAAGACTCCGTAGGTGCAGTGGTACTGGGTGCGTACACCTCCCTCGCCGAGGGCATGAGCGCCAAGTGCACCGGTCGCATCCTGGAAGTTCCGGTTGGTAAGGAACTGCTGGGTCGCGTCGTGGACGCACTGGGTAACCCGATCGACGGCAAAGGTCCGCTGAACAACACCGAGACCGACGCGGTCGAGAAAGTTGCTCCAGGCGTGATCTGGCGTAAGTCGGTAGACCAGCCTGTACAGACTGGCTACAAGTCGGTCGACGCCATGATCCCGGTTGGCCGTGGCCAGCGTGAGCTGATCATCGGTGACCGTCAGATCGGTAAGACTGCCATGGCGGTCGATGCGATCATCAACCAGAAAAACAGCGGTATCTTCTGCGTATACGTGGCCGTCGGCCAGAAGCAGTCGACCATCGCCAACGTCGTGCGCAAGCTCGAAGAAGCCGGTGCCCTGGCCAACACCATCGTTGTTGCCGCCAGCGCCTCGGAATCGGCTGCACTGCAGTTCCTGGCGCCGTACTCCGGCTGCACCATGGGCGAGTACTTCCGTGACCGCGGTGAAGATGCCCTGATCGTCTACGATGACCTGTCCAAGCAGGCTGTTGCCTACCGTCAGATCTCCCTGCTGCTGCGTCGTCCACCAGGACGTGAAGCGTACCCAGGCGACGTGTTCTATCTTCACTCCCGTCTGCTGGAGCGTGCATCGCGCGTTTCGGAAGAATACGTCGAGAAGTTCACCAACGGCGCAGTCACTGGCAAGACCGGTTCCCTGACCGCTCTGCCGATCATCGAAACCCAGGCTGGCGACGTTTCGGCGTTCGTTCCGACCAACGTGATTTCCATCACCGACGGTCAAATCTTCCTGGAATCGGCCATGTTCAACTCGGGCATCCGCCCTGCAGTGAACGCCGGTGTTTCGGTATCGCGTGTAGGTGGTGCCGCTCAGACCAAGATCATCAAGAAGCTGTCCGGTGGTATTCGTACCGCACTGGCTCAGTACCGTGAACTGGCGGCATTCGCCCAGTTCGCGTCCGATCTGGACGAAGCGACCCGCAAGCAGCTGGAGCATGGTCAGCGCGTTACCGAGCTGATGAAGCAGAAGCAGTACGCGCCGATGTCCATCGCGGACATGGCCCTGTCGCTGTACGCCGCTGAGCGTGGCTTCCTGACCGACGTAGAAGTCTCCAAGGTCGGCAGCTTCGAGCAAGCACTGATCGCCTTCTTCCACCGTGATCACGCCGAACTGATGGCGAAGATCAACGTGAAGGGTGACTTCAACGACGAAATCGATGCAGGCATGAAAGCCGGTATCGAGAAGTTCAAGGCCACCCAGACCTGGTAAGCCGCAGCGGGGGCCCAGGCCCCCGCTTGCTAACCTGATAGGTGATACATGGCAGGCGCAAAAGAGATTCGCAGTAAGATTGCGAGCATCAAAAGCACGCAAAAAATTACCAGCGCCATGGAAAAAGTGGCGGTCAGCAAAATGCGCAAGGCACAACAGCGCATGGCTGCTAGCCGTCCTTATGCGGAGCGTATCCGCCAGGTGATCGGTCATCTGGCCAACGCCAACCCGGAATACCGCCACCCGTTCATGATCGAGCGCCCTGTAAAGCGCGCCGGTTATATCGTGGTGAGCAGTGACCGTGGTCTGTGCGGTGGCTTGAATACCAACCTGTTCAAGGCCTTGGTCAAGGACATGAACGAAAACCGCGAACAGGGCGTGGAAATCGACCTGTGCGTGATCGGCAGCAAGGGTGCGACTTTCTTCCGTATCTTTGGCGGCAACGTAGTAGCCGCGATCAGCCACCTGGGCGAAGAGCCATCGATCAATGACTTGATCGGCTCCGTCAAGGTCATGCTGGACGCCTACCTCGATGGCCGTATCGATCGCCTCTCGGTGGTTTCGAACAAGTTCATCAACACCATGACCCAAAAGCCGACGGTCGAGCAATTGGTACCGTTGGTGGCAACCCCGGATCAGGAACTCAAGCATCACTGGGACTACCTGTACGAACCCGACGCAAAAGAGCTGCTGGACGGCTTGATGGTGCGTTACGTGGAGTCGCAGGTGTACCAGGCGGTGGTCGAGAACAATGCTGCTGAACAAGCAGCCCGGATGATCGCCATGAAGAACGCCACAGACAACGCCGGTGACCTGATCAGCGAACTCCAGCTGATCTACAACAAGGCGCGTCAGGCTGCGATCACCCAGGAGATCTCGGAAATCGTCGGCGGCGCTGCCGCGGTTTAACGGTTCAAAAATTCAGAGGATCCAGCTATGAGTAGCGGACGTATCGTTCAAATCATCGGCGCCGTCATCGACGTGGAATTCCCACGTGACGTCGTGCCGAGTGTTTACAACGCGCTGAAAGTACAAGGCGCGGAAACCACCCTGGAAGTTCAGCAGCAGCTGGGCGACGGCGTGGTTCGTACCATTGCGATGGGCTCGACCGAAGGTCTGAAGCGCGGTCTGGACGTCGTCGATACCGGCGCGGCCATCTCCGTTCCTGTCGGCAAGGCTACCCTGGGCCGCATCATGGACGTCCTGGGTAACCCAATCGACGAAGCCGGCCCGATCGGTGAAGAAGAGCGTCGTGGTATCCACCAGAAGGCGCCTTCGTTCGCTGACCAGGCAGGCGGCAACGACCTGCTGGAAACCGGCATCAAGGTTATCGACCTGGTTTGCCCGTTCGCCAAGGGTGGTAAAGTTGGTCTGTTCGGTGGTGCCGGTGTCGGCAAGACCGTGAACATGATGGAACTGATCCGTAACATCGCCATCGAGCACAGCGGTTATTCCGTGTTCGCTGGTGTGGGTGAGCGTACTCGTGAGGGTAACGACTTCTACCACGAGATGAAGGACTCCAACGTTCTCGACAAAGTAGCGCTGGTCTACGGTCAGATGAACGAGCCACCAGGAAACCGTCTGCGTGTTGCGCTGACTGGCCTGACCATGGCTGAGAAATTCCGTGACGAAGGTAACGACGTTCTGCTGTTCGTCGACAACATCTATCGTTACACCCTGGCCGGTACCGAAGTATCCGCACTGCTGGGCCGTATGCCTTCGGCAGTAGGTTACCAGCCGACCCTGGCCGAAGAGATGGGCGTTCTGCAAGAGCGTATCACTTCGACCAAGGAAGGTTCGATCACCTCCATCCAGGCCGTTTACGTGCCTGCGGATGACTTGACCGACCCGTCGCCAGCGACCACCTTCGCCCACTTGGACGCCACCGTCGTTCTGTCCCGTGACATCGCCTCCCTGGGTATCTACCCAGCGGTCGACCCACTGGACTCGACTTCGCGCCAGCTGGACCCGAACGTGATCGGTACCGAGCACTACGAAACTGCCCGTCAGGTTCAGTATGTTCTGCAGCGCTACAAAGAGCTGAAGGACATCATCGCGATCCTGGGTATGGACGAGCTGTCCGAGACCGACAAGCAACTGGTAGCGCGCGCTCGTAAGATCCAGCGCTTCCTGTCGCAGCCGTTCTTCGTGGCCGAGGTCTTCACCGGTTCGCCAGGCAAGTACGTTTCCCTGAAAGACACCATCGCTGGCTTCAGCGGCATCCTCAAAGGTGACTACGACCACCTGCCAGAACAAGCGTTCTACATGGTCGGCAGCATCGACGAAGCGATCGAGAAAGCCAAGAAACTGTAATCCCGGCGCCCCGCAAGGGGCGCTAATCAGGTTGAGGCAAGCAGATGGCTATGACAGTCCATTGCGATATCGTCAGCGCGGAAGGAGAAATCTTCTCCGGTCTGGTCGAGATGGTAGTAGCGCACGGCAACTTGGGCGATCTGGGTATCGCACCAGGCCACGCCCCGCTGATCACCAATCTCAAGCCGGGTCCGATCACGCTGACCAAGCAGGGTGGCACTCAAGAGGTGTACTACATCTCCGGTGGCTTCCTCGAAGTGCAGCCGAACATGGTGAAGGTTCTTGCCGACACCGTGCAACGTGCTGCCGACCTGGACGAAGCTCAGGCTCAGGAAGCCCTCAAGGCTGCCGAGAACGCGCTGAACACCAAAGGCTCGGACTTCGACTACGGCGCTGCTGCCGCACGTCTGGCCGAGGCTGCGGCTCAGCTGCGTACTGTCCAGCAAATGCGCAGAGGCAAGTGATCGGCTGCGGCCATCATTTGTGTTGCGATTGAGTAAAAGGGTAGCCTCGGCTACCCTTTTTCTTTTTTCGATTTTCCCCTTTCGGTCAAGCAACTGACCACCCAGGATTGGTAGCCAGTCATGTCCCTCGATATCGTTATTCTTGCCGCCGGCCAAGGCACCCGCATGCGCTCGTCGCTGCCCAAGGTATTGCACCCGGTAGCGGGCAACTCCATGCTCGGTCATGTTATCCACAGCGCTCGCCAGCTTCAGCCGCAGGGCATCCACGTGGTGATAGGCCATGGGGCAGAGTTGGTTCAAGCGAGACTGGCAGGTGACGACCTCAACTTTGTCATGCAGGACAAGCAACTGGGTACGGGGCATGCCTTGGCGCAAGCTTTGCCAGCACTGTCCGCGGACACCGTGCTGGTGCTGTACGGCGACGTGCCGCTCATCGAAGTGCCGACCTTGCAACGCTTGTTGGCCAAAGCCAGCGAGCAGCAACTGGGTTTGCTCACGGTTACGCTCGAAGATCCGACGGGCTATGGCCGCATTGTGCGTGATGCGCATGGGCAGGTAACGGCAATCGTCGAGCACAAGGACGCTAACGAGGCACAGAAAGCCATTCGTGAAGGCAACACCGGCATCCTGGCGCTTCCTGGCGCTCGCCTGGCAGATTGGATGGGCCGCTTGTCGAACAACAACGCCCAGGGCGAGTACTACCTGACTGATGTGATCGCCATGGCAGTCGCTGATGGCCTGTTGGTCGCCACCGAGCAACCTGACGATCCCATGGAAGTGCAGGGTGCCAATGACCGCCGTCAGCTTGCCGAACTGGAGCGTCACTACCAGTTGCGTGAGGCCCGCCGCCTGATGGCGCAGGGTGTGACCTTGCGTGACCCTGCGCGTTTCGATGTCCGGGGCGAAGTGACGGTCGGCCGGGATGTGCTGATCGACATAAACGTCATTTTGGAAGGCAAGGTTGTCATCGAAGACGACGTACAGATTGGCCCTAACTGTGTGATCAAGGATTGCACGCTGCGCAAAGGTGCCGTGATCAAGGCCAACAGTCACCTAGAGGGTGCCGTCATGGGTGAGGGGAGTGATGCAGGTCCATTTGCACGCTTGCGTCCGGGGACCGTACTCGATGCAAAGGCCCATGTGGGTAACTTCGTCGAGCTGAAGAATGCCCATCTTGGTGAAGGCGCCAAAGCTGGGCATCTGTCGTATTTGGGTGATGCCGAAATCGGCGCCCGCACTAATATTGGTGCGGGCACCATCACCTGTAATTACGATGGGGCCAACAAGTTCAAGACGGTCATGGGCGAAGACGTCTTCATCGGTTCCAACAGCGCCCTCGTCGCGCCTGTGGAAATCAAGGCCGGGGCCACGACTGCTGCGGGCTCGACGATTACTCAGTGTGTAGAAGCAGGTGAATTGGCGGTAGCACGCTCCCGCCAGCGCAACGTTTCGGGGTGGAAGCGTCCTGAGAAGATCAAGAAGCCCTGATTATCCACAGCTCTCTCGAGGCCGGCCTTGTGCATAACAAGCCGGCCTTTTTATTTCCCAGGCATTAGCTGGCTAACGCTGGCCATACGGCTGAGTATTGTTATCCACAGCGAGACGACGGGGTTGACGGATCCGAGCATTTAGGTTTTGATTGCGATCATTATCTTTCGAAACGAAACTTAAAGCACCGATGTCGAAACGAAATACGCCACAACGCCGCCATAACATACTGGCCCTGCTCGCGGAGCAGGGCGAGGTCAGCGTGGATGCGCTGGCGAGACGGTTTGACACGTCCGAGGTCACTATCCGCAAGGACCTGGCGGCACTGGAAAGCAATGGCTTGTTACTGCGCCGCTACGGCGGGGCTGTAACCATGCCGCAGGAGTTGCTGGCGGAGCCGGCGCAACCCGTGTCGGCCTACAAGCGTGCCATTGCACGTGCCGCTGTGAACCTCATCCGCGAACACGCCCGGATCATCATCGACAGCGGCAGTACCACCGCCGCCATGATCCCTGAACTCGGTCGCCAGCCGGGCCTGGTGGTCATGACCAATTCGCTCAATGTTGCCCGGGCCATAAGCGAACTCGAGCATGAGCCGGTGCTGTTGATGACAGGTGGCACCTGGGACCCGCATTCCGAGTCCTTTCAAGGCCAGGTGGCCGAACAGGTTCTGCGCTCGTATGACTTCGACCAGTTGTTCATCGGGGCCGATGGCATCGACCTGGAACGCGGTACCACCACATTCAACGAATTGCTGGGCCTGAGCCGCGTCATGGCCGAGGTCGCCCGTGAGGTGATCGTGATGGTTGAGTCGGACAAGGTCGGCCGCAAGATTCCCAACCTCGAACTGCCGTGGAGCAGGGTGCACACCCTGATCTCGGACGAACGCCTGTGCGAACAGGCACGCGCACAAATTAAAGCACGCGGCGTCAATCTGATCTGCGCCGCTATCAGTCAGGAGTAACCAAGCATGTGTGGAATTGTAGGTGCTGTGGCCGAACGCAACATTACCGCCATCCTTATCGAGGGCCTGAAGCGTCTTGAATACCGTGGGTATGACAGCGCAGGCCTGGCGGTGCTGACGCCCGAGGGCGAATTGCAACGCCGTCGCCGCATCGGCAAGGTCAGCGAGCTTGAAGCAGCCGTTGCGCTCGAGCCAATCGCAGGACGACTCGGCATCGCGCATACGCGCTGGGCAACCCATGGCGCGCCTACCGAAACCAATGCCCACCCGCATTTCTCAGGCCATGACGTGGCCGTGGTGCACAACGGCATCATCGAGAACCACGAGGAACTGCGCGAGGAACTGAAGGGATTGGGCTATGCCTTCGTATCGCAGACCGATACCGAAGTGATCGTCCACCTGATCGACCATCTCCTCAAGAGCATTCCCGACCTGGCAGACGCCTTGAAGGCTGCGGTCAAGCGCCTGCACGGTGCCTATGGTTTGGCATTGATCAGCAAAAGCCAGCCTGACCGCCTGGTCGCTGCGCGTAGCGGCAGCCCGTTGGTGATTGGCCTGGGCCTCGGTGAGAACTTCCTTGCCTCTGACCAACTGGCCCTGCGGCAGGTCACCGATCGCTTCATGTATCTCGAAGAGGGCGATATCGCCGAGATCCGTCGCGACCACGTCGCCATCTGGGACCACGATGGCCATCCTGTGCAGCGTGAAACCGTGCAGTACCACGAAGGCGCCGAGGCCGCTGACAAGGGCCAGTACCGTCACTTCATGCTCAAGGAAATCCACGAGCAGCCGCGCGTGGTGCAACGCACATTGGAAGGTCGCTTGGGCCATGACCATGTCCTGGTACAGGCATTCGGTCCGCAGGCAGCCGAGCTGTTTGGCAAAGTGCGCAATGTGCAGATCGTAGCCTGTGGTACCAGCTATCACGCCGGCATGGTTGCACGTTACTGGCTGGAAAGCCTGGCGGGGATCCCCTGCCAGGTAGAAGTAGCGAGCGAGTTCCGTTACCGCAAGGTGGTCGTGCAGCCCGATACGCTGTTCGTTTCCATCTCCCAGTCGGGCGAGACCGCCGATACCCTGGCAGCGCTGCGCAACGCCAAGGAGCTGGGCTTCCTTGGCAGTCTGGCGATCTGCAACGTGGGCATCAGCTCGCTGGTTCGGGAATCCGACCTGACATTGCTGACCCTGGCCGGCCCGGAAATCGGCGTCGCTTCGACCAAGGCCTTCACCACCCAGCTGGTGTCGTTGATGCTTCTGACCTTGGCCTTGGGCCAGGTGCGCGGCACCCTGGACAAGGGCGTCGAAGCTGAACTGGTCGAGGAACTGCGCCGCCTGCCAACACGTCTGGGTGAAGCATTGGCCATGGACGCAACCGTCGAGAAAATCGCCGAGTTGTTCGCTGACAAGCATCACACCTTGTTCCTGGGCCGCGGCGCTCAATACCCGGTGGCCATGGAAGGTGCGCTCAAGCTCAAGGAAATCTCCTATATCCACGCCGAAGCCTACCCCGCGGGCGAGCTCAAACATGGCCCGCTGGCGCTTGTGGATAACGACATGCCGGTGGTGACCGTTGCGCCGAACAACGAACTGCTGGAGAAGCTCAAGTCCAACCTGCAGGAGGTGCGTGCACGCGGCGGTGAGCTGGTGGTCTTCGCTGACGAGCAAGCCGGGTTGAGCAATGGCGAAGGGACCCATGTGATTCCGGTCCCGCATATCGCGGATGCGCTGGCGCCGATTCTGTACACCATTCCTTTGCAGTTGCTCTCGTACTATGTCGCCGTGCTCAAGGGGACTGATGTTGACCAGCCGCGGAATTTGGCGAAGTCGGTGACGGTGGAGTGAGGGCAGCGTTTCGACAGTGCGAGCTGTTGTTTCATAAAAAAGGGCGTAACAAAAAAAAATAAGTAGGTAACAAGCCCCTCGGAGGCGTAAAATCGGGCTTCAAGCGGCCGTTTAGCGGCCGCGTCGTCGATTTGAAGCGATCTTGCGCTCCGAGGCTGGCACCGCTATGAACACCTTCCAGCCTAACCCGACACCTCCTGCGGCCTTCAATCCGCGTCGGGGCCAGCTAGTGAGCAGGGATTACCTCGAGAAGCTGATCAAAAAAGGCGTGGGCAGCGGTGAACGCGAGTCCTACCGGCCTTGGCTAAAAATCCGCTCGGTTCCTTCCAGGGGAACGTCCAGAGTTGTTCCTGGGGTCCGGGTCGCTCGCGGACATCACTGCTTGTCCAACGGCGAATTCATGTTCTTGGTCTTAATGGAGTTCAATCAAGACATCACGGACATCCGTGAGCAGTTCCCTCTGATTGACTACGACGAGACCTACGCCATTGCGCTGCAGAAAAATATTAAGCCCGCCCGGTATATTGGTACGGATGTGCCGTTCGTTTTTACCGCAGATTTCATGCTGAGCTATGCTCGGTCCGGGTCTGATTCAAGGCTTGTCGCCATTTCACTTAAATATCGAAGTGAAATTGCTAACGCAACAGTCGAGAAAAGAAAGCGCATCTTCGAAAAGCAGGAGATCGAGAAGGAGTATTGGGCGCGGCGTGGAGTTGCCTCTAAGCTCTGTTTCTTTGAAGACCTTCCGCATATGAAGATCAAGAATCTTGTTATCCTTAGAAGTTATGCGAATTTACCTCTATCTGTTGCATCTGATAACAACGTGCAGAAAATCCTGCTTTTTTTAAGTGCTGCTGACTCCGCGGAAATCGAAAGTATCTCTTTGCGACGATTGTTGAGGCTTATCAGTCAGCACGTTTACATCGAATACGCAGTGGTTAAGGAGCTGATTTTCTATCTCATCTGGCACAAAAGAATTATAGTCAATCTAGATGATTATGAACTCGGAATTTCTAAGCCGCTTATTGGGCTAAGGGTGCCCTTCGCAACGGTATCTATGGGCGAGGTCATACTGTGAAATTATCGATTAACTATGTCTTGGTGCCTGTACTCGAATCCGCTTTGATAAAGTCGCTATCAAGGATTTTAGACGTCGACCATAGCACCGGGCTGGCGCTGATCATAGGACTTGAGTACCCCTTGAAGAAGCCAGTGGTGGTGGGCATTGAGGAGATCTCATTTGAGATGGGGCAGAGGATTTTACGGGTCGAACAGGACGTCCCAGCAGCTTACATGTTTAAGGATGAGAGCGAGCTCAGTGATAAAGAAAAGCTGTCGCGTGAAAAATCTTGGGAGCTGATTAAAGACCTCGTAGAAAGTAAAAACGCGGGTGATATATTTGTTGATGGTGAGTTCGGTAAACGCGTAGCTGACCATGCGGCTAGGCTAAATATTTCGCGAGCAATGATCTACAGGTTACTTTATAGATATTGGGCGCATGGGCAGTCAAAAAACGTATTCCTTTGGCAATCTACCAATTGGGGAGGCCCAGGAAAACGGAAGGTCTACAAGGAGGGTGCTCAACCAGGAAGACCACCGCTCTACCGTGGAATCGTCAAGCAAGATCGAGCGATCCGTATCAATGACTTTGATCTAGCGTGCATTGAGACCTCCTTTCTAAGGTATGTCAACAAGCAGGAGTCATCTGTTAAGAAGTCTTTCGATTGGATGATTCGAAACTATTATCGAGAGATTCATTCTGATGGTGCCGTCGGAGATGTGAAACGCGGAAAACATCCCACAATAAGCCAGTTCAGACGCTACTCGGGTCAATACTTTGATCGTTTGTCTATACTGAAATCTCACGCCGGTGAGATTCGCTGGCTTAAAGACCATCGGGCTATTAAAGGGTCTGCTGTGGATGGCGTCTCCGGCCCGGCACATCGATACGAAATTGACGCCACTATTGCAGACATTTATCTCGTTCATCGTGTGAATAGAAACTGGATAATAGGCAGGCCGGTACTTTATATTGTCGTGGATGCCTATTCGCGCATGATCGTGGGTGTGCACGTCGGACTTGAGGGTCCAAGCTGGGAGGGTGCTCGCCATGCTTTGTACAACGCTTTTACAAGCAAAGTGGACTATTGCAAGCGCTACGGCATAACAATTGAAGAGAGTCAATGGCCCTGCCATCACATTCCGGCTGAGGTTTCAGCGGACCGGGCTGAACTGCTGAGTCATGCAGGCGAGGAGTTCTCCAACACCCTGGATGTGATTTTGAAAATTGCCCCACCTTATAGACCCGATTGGAAATCAATCGTAGAGAGTCGCTTCAAGCTCATTAATCAAGGGCTTAGTCTTAAGTTCATGCCGGGTGGCGTCGACGCTCGAAGAATGGAGCGTGGTGACCGCGATTACCAGCTGGATGCTCAATATGATTTAGATCAATTCACAGCCATCATTATTAATGAAATTCTTTACCACAACGCAACCTTGCATTTACCACATCTCGCCACAAATGATATGGTCCGAGATGAAATAGATCTCTATCCGTTAGATATTTGGAAGTGGGGGATGGAAAATAATCTCCTGAGGCTAAAAACTCGCACGGATACTGAGATCAAGATTGGTCTGTTACCCTCCGCGCTAGCGACCATACGCCGAGCGGGGATTTACTTCAAAGGTGTCTATTACACATGCGATCTAGCTCAGCGCGAAGAATGGTTTGCCAAAGCACATAACTTCGGCGTGCAAAGGCTCAAAGTTTGGTACGACCCCAATAGCGTAGATAATGTTTGGATTCGTGATGGAACGGGCTTCGTTCGCTTAGAAGTAGTTGAATACCTGAAGGAAAAATACAGTGGATTCCGGCTAGAGGAGATCGAAGACCGAATTGCTGTTCTGAAGCAAGTATCACCTGAAAAAGAGTACGACCGGCTTAATAAAGCAGCTCGGACAAGAGATGCTAACGATGAAATATCTCTGCAAGCGAAAAAAATGAAGCAGGATTCGCCTGCTCCGACTTCCAAAGCTGCGGCAAAGGCCAATAAGACGGCTAATCGCCGATCTGAGGTAGTGGTACTTCGGGCAGCAGACAGTGCAGACCTCTCCCGATTGTCGACTGACGATTTGTCACCTTCATCGACCCCCTCAGCTGAGCCCTCGGATCAAGACGCCCCGACGCGCGAGCCTACAGCGCGCAAGAAGGTCGTTTTGAATTTGATCTCCTCCAAGCTCAAGAGGCCTGAATGATGATCCGCTCATCTCCTGCTACTTACACCCCGACGGGGCTCGCGCACTATGACGGCAATCCGCTGATTGAGGCGCTTCCCCCGATCCATGAAGATGAGGTCATAGGCGAACTGCTCTGTAATTTTCCCGAATTTCCTAACGCGGCTGAAATGGCGTTGAGCGCGAAGCTCAGAGCACACTGTGTTAGTCGCATTAGTGACATTGTCGTTCCTATGGAGCTGCATCTTCAATTCGAAGCCTCTCTCAGTCAGCTAATCCGGGCCGGCTATACCGCACGAAACCCGTTGGATAGGGACGCCGTAGCCATGCTTCACGCCGCTGATGACGACCAGCTGCGTCATTGTGGCTTCAAATCCTCTGCATCCTCGCTTGCTATCTTCGGGCTGAGCGGCATGGGGAAGACTACGTTGCTAAACAGCCTGGTCAAGACCTACCCTCAGGTGATTGTCCACAAGCGATATGCCGGTATGGCCTTGAAAAGGACGCAGGTTGTCTGGTTAAAAGTTGATTGCCCTCACGATGGGTCGCCACGTGGTTTGTGTGCTTCTTTTTTCTCCGCCCTCGATGCAGCAATCGGCACTGATTACACCGATAGGTACATGAAGCCAAGAGCGAGTGTCAGTATGCTGCTTCAGCATGTTAGTCAGCTCAGCCGCAGTTTCAATGTTGGTGTTTTGATTATTGATGAGTTACAGAATTTAAATCTGCTAACTGATGCTGATGCGAAACAACGCATTCTCAACTTTTTCCTGACTTTATCTAATGACTCAGGTATCCCGCTAGTTTACTCGGGGACGAACTCTACCTTCAAACTCTTCTCGAAGGTTGTTCGAAATGCTAGGCGTGCCCTTGGCATGAGCGACTATTATTTTGATCGATTCCGAATACAGGATGACGAATGGAGCGCTTTGGTTCAAACCTTCCTTGCCTACAATTGGACGCAGGAGCCAGTCGAATTAACGTCCGAGCTTAACGAAACTTTGTATGACCTGAGCCAGGGTAATACTGACTTCCTCGCAAAATTGATGATGCTTACCCAGTGGTACGCACTATCGAACGACGAGAAAATTACTCCTGCGCTTTACCGAAAAGTATACGAACGGCAGATGATCATCCTGCATAAGCCCATCGAGGCTTTGCGCAGTAATGACCCACTGCAAATCGACGATTTCGAGGACATGATGCCGGCCCGTGAGCAGGTGGCCCAGATGCTCGCCGCAGCTCGCATGCGCCAGGCACGGCGAACGGGATTGCCTATTCACCGTACCCCTTTGCCCGACCCTCTGTCGAATGAGCTAGTGGAGAAACCCGCCGGCCGCAGGCGCGGCCACTTGGCTGCGGTAGCTGATCCTTCGGTGGTTAGCGATGCGCAGAAGGTCGCAGAGTCCGATGATTGGGAAGCCACTGCTGCCGAGAAGGGCTTTACTAGCTTGGACGGTGATATAGATCTCTGGTGATAGGTAGGGAGCGGGATGATATGGCTTCTGTGCAGAACTTCCCTACACCCCTTCCTGATGAGACTATCGCTAGCCTGGTAACCCGGTACCATCAAATTTCGGGAGGTCTTGGGGTACGGCGGACGCTGACGGATCTGTTTGGAAGCGTCACTCGCAGCTACGCATCTAATCTGCCGTGTTACCTGGGCCATCTTGAAGCTGCGTCAGGCTTTACCCGGCTGGCGGAAAACCATACGCTACTTCCGTACTTCGAGCCTTTTCTCTCTCCTGGGAAAGCCAAGCGGGCCAGGAAGCTGATGCAGTCAGCCCAGCCTGTAGGCCTCAAGATGACATTAGGGATCACAGCAGCCGGATTTGAGCGATTTTGCGTCCGGCAGTACTGCCCCCGATGTGTCGCAGTGGACGTTTCGGTTCATGGGGTCTCTTATTGGCATGTCGGACACCAAGCCCCTGGTGTTCATGTCTGCCCGGCCCATCATTGCCTCCTACAGCGTGTTCCATCCGACCCTGGCTTCGGCTATTTCAACCAATTCTTTCTTCCCTCAGACGTGATTCCGCTTCGTGAAATTGGTGAGATTGAATATGCCTCTGATGCGTACTTCTGCCGGCTTGCGAATTTTGCTGACATCGTGGAATGGGGGCGGTTGCATCCCCGAGCTATCGCCAGTCTTGTTCAGGCCCGCTATCTTTTTTTTGTCTTAGACAGAGCTGGGTATATTTCGCGGGGAAGGGTGCGTGCTGGCATGCTTGTAGCGCATTTTCTCGAAGCTATGGAGCTATACCCGCCACGAGACGAATTTCGCAGGCTGTTCGAGCTCCACGGTGACAAAGTGGTTTGGCCATTTAATTTGCTACGGTCACGTGCCTCAAGCCATCACCCCATTTTTTTCTATACTTTCCTCAATTCATTTGGTGTAGACATCCAATGCCTAATTCAAGACTATGCCGAAGGTGTGAAATTTTGCCCTACCCCGTTACGCAAAACCGTGTGTCGAGCGTCGCCCGTAGACCACTCTGAGCTTGTCGCTAGGCGAAAATCCTTCGCTACAGACTACGCTATATGTCCAGCTAAAAAGGCGCGAAATTATACTTGGCTGTATCGTCACGATAAGGCCTGGCTACGGAACTATATTTCTTGTCATGCCAAGGGTTGGGCGGTGCGCGATCTCATTGACTGGGATCGGAGGGACTGTGAGTTAGTCGCAAGGTTGTCACTCGCTCTAAAGGATCTGTACGCGTTGCCAGGTAGGCCAATTCTTATTTCACTAGCGGCTTTGTGTCGCGCCTTATCTGTACCTCCTGATGCGTTTCGACAGCGAGGGAAGCTACCTAAGTCTTTGGCATTCATCAAAGCGAGTTTGGAAAGCCGGCATGATCATCAGCTCAGAAAGCTGCACTGGGCCGCTCGCTTCCTAGCTGCGGGAAATTTAGCCATTACTAAGTCCAGCTTATTCAGGCAGGCTGGCATTAGAGTGTCGCAGGTTTCCGACGATGAAGTTGTGTCACTTATTGATGTATGCGGGAGGCACTCATAGCAGTTACGAAGTTTTGCAGGTTACCGTATAGGAGATAAGCGACCCGTGTGAATAACTGCATTGGTGTGCGAGCCAGATTCTTGTTATCGGCGTCAGCCTGCACATAGACGTGTTTGTCAGTCCCTGTTGTATGATCCTGATCTATGCAAAACTGAAAATAGCTCTTAATTGATGGTTTTTCATAGCCTAGGATTTCTAGGGAGCGATTAATTGTTGTAATTGATAGACGGCGATATTTTTCCGGGTTATGTAGATTGAGCACGTCATAAACGAATTGGGAATAATCTTGTGCAGTTGGGCCCTGTATAACGTACGCCTTGCCATAGCGCTCTTGGGTCAGGCATGAGCCTAGCATCGTGATTTTGTGCCGCTGGAAATCTACTTGGCACGTAGGGCACCTCTCCAGTAAACGCGATGCATGCCGATGGCAGACCTCAACACCCAGCGGTCCTGGAGCTACATGGGTTCGGTGTATGTAGGCGGTGCCTAGGCGCTGCATGTCTTCAATGACACATTCAACGCATACCCTCAGAGTTCCTCTGGGCAGGAACGATACATTTTGGAATCGGACCCTGTCGAACAGCACGCCAATCGGATAAAGGGTGTGCCTGTATATGACATCATGATCGAAAATCCCGCGAAAAGCTCTGAGGTCTCCTCGCTTCAGTTCATTCAGCTCGAAATTGGTGATCTCGAGATACCGAGACTCGTTTTTTACTATCCCGCACAGCTCATTGTTTCTTAGTATGGTCGAGGCAAAGTATTCCTCATCGAAAGGCTCTGTGACCGGTGAGTTTTTCGGTAGCAAGTAACGCACTCTTGAGAAATGTGAACGGGGGATAGTACATCAGTGACTTCCGAAACGGTTTGGGAGCACCTCATCAGGGCCTCTGCATCCGCTTCGACGGATCTGCAGGCTCGCGCCCCGCTTGGATTCGAGAATAGCCTGCTCCCCGCGGAGCCTTCGACATCTTTCGGGGGCCGCAGGACTCGTTCCTCGGACACTTGAGAACGAACTCACTGACGTTCGTGGAGGCGAGTTACCTGTGGTGACGCCGAGTTCATGTCGCCAAGCTCCTTCACCATGTAGACCGCAGACGTCGGGCAGAGGCTGTTGAACTCCTCCGAACTGGAAATTGCCTTTGGGGCTTGGGATCGGTCTCTTTGCTCATATCCCCGAGCCTCGAAGAAGTCGGGTGCTGTAGTGGTCAGCAGATGAAGGCTCTGGGCTCCGTCAGCTCCCGCTATTCGCTCAAGTGCTCTGAGCAGCAGGGTACCGATCCCTGACTTTCGCTGGGCCGGTACGACAACCAGTGAGCGAATCAGACGAGTCCGGCCACTTCCTTCAATGCCCCCGTATCCCAGCTCCGTTTCTCCCCGGTGAAAGGAATAGAACATTCGGTCGGGCTGCAAAAGGTCTTGGGTCGGCAAGCCCGCTGCAGTCAGATGCGCAGCCAGGCCTTGGATTTGATCGGTACCAAGCAATCGGACAGAGATATCAGACTGGTTCATTGGGAACTCTGGGGGTGGTATCGAAGGCCAGTATAGGGCCCAGAGCGCGGGCTTTTTCCAGTTTTATGACGTCCCGTAAGGCGAGGCGATTGTAAATATCTGCTTTACCGCATATTCGAATTGACATATATTCGGATTTTCAGATATTGGCCGTACACGCATTCCTAAGGAGGTCACATGCGGGAAACACTGACTCCCCCCATCGTTTTCAAATGCCTGGCTGATGACACTCGGGCCCGGATGACCCTGCTGATCGCCCGTGAAGGCGAACTCTGTGTCTGCGAACTTACCCACGCGCTGGAGCTGAGCCAGCCGAAGATCTCCCGGCATCTTGCCCAGTTGCGCGAGGCTGGAATCCTGATGGATCGACGCAAGGGTCAATGGGTGTACTACCGACTGCACCCCGAACTGCCGCAGTGGGTGGACGCGATGCTGAAGGCAGTGGTCGATGCCAACCAGGAATGGTTGAGCTCTGATGCATTGCGCCTTGCCGAAATGGGCGAGCGGCCGCAGAGCCCTGTTGCTTGTGCTTGAGACTTCCCTTCGCTGATTGAGTTGTAGTCATGCTGATCGCATTTTTGATTTTCCTGGTGACGATCGTTCTCGTCATCTGGCAGCCCAAAGGCTTGGGTGTGGGCTGGAGCGCCGCACTGGGGGCCGTCGTGGCGCTGCTGGCGGGCGTCGTGAGCCTGTCCGATATCCCAGTGGTCTGGCAGATCGTCTGGAACGCTACCGCCACTTTCATCGCCGTCATCATCATCAGCCTGCTGCTCGATGAGGCGGGGTTCTTCGAGTGGGCGGCATTGCACGTGGCCCGCTGGGGTAATGGCAGCAGCCGCAAGCTGTTCGCCTTCATCATCCTGCTGGGCGCCGCTGTCTCGGCGCTGTTCGCTAACGACGGTACGGCACTGATCCTGACCCCGATCGTCATCGCCATGCTGCTGGCCCTGCGCTTCTCCCCGGCGGCGACGCTGGCATTCGTCATGGCGGCGGGCTTCATCGCCGATACCGCGAGCTTGCCGCTGGTGGTGTCCAACCTGGTGAACATTGTTTCCGCCGACTACTTTGGCATTGGCTTCAGCGAGTACGCCTCGGTCATGGTGCCGGTGAACCTGGTCAGCACCGCCGCCACTCTGGGAATGCTGCTGTGGTTCTTCCGCAAGGACCTGCCGCGTACCTATGAACTCGACCAACTGAAGGCTCCCGAAGCCGCTATCCGCGACAAGGCGACGTTCGTTGCCGGCTGGTGGGTGCTTGCGCTGTTGCTGGTCGGCTTCTTCGCCATCGAGCCGCTGGGCGTTCCGATCAGCGCCATCGCTGCTGCCTGTGCGCTGATCCTCTACCTGATCGCCGCGCGTGGGCACGTGATTTCAACCCGCAAGGTGCTCAAGGACGCGCCTTGGCAGGTCGTGGTGTTCTCGCTTGGCATGTACCTCGTGGTCTATGGCCTGCGTAACGCCGGCCTCACCGACTACCTGACGCAGATCCTCAATGTCTTCGCCGGCTACGGGATCTGGGGCGCATCCCTCGGGACAGGGCTGCTCGCCGCTGGCCTGTCGTCGGTCATGAACAACATGCCCACTGTGTTGGTAGGGGCCTTGTCGATCCATTCCGCCGAGGCCACCGGCATCGTGCGCGAGGCCATGATCTACGCCAACGTCATCGGCTGTGACCTCGGTCCGAAAATCACCCCCATCGGCAGCCTGGCCACCTTGCTGTGGCTACACGTGCTGGCCCGCAAGAACATCGTCATCACCTGGGGTTACTACTTCCGCACCGGCATCGTCCTGACGCTGCCGATCCTGCTTGCCACCTTGGCCGCATTGGCCATCCGCCTGAGCTTTTGAACCGGAGATACCTGATGAAAGTCTTGTTCATGTGCACCCACAACAGCTGCCGCAGCATCCTGTCTGAGGCGCTGTTCAATCACCTGGCCCCCGAGGGTATGGAAGCTGTGAGCTCGGGCAGCTTCCCAAGCGGTAAGGTCAATGAGCGGGCACTGAATACCCTGGAAGGCGCCGGTATCCCCACCGCTGGTCTTTCAAGCAAGGCCTCGGATGCCTTCGAGAGCTCTCCTCCCGACATCGTTGTCACCGTGTGCGACCGTGCTGCCGGCGAGGCCTGCCCGATCTTCTTCGGCCCATCGCTCAAAGCCCACTGGGGCCTTGCCGACCCTTCGGCAGTCACCGGGAGTGAGGCAGAAATCGAAGAAGCCTTCCAGACAACACTTGCGAAGATCGATGAGCGCGTGCGCGCCTTCATTGCGCTGCCTTTCTCGCAACTGAGCCAGGACGAACTGAGAGCCGAACTTGCCCGCATCGGCGCGCTGTAGGCCCTGGATCAATGGAGACCGAAATGAACGACCACCTGCCAAATGTCCAACCAGAACTGATTGATCTGCCGTCGCTGGAGCGGCTGGCGCCGAAGGATCCTTCCACACACAAACCGCGCATCCTGCTGCTGTACGGATCGACCCGCGAACGCTCATTCAGCCGCTTGATGGTCCAGGAGGCTGCGCGCCTGCTGGAAGAGTTCGGCGCCGAAACCCGTATTTTCGACCCTTCCGGCCTGCCGCTGCCGGATGACGCTCCGGACTCCCACGAGAAGGTGCTGGAACTCCGCGAGTTGATGCAATGGTCCGAAGGCCAGGTGTGGTGCTCGCCCGAGCGTCACGGCTCAATGAGTGCTGTCTTCAAGGCGCAGATCGATTGGGTACCGCTGGCCATGGGCGCCGTTCGCCCAACCCAGGGCAAGATCCTCGCCGTGATGCAGGTTTGTGGAGGCTCGCAGTCTTTTAACGTGGTGAACCAACTGCGCGTGCTTGGCCGCTGGATGCGTATGTTTACCATCCCGAACCAGTCGTCGGTGCCGAAAGCCTTCCTGGAGTTCGATGAAGCCGGGCGCATGAAGCCGTCTTCTTTCTACGATCGACTGGTCGACGTAATGGAGGAACTGACCAAGTTCACTCTCCTGCTGCGTGATCGCCAGGATTATTTGGTAGACCGCTACTCCGAGCGCAAAGAGTCGGCGGAAGAACTATCCAAGAGAGTCAATATTCGGTCCATTTGAGGTCATGAGCATGTCGCATCCTTACTCATTGAAATCGTTGCCCCATACTCCAGGTGCGCTGATTTTTACGCCTTGTCCGGGCACGCAGGCCAGCGCTCTCGCTGAAAGCCTGGAGACGCTGAAGCAGGCTAGTGCCGTGGCGCTGGTTACCCTGATGTCGGATACAGAGCTTCAGGAAAACGGCGTTGGCGAGCTTGGCGTCGCGGCCAAGCAGCATGGGTTGGAGTGGTACCAGCTGCCGATCGAGGATGATCAGGCCCCGGATGAAAACTTCGAGGCCGGGCTGGGAGAGATCCGCCACCAGTTGGACGCTTTGCTCGCATCCAACAAGACCCTGGCCATCCACTGCAAGGGCGGCTCCGGCCGCACCGGACTGTTCGCTGCCCGTCTGCTGATCGAATCCGGAATGCCGCGCCGCGAGGCGATCGCATGGGTGCAAGAGCTGCGCCCACGCGCGATTCAGAAGCCTGCGCACATCAACTACATCAACCAATTCGGCGAAGACTGAGCGCTCCAGCCAGACAGGAGAGACCATGGCCACCGACGGCGAACTACTCGATGTCATCGTGATTGGCGGCGGGCAGTCCGCGCTGACGGTGGCCTATTTTCTCAAGCGGGCTAAGTTGTCGTTCCTGCTGCTCGACTCCGAAGAGGCTGCGGGCGGGGCGTGGCGCCATGGCTGGGACTCGCTGACACTGTTCTCACCCTCCGCATGGAGCTCGATCGCGGGCTGGCCGATGCCGCTAGCCACCGAAGGTAATCCCAATAGGGATCACGTGGTCAGCTATCTGGAGCAGTACGAGGCGCGCTACGGGTTTCCTATCGTTCGCCCCGTCAGCGTCACGGCGGTGGAGCGAACCGGGCGTGGCCTTCGTGTGCGCTCTAAGGACCGCGACTGGGAAGCCCGTGCCGTCATCAGCGCGACGGGGACCTGGAGCAAGCCCTATGTTCCGGCCTATCCGGGAATAGAGCTGTTCCAAGGGCAGCAGATTCACTCTGCCCATTACCAGTTACCAGAGGCTTTCCAAGGAAAGCGTGTGCTGGTCGTTGGTGGTGGCAACTCGGGGGCGCAAATTTATGCGGAGCTGTCCGAGGTCACCGACGCAACGTGGGTAACCACGGAGGAGCCGGCGTTTCTGCCTGATGACGTCGATGGCCGAGTGCTGTTCGAACGGGCTACCGAGCGCCTCAAGGCTCAACAGGAGGGCCGTGTTATCGACGTACCGGTCGGCGGGCTTGGCGATATCGTCATGGTGCCCCCGGTGGTTCGGGCCCGCGAGCGAGGAGCCCTGCGGTCTGTAAGGCCTTTTGTCTCATTCACGCCTGACGGGGTCGTCTGGCCCAATGGTGAGAAAACCCAGGTCGATGCGGTGATCTGGTGTACCGGTTTCCGGCCGGCTTTGGATCACTTGCAGGACTTGGACGTGCTGGATGACAGCGGTAAGGTCGAGGTTGACGGATCGCGCTCTATTCGCGAGCCGGGCCTCTGGCTGGTGGGATATGGCGACTGGACCGGCCTGGCCTCGGCGACGCTGATCGGCGTCACCCGTACTGCGCGCAGCACCGTAAACGAAGTAGTGGCATACCTGAACAGCTTGGAGCAGCCGGATGCATAGCGGAATCGAGATTCGTGTCGCCAGACCTGAGGATGCAGAAGAGATCCAGATCATCTACGCGCCCATCGTACTCAACACGGCCATCTCATTCGAAGAGGCGGTGCCGAGCGTGGAGCAGATGCGTGAGCGGATTGCCACGACGCTGCAAACCTACCCCTATCTGGTAGCGGTGCAGGAGAGGCGGGTAGTCGGCTACGCCTACGCCAGTCAGCACCGGGCGCGTGCGGCGTACCGCTGGGCGGTGGATGTGACGGTCTATGTCGCCGAGGGTCTGCGTCGCAGCGGGGTTGGTCGGCAGCTCTATGACGTGCTGCTGCCAGTTCTGAAGCGTCTGGGATATCGCTCGGCGTATGCCGGCATTGCGCTGCCCAATGAAGGAAGTGTAGGGCTGCACGAGCGACTGGGTTTCCAGCATATCGGGACATTTCCCCAGGTCGGGTTCAAGCTCAATGCCTGGCATGACGTGGGGTACTGGAGGTTTGATCTGGGTAGCGACGGCCTTCGTCCAGAAGATCCCGCGCGCTTTCAAGCAATCCGCTGAAAAGGTAGATCGTGGTTGCGGTGCGAAACGCTGGTACTGACGTGGGCTGCTGGCGCCACGGGGACACATGTGAACCTTGGGGCGTTAGATCACAAGGGGGGCACGGAATGCAGGTAACCCGAGTTAGGGGGTGGTATTACTCGATTGCTCCGAGCTGTATCAGTTTGACTTCCTTCTCAGCCCGGCGGATCCCACCCAACTTGCTCCACAGGACTGTTGGAGATTGGCCGAAGACCAGCGACATGCCTTTCAGCGTACTTGTTTTTTCCCCTCCAGGATCGGCCCCCTCCCAGTGGCTGCTTTTCTAGTTTCATGCTTATCTTGGTGGCCATCAAGGTAGTGGCTAGGTCGAGTTGTTTCGGGTGCTCGGAGTTGACGGTCATGATCGACCGTGGCAGGGAGGCTAAGCATCAGCGCAGCACAGATGGCCGGCCCTGCTTCTATAGGTGAGGTTCAAGGAGACGCTGGCCAGTGAAGATTAGAAGACTGAGTATCAAGAGCTTTCGAGGTATCAGCCAGCTGGAGTGGAATCTACCGATGGGGCACACCTTCTGCCTGATCGGCAAAGGTGATTCGGCTAAGTCGACGATTCTGGATGCGATACGCTATGTGTTCTACCCCCAGTGGAACCTTTCGCTCAACGACTCTGACTTCCATAGGGGCAACATCGAGGAGCCAATCGTCATCGAGGCGACAATTGGCGACTTGGTCGATGATTTCTGCTCGTTCAAGAAGTACGGCCAGTACCTGAGAGGGTGGGACAAAGATACGCTCACGATCATCGATGAGCCTGACGATCACCTGGAAAGCGTCCTCACCGTCAGGCTCACCGTTGGGAAGGACCTTGAGCCTCAATGGGTCGTGACGTGCGATCGAACCCCGGAAGGTATTCAGTTCAAGCAGGCTGACCGTAACAAGGTCAGTGTCGGCTTGATCGGAGCTTTCAGCGAGCGGCAACTTTCCTGGGCCACCGGTACAGCCTTGTCGAAGTTGACTGAAACACAGAGCCTGAACGAACTGTTGGCAGATGCTTCCAGAAATGCTCGATCGTCACTGGATGCTAACCGGACAGAGATGTTGACGAATTTCGATGCTGCAGCATTGAAGTCGCAACAGATTGCCAAGCTCCTAGGGGTACCGGTCACCGACGCATACAAGGCGCACCTCGATCTGAACTCCATCAATCTGAGGGTGGGCGGGCTAGTTTTGCATGACGGCGATATTCCGCTGCGGCAGTTGGGGCTTGGATCTAGGCGCATGCTGTTGTGCGGGATCCAGAAAGTCGGGCTTGAGGAGGGCCACATCACTCTTTTCGACGAAGTGGAGTTTGGTTTGGAGCCTCACAGGATCACTCGGCTGATCAAACACATCAGAGAGGATGACCAAGGCCAGTATTTCCTAACGACCCACTCACCGACGGTGCTCCGCGAGTTGACCGTGGAGGAGCTTTACGTTGTGCATCGTGCAGATGGGGTGGTACAGGTCACCCCCGTAGCGGGTAAAGGTCTTGAAAAGCATGGGTTGCAAGGGAAGGTACGCTCAAGCTCCGATGCTTTCCTGGCTAAAAAGGTGGTCATATGTGAAGGCGCGACAGAGGTCGGCTTCCTCCGAGGGTTTGATGACTATCAGGTCGACAGCTCAAAGGATCCGCTGTCCTTCCATGGTGTGGCGTTGCTGGACGTAGGCGGAGGTTCGAAAGTGAAGGCATTTGCCAAGGCCTTCAACGCACTTCACTACCACGTCGCCGCATTTGCCGATGCTGATGCTGACGACCAGTTTTCCCAGGCTGATGCAGATGAACTTACTGCGTTGGAAATTCCGGTTTTCATGTGGAGCGACAAGCTCTCGCTAGAGCAACGGGCCTTCCGCGATTTGCCGTGGGGTGATGTTGTTGTGAGCGTCCAGCTTGCACGAGACAGCTTCGGTTACTCCGTTCGTGACCAGGTCGTGTCCAAATTTGGCAGTGCGCTCGACAGCGATCTCGGCACCTGGAAAGACAGCCCTGAATTGAGGAGGGCGATTGGCGATACGGCCAAGAAATCTAACTGGTTCAAAGACATCACCCGCGGTGATCTCTGGTTCAAGGCCATCAGGCCTGCGTTCAAGGATGAGGCATTCGCGAAGACGAACCTTGCCATCCAGCTCAATCAACTGTGGGCGTGGATCGAGCATGTCTGAAGAGTTGGCCATCAAGCTGAACGGTTGTGTTGGCAAAGGGTATGTCATTGCCCCTGCTGGCTACGGGAAGACCCAGCTCATTGCGTTGGCAGTGCGTGCATCTACCGGTAGACAACTCGTCTTGACTCACACCTTTGCAGGCGTGAACTCGATCAAAACGAAAATGACTGCGTTGGGCGTGCCGTCCTCTATGTACCAGGTGGACACGATCGCGAGCTGGTCACTGCGTTTGTGCTTGGCGTACCCGAAGACCTCGGGGTGGGTTACAGATAACCCGACTGATGAGCAGTGGAACCAGCTATACGTGAGTTGCTCCGCCCTCCTGGGTAAGTCGTTCATTCGCCGTACCGTCGCCAGCACCTACGCAGGTGTTTATGTCGACGAGTACCAGGATTGCTCAGACCTTCAGCACTCACTTGTTTGCGCCTTGGCTGAATTTCTGCCCTGCCGAGTGCTCGGTGATCCGATGCAGGCCATTTTTGATTTCGACGGCTCCAAGCCCGTGGACTGGGAGGCGAGTATTTACCCCACCTTCGAATGTTTGGGTGAGCTGAACATCCCTTGGCGCTGGGCTGACAATCCGCAGCTTGGCGATTGGCTCAAAGACGTACGCAACAGGATCCAGGGCGGACAAAAGATTGATTTGCTAGGCAATCGGCCACCTTGTGTAGTCCGACATCGGACCGATCCCGAATTCTTGGAGGCCAAGCAATTCTCATCGCTCTATGGATTGCTGGGTCACAACGAAAGCGTTATCGCGTTGCACGGTGGGGACCAGCAATCGAAGAACAAGACACACGCACTGGCTCGGCGGATGGCTGGAAAATTTTCTTCAATAGAAGAAATCGAGGGTAAAGGTCTTCACTCGTTTCTCAAGCAGCTGCATGGGGCGAAAAACACCCAGAAAGGCTTTCTCTTGGCAGTTGAGTTTGCGAAGAAGTGTTTCACTGGAGTAGGTAATGTGCTGACGGCCGGCACAAAACGTGGCGAGGTTACAGGCTTGCGGAAAACCACTAAGCATCCAGCCCTCTTAGCGGCAGCGAATGCTTACCTGGAAGATTCCACCAGCTCGCATCTGATGAGTTTTTTCCTGGAGCTGAAGGCCAATCCTGACACAGGAGCCTACCGGCGCGATCTTTTAAACCGGCTGCTTCAAATTCTGAAGCTGCATGGTGAAAGCCAAGGGATGACGCTTATTGAGGCGGGGAAGATCTATCAACGTGACATGCGGCATTCGGGTCGTCCTGTGCGGCACAAAAAACTTATCGGAACCACCCTGCTGGTTAAGGGGCTGGAGTTCGACCATGCGGTCATCCTGGACGCGGATTCTCTTGATGCGAAAGACCTGTACGTCGCAATGACGCGGGGTACCAAGTCCCTCACGATAATCGGGTCCAGTAGACATCTGCCCGTGAGATAGCTAAGTCCGCTGTTACGCTGAGCGGACTATCTCGCCACGAAGCTGTTTGCGGCAGCGACTTTCGCCTTGCTTGGCTTGCTTGGCTTGCCGTTTGAGCGGTCAGGATTGAACGCTGGCCATCTATCCCCCAGTCCACGAACAAGATACCGATTGGTTCGGTCCATCTGGTTTCCCAGGTCGTAGTAATCGGCCTGCTTATAGGAAATAAGGTCAAGGTGGTATAGGCGGTTCAGCGAGCTCGGTATTTGATGGATCGGCACGCCTGCAAGCCTTGAGATGGTCGAGTAATTGATCGTGGCGATGTTGGAATTTTTGCTGCTTCTGAAGGCGCAGATCACGAGGAACACCTTCAGCGCATACAAGCTCAGCGCACTGTATTCAAACTGGTGTAGCACCAATAACTGAGTTTTGCTGCCGTCGTAGAGGCTGGATTTAGGTAGCTTGCCGTGGAAGCTATCTTCCCACCCTGCTAGCTGAAGAAGGGTTCCTTCCCGTATGGGTTTTTCGACCTTCTCCAGCAGCCCTTCCTCCACCAACCGCTTGAGAGATCGGGCCACGATCGGCCTCGACATTCCAGACAGGGCGATCAGCTTCGGGTACGTCGTCCTGACCTGCCCAGTGTGGTAGTTCGCAAGCATGCACAGACTGATGAACAGCCTGAGCGCAGTAATGCTCGAATTTTGTTGGGTGCGGCTCCTTGCCTCCCCTCCGACACGATTGTCGAACGCGGCGACACCACCACCTTGAATCCACTTAATCGGAAGCCGAGCAAAATCGGCCGTCTCATTTGTGCTCATGGTCAACTCCGCCTCCAGGCAATGAGAACAATCGCAAACGCAAGAGCCATCACAGCACAGAGCGCGAGATTAAGTGGGTCCGCAGAGAGAGCGGCAGCGAAAATGGTGGCAAAAATTTCCATGTTTGTGTGCTCCGAAAATCGTTACGGAGCCAGTCTTCATTTCTCTCGCCACTGAATCTAGATAATCGATGATTCAAAAATTATACTCAAGCCCTTACAGATCAGGGGGTAGGGGCAAAATTCATTAGTTAATTCCAGAGCCTCTTATAGCACATCAAAATGGTTAAAATGATTCATTATCGTATTTTTGATAGAGGTGAAAATGCTGGGTTTTGTAGAGAGTAATTTGAGGGATCGGTTGAGAGCTCCAGGAGCCGTTCCGTATGCTCGCCGGAAACGCAGTGGACACTATATTTTGGAGATTGCCTCAGACGAAGGCATTTACATCCTGCAACGCCAGCGGGGCGGAGCAAGAGAGTTCAAGACGTTCGAGGCGCTGTTGGGTCTGCTGGCTGCTGAACACGTTGTAGAGTTCGCAGTGCTCATGGATGACGCAGAGGTCACTTCCGCGGGGGCGGCCCCTCCGTGGAGCCGGCCGTCACCGAAAGGGATCGTGTCCCAAGCTGTTTGGCGGCACGACTTCGACATCCCCTTCTAGGCTGCTCGACGTCCATAGCCGTCAGAACCGGCCCTTGGGTGGTTGGTACATGGGGGCGACACCTTCCTCTATGCTCCAAAAACAAGAAAGCCCGAGCGTAATGCAGGACTTGGCCTGCACCAGAGATTCGGGCAAGCTTAGAGCGACTATCTCAACCGCTTTCTTTGAAAGCCAGTATGGTTAAGCCCAGTGGGACCAACGAAGTTGATCTATGTGCTTATGAGTTTCGTAAAGCGAGATCAAATCCCCTTGCGCCATCACCTCCAAGGGTGAACGCCCTTCGAAAAATGCGTTGGTATTCTTGAAGCTGGGGAAGCCACGAACGTTGTCCGCGTTCTCGAAGATATTTCGTAACGAGGCATGAATGTTAAGCACCAAGCTGACTCGCTGCTGTTGATCCTTGTCGAGTCGTATGGCGGCGCCTGAGTTTTTCAAGACACGCTGATGGGAAGCAACGGATATACGTAGGATGCTGCACACCTGGCTGTTGGTTGCACCCCAGCCGTCGAGGACCCGCAAGGCCGCTCTCAATCCTACCGCTTGCTGATCTTGGGTGAGCTCCACACTCGCAGTATCCATAAGCACTCCAACATCATCGCACTCACCCAGCAGCATGCACTGCTGACTAGGTGGCGCATCACGAAAGACACATTTCTTCAGGGGGCAGCGAACCTGAAGCTGGGGTCTAAGATTGTAAGCCCATGCCAAGGTCGCTGACAGGTGCCAACGTAGAGTTCCTCGTGCAACCGAAGGTCTCTCTCTCTGACTGGTCAGGTCCGTTCCTATTCTAGGTCCACACAAATGGTTAAACGCTGATGACTGGTTGCCCGGCGTGGACGTGTTGTCACCTGCTTTTTTAGGAAAACTTTTCTCAGGAAATGCGATCGCTTCCGGAAATTGTCACCTACTTATTTTCACCAGACCAACGAAGGTCAGAGGATCTAGGCCAATAGACACAGCACTGTCTGTCACCGACTTATTTAGCAAAGAACACGAGCTTAACGTCAAGCAGAAGCCGTGAAATACGGTCGGTGATCATCTGATCGACCGGCAGTCAAAACCCCCGTTTTCACGGGGGTTTTTTTATTGGCGATTTTTCATGCTCTTGCGTTTCAGAGTCGGTTGGGCCGAAACCATACACCCAATACTTCCTGCGGCCGTCTCGAATCTCGGTGCTTTAACATCCGATAGATGGAATTGAGTTGATATATCATAACGTTTAATTGGTTATGATATAACGTCTAAAGGCTCAGCACCTTTTTAGCGAGCTTACCGGCACCTGATCTCTTCCCTGTCTACTCACCCAGGAGCACCCATGCGAGTCACCCCGGCCTCCCTTGCCATGTTCACGGTAATGGTTACCCCTGAACTGTTCGCCGATCAAAACGGCAGTTCCACAATCACCCTTGGCGCCGTGAACATCACGCAAGACGCCAAGGTGGCGCTGAGCACCGAGAACGTGCTCACTTCGGTCGATGTGCTGGGCGGTGATCAGGTCGAGGACAAGAACGTCATGAACAGCTGGCAGTTGCTGGGCCAAATGCCGGGCATTCAGCTCACCGAAACAGGGCAGGGGGCCGAATCGGGCAAGGTAACGTTCCGCGCTTTCAACGGCGAAGGGTACATCAACGGTATCAAGACGCTGATCGATGGGATCCCGAGCAACGTCAACAGCGGCAACCAGCGCTTCATCGACATGATCTTTCCGCTGGATATCGACTACATCGAAGTGGTCCGGGGCACGAACGACCCGCGTTACGGGTTGCACAACATCGCGGGCAACATCAACTTCGCCACGCGCCAAGGCGGCAACTATATAGATAGTCGGCTGACCTATGGCAGCTTCGGCACCCGTGAGGTGCAGTTGGCGGTCGGGCACGAGGAGGGGAATTTTGCCCAGAACTACATCCTTGCCAAGCAGGACAGCAATGGCTACCGCGATCACAGCAACTCGAACAAATACGCGCTGGGAGGTAAGTGGTTCGTTAGCAACGACGAGCAGAATTTCCGCATTGGGCTGATCGCGCGCCTGTACCATCACCAGGCTCAGGAGTCCGGGTTTCTAACCCGTGAACAGATGCACGCCAGCCGCACGCAATCACCGGCGAAGAACGCCAATGACGGTGATGACCGCGACATGAAGCATCTCAGCCTGCACGCGGATTGGCAGCTCAATGATCACCTGAGCCTTAGCAGCAAGCTGTATTACAACGGCTACAACGATGACCGCACCATCACCTTCACGGACTACCGCCCCGGTAACGCGCCCCGTCAGCGTCGACAATGGGACGAACAGCAGACGGGGATGCTCAATAACCTGACATGGCGCGTGAACGAGCACCTCACCCTCGACGGCGGTGTCAACTACGAGGAGCAGGACAACCGCTACGGTCGCGAGCGTTACAGCTTCAGCCTTCCGACCAACTTCGATACCGTACCGGCGCGCGTGCAGAATGACGATCGCTACACCCTGCGCAACACCGGTGCCTATGTTCAGGCCGTCATCCAGCCCATCGAGTCACTGAAGATCATACCGGCCATGCGGGTGGATAAGTTCACCGGCAATACGCAGCTCTTGGGTGGCGTCAAAGGCTCGCTGCAAGACTACGGCTGGATCCGACAGCCCAAGCTGAGCGTCATTTACAGCGTTACTCCCGATATCGACGTTTACGCCAATTGGGGGCGTACCTTCCAGATACTCACCGGCTCTACCGAGCCCGCCTACCTGACCCCGGGGCAGCCTTCATACGATCCGTCGATCAACACAGGCAAAGAAGTCGGTATCAAGTTCAGACCGTTCGAGGGCGCCCAAGCGCGGGTAGCGATCTGGCAGCAGGATGCTACCGATGAAGTAGCAAACATGCCCAGTACCGGGACCACGGTCGGGCTGGGTGAAACGCGCCGCCGCGGTGTGGATTTGCAGATCAATGCCCAGCTGGATGATCAGTGGACTGTCTATGCCTCCCACGCCATCCAGGAAGCCAAGGTGATCAAGGCGTTTTCTGCTGCCGGGCAATCACTCTCGGGTAAAGAGGTGTTCTCCACGCCTCGGTACGTGAGCACCGTGGGTGTCGATTATCGTTATAACGATGACTGGAAGTTCGGTCTGCAGGGCAGGGCACAGGGGAGCTACTACATCGACGAGCTCAACGAGCAAGGCAAATACGGTGGGTTTGTCGTCGCGGACGCCAGCGTCAGCTACCGCATCACGTCCGCTGCCAGCGTCGATGTGCAGGTCAAGAACCTGCTGGATCGCAAATACGAATACGTCTGGTACGACAACTTCTTCTGGGGCGGTGACGACCAGGCGATGTTCTCGCCGGCACCTGGTCGGTCAGCATTCGTTTCCCTGAATCTGAAACTGTAGACCCCGCCTGCGACGTTCGTTTTACAGACAGTTCCTACAGATGGTCTACGCTGAACCGGTGGCTTCGAAATGTCTTGGGTCTTGCCCCGTACATGGGAAGGAAGGGTTACATGCTTGCTCAGCTTCCGCCGGCTTTGCAGAGTCTACACCTGCCGTTGCGTTTGAAATTGTGGGACGGCAACCATTTCGACTTGGGCCCCAGCCCGCAAGTGACCATTCTGGTCAAGGAGCCTCAGCTCATTTCCCAGCTCACCCATCCAAGCATGGATGAGCTGGGTACCGCTTTCGTGGAAGGCAAGCTTGAGCTCGAAGGCGACATCGGCGAGGCTATCCGTGTTTGTGACGAGCTCAGCGAAGCACTGCTGCCCGACGATCGCGATCACGCTCCCCAGCGCCTGGCCCATGACAAGCGAACTGACGCCGAAGCTATTTCCTACCACTACGATGTTTCCAACGACTTTTACCGGTTATGGCTGGACCAGGACATGGTTTATTCCTGCGCCTATTTCCGTGAGCCGGACAACACACTGCAACAGGCCCAGCAAGACAAGTTCGATCACCTGTGCCGCAAGCTGCGCCTGGCGACCGGTGACTATTTGCTGGATGTGGGATGTGGATGGGGAGGTCTGGCGCGCTTCGCTGCACGTGAATATGGGGCGAAAGTCTTTGGCATCACGTTGAGCAAAGAGCAGCTCAAGCTCGGTCGGGACCGTGTGGAGGCCGAAGGCCTGGGCGACAGTGTAGACCTGCAGATTCTTGATTACCGCGACCTGCCACAAGACGGGCGCTTCGATAAGGTCGTCAGCGTGGGCATGTTCGAGCATGTTGGTCATGCCAATCTACCGCTGTATTGCAAGACGCTATTCGGCGCAGTGCGCGAAGGCGGCCTCGTCATGAACCATGGCATCACGGCCAAACATGTGGATGGCCGCCCGGTGGGTCGAGGGGCTGGAGAGTTCATCGACCGCTATGTATTCCCGCACGGTGAGTTGCCCCACTTGTCGATGATCAGCGCCGCTGTCTGTGAGGCTGGGTTGGAAGTGGTCGACGTGGAAAGCCTGCGCATGCACTACGCCAAGACTCTGCATCACTGGAGCGAGAACCTGGAAAACCAGCTGCACAATGCGGCTGCTTTAGTGCCGGAAAAGACCCTGCGTATCTGGCGTCTTTATTTGGCGGGTTGCGCCTATGCGTTCGAGAAAGGCTGGATCAACCTTCATCAGATCTTGGCCGTCAAGCCTTACGCGGATGGCCACCATGACCTACCTTGGACGCGTGAGCACCTCTACCGCTAGCGCTCACCTTACATGTGCCATGCCTCACCGACCTTGCTCCAGGACCGAGGTCGGTGAAGCTTGGCGCGTTCTACAACACCGGTGAAATCAATCTTGCGATGCGCATGCCCACCTGCTGTAACCGATGGGTTGCCTCGGTTTCCTCAACCGTTATTTCGCGCGCATGGGCAAAGTCTTCGTGGAGCATGCGTTCGACCGTATCGGCAAATGCCTTGTCGATGGTCAGCAAGGTGATCTCGAAATTCAGACGGAACGATCGATTATCCAGATTGGCACTGCCGACAGCGCTGATGTCGTCATCCACCAACACGACCTTTTGGTGCAGGAACCCAGGTTGATAGCGGAACATGCGAACACCGGCCCGTACCGCTTCGAATGCGAACAGGCTGGAGGCGGCATATACGATCTTGTGGTCCGGGCGAGACGGAATCAGGACACGCACATCAACACCGCGTAGGGCCGCCAAACGCAAGGCGGCAAACACCGCTTCATCTGGGACGAAATACGGGCTCGTTATCCAGACCCGATGCTTAGCCGAGTGGATGGCTTCCAGAAAGAACAGCGAGCAGGTTTCCTTGGAGTCTGCAGGGCCACTGGCCAATGCCTGGCACAGCACGCCGTCATCCGGATAGTTGTCCTGGAGGATCAGGGGAGGCAACTGCCGAGTTACCCAGTACCAATCTTCAGCGAACGATTCCTGCAGGCACGCTAGCACTGGCCCACTGATTTGCACATGAGTGTCCCGCCAGGGTGAAAGCTTGGGGTTAGCGCCCAGATACTCGTCGCCGACATTGTGACCACCCACAAAGCCGACCAAGCCATCAACCACGACGATCTTGCGATGATTGCGAAAGTTGACTTGGAGGCGGTTGAACAAGCCTCGACGGGTAGCGAATGCATGTATCTGCACACCTCCTGCACGAAGCCGCTGGCTGTAGTGGCGGGGCAGAGAATGGCTGCCGACACCGTCATAGAGCACAAACACCTGAACGCCTTCGGCCGCCTTGCGCAGCAGTATCTGTTGCAAGGCCCGCCCAAGGTCATCGTCATGGATGATGAAAAACTGCACCAGTACAACGCGCGTCGCTTTCTCGATGGCTTCGAACACCGCCTCGAAGGTGCGCTTGCCATCAATCAACAGCTCGACCTGATTATTGGCCAGGCACGGCATCCGGCTGAGTTTGGGCATGGCGCGCAAGGCTGCGTAGCTGTCTGATGCGCGAGCGGCGAGAGCTTCTTCGACCCAAGGGCGCCAATTCAGGCTGGCCATGGCGACATGCATTTCCTGATTAGCCTGGCGCCTGGCCTTTATGTAGGCATTGAAGGAGCGCGCACCGAATATCAGGTAGGGAACAAGCGTCAGGTAAGGAATGAAGAAAAGCGGCATTGCCCAGGCGATGGCGCCTTGAGCAGTACGGACTGTGAACAATGCATGGAGCGCGGCGATAATACCTAGCAGATGTATCACGCCAAGTAGGTAGCCAAAAAAAAGGGGGCTGTGGTAATCCATATGCATCCTGCTCGTCGAATACACCTTAGGTAACAGAACACGAACGTGGTTCGCCTGCAACAAGCGGTTCGTTTCAACGTCTAACTCAAACATCGTCGGGGTGACCGGCATTTCCAGGAGTGTGTTTTCCATGAAAATTCGTATGCCGTTGCTGGCGCTGGCCTTGTGCGCAAGTAGCGTCACGGCCCAGGCCCAAATGCTTCAACCCGGCTTGTGGGAGCTGACTACCAGCAATATGCAGGTCGATGGCAAGCCGCTACCTGATATGGATTTCATGCTCAGTCAGTTGAAGAACCTACCGCCCGATCAACGGGCGATGATGGAAGGCATGCTTGCCAAGCAAGGTGTCACCGTGGGTGGTAAAGGGGTGCGTTCCTGTCTTACCCCTCAGCAGGTGGCAACCAATGACATTCCCCTGCAGGATCCAAAGTCCGGCTGTACTCAAAAGATTACCGATCGCACCGGCAACGTTTGGAAGTTTCAGTTCAGCTGTCCCAAGGCCCAGGGCAATGGCCAGGCTACCTTTCTGAGTGACAAGGAATTCACTACTCAAGTAAGTGGCACTTTCAATGCGTCGGGTGTTCAGCAGCAGGGCAGTATGAATACCCGTGCGGTATGGCTGGGCAACGACTGCGGTACGGTTAAGCCTCGGACGTGATGTTCCACTGCCACTGGGCAGTTGCTACGGCGTCGTGGGCATGCAGGCTTTCAGCATGCTCCACGCGCACTTTGAACGCTTTACTCCATTTCATAGCCCTTAGCGCCGCATAAACTCGCCTGGCTGCGTCCTCGCAAAACATCAAATTTTGTCCATTTGCCAGGGCGAATGCTTGCTCATCGGCGCGCTTCACGGCGGTTTGTACCGCAGTGCCCAAGGCTTGCTCGGCCTTGTCTACCACCTCGGTTATGGGGAGATCAGGATGATTATCCTCGAGCCTGACACTTATCTTCGCCATGCTCCTCTGGCTGTGAGGCGTTGCTACGATGCCTTCCGAAGTGCCCAGCCACGCTACGACCTCATCACTATCCACGTTTCCTGTGCCAAATCGCGCTTGAAACTGTCGCTGAACAAGCTGTCGAGCCAGCGCCGCTGAACAAGGGCATGTAGACGAGTAAGGTACCGAAACGGATAGTTCCACGTGGAACATTTCATGTTCGATCCATGCATGGATTTCGACGTCATAACTTTTCCACCCGGCAAGAGGACTAACCAAGGCAGGCCGTTTAAGCAAATGTTGATAGCTCAATCGCACATATGCCGCAGACGATTGCCCATCATGACTGTTGAGAAAACTCGCTAAAAGACGACGCAGCAGCAGCGGACGCAGCGGCTCCTGTTCAAGATTTTCAAGCGCCAGATACAGACGCGACATGTGTATGCCGCGTGAGCTGCCATCCACAAGGTTCACACCGGCATCTACCGTAGCTGCTACCAGACGACCCCCGATATGCATCGGCATGGCTATACCGCACATCCCTACCCAGTCCAATGATGTGGTGGAATTCAGATGCTGTGCAGCGACGTCGGGAAGCTGGGGATGGGACATGGGATTTCCAAGGTTATGCGTGTATGTGGAACATTGGGTCCACTGCTGATGGGCGCAATGAGGTAGCGGCCGTGCCGTCAGCACTGCGCCTTGAAATGAGCTGGTCGTTTCTATTCATTGCACAGAGCACTCGTCAGGAACCGCTTGGCTAAATTGTATTGTTACTTTATAACATTATGCAATGCATCGTTTCGAATGCGCCTGTGTGATGAGGTTTTGCCATGTCCAATCGTCTTCCTGTCACTGTGCTCTCCGGGTTTTTGGGCGCAGGGAAAAGCACGCTTCTCAACCATGTTCTGCGCAATCGCGAAGACCTTCGTGTGGCGGTCATCGTCAATGACATGAGTGAGATCAACATTGACGCCAGCGAGGTTCAGCGCAATGTCACCCTTAACCGGGCCGAAGAAAAGCTGGTGGAAATGAGCAATGGCTGCATCTGCTGCACGCTGCGTGAAGATCTGCTTGAAGAGGTTGCACGCCTGGCCGAGGCGGGGCGCTTCGATTACCTGCTGATTGAATCGACTGGTATCTCAGAACCTCTGCCTGTGGCTGAAACCTTTACCTTCCGTGATGAGCAAGGCCGCAGCCTGTCGGATCTGGCGCGTCTCGACACCATGGTCACCGTAGTGGATGCCTTGAATTTCATGCGTGATTATCAAGCCGCGCAGAGCCTGGAAAGCAGTGGCCAGACATTGGGAGAAGACGATGAACGCTCGATCAGCGACTTGCTGATTGAGCAGGTAGAGTTTGCTGACGTATTGCTGTTGAGCAAAATCGATCTGGTCAGTCAGGCCGAACGGGAAGAGCTTTCAGCCATCCTCCGTAGCCTGAACCGCCGAGCCCAGATCATTCCAATGGTCATGGGTCAGGTTCCCCTTGCCAGGATTCTGAACACCGGCTTGTTCGACTTCGACCAGGCAGCGCAAGCGCCCGGCTGGTTGAAGGAGCTTCGCGGTGAACACACACCGGAAACAGAAGAATATGGCATCCAAGCGACCACCTGGACCGCACGGCGGCCTTTTCATCCGCAGCGGTTCCATGAATTTGTCCACACGCCCTGGAGTAATGGCCGGTTACTACGTTCTAAAGGTTTCTTTTGGTTGGCGAGCAAATACAAAGAAGCGGGCAGTTGGTCTCAGGCAGGCGGCATGATGCGCCATGGTCTGGCTGGTCGCTGGTGGTGTTTCGTACCCCGCGAACAGTGGCCGGAGGATGTGGATAACGTTGCAGCCATTCTTGAACATTGGTTGCCAGATACTGGCGACTGCCGGCAAGAGTTAGTGTTCATAGGTCAAAACCTGGATGTGGCTCAATTATCCACAGCTCTCGATCAGTGCCTGTTGACGGATGAAGAAATGGCACTCGAGCCCATGGGCTGGCTGCGTTTTCCCGATCCATTCGGCCCCTGGGACGAGCAGGTGGCAGCGTGAATAAGCCAGAGGCTGTGGATATCCGTCAGGTGTATGGCCAGACGCCCCAGGCAATGGCGCAGGCCCTGCAGGACGGTGTCAATCTCGCTGTCTGGCAGCGACAACTTCCGCCTCAGCTTCACGACTTTGCAGAAGTCGTGGCGGGGCTTGGTGGATCGTTAGCGGATCAGCGGGTGCTCGAGGTCGATGAGCATCAGGTCCCAGTGATCGACGCGCTGCTGCAGGAGGCTGTGGATATCTACGGCTATGACGCATTCGTCGCGGATGTCACATGGCTCGTGTCGGCTTATAGCTGCTTGCTTGGCGCGCGTCGCGTGGGTTTGCGCGTACGTGCACTGACCAGTCCGATGTGCCCACGCTTCCATGTGGATAACGTTCCCCTGAGACTGATTACAACGTATGCGGGACCGGGTAGTGAGTATGTGCCGGAGCAGGAAGTGGCGCGAACTGCATTGTCCACAGGCTATGCCGCTGTGGATAAGGTTATGCGCCTGAATGCTGGTGACGTGGCGTTATTCAAGGGCGAGCGTTGGGAGGGCAATGAAGGCGCAGGCGTCGTACATCGTTCCCCTTCAGGACCACCCCGGCTGTTGCTCACGCTTGACTGGCTAGCCTGACAGCGCATAGTTGAGCAAACCGCTCGCTTGAAGAACCCTCATGCTCCGCAATATTCCCACCCATGTCATTGCTGGCCCGCTGGGGGCCGGCAAGACCACACTGATTCATCACCTGCTTCAGCAGAAGCCTGATGACGAACGCTGGGCCGTATTGGTCAACGAATTCGGGGCAGTAGGGCTGGATGCGGCACTTTTGTCCACAAGCCAGAACGGCATCGCGATAGCCGAAGTGGCAGGTGGCTGTCTGTGCTGTGTCAATGGGGTGCCGTTCCAGGTAGGCCTGGGCAGGCTTCTGCGCCAGTGCAAGCCGCACAGGCTGTTCATAGAACCATCCGGTCTGGGCCATCCCCTTCAATTGCTCGATCAATTGGCCCAGGCGCCTTGGCACGATGTGCTGACAGTTCAGCCGTTGGTAGTCGTTGCTACACCCGCGTCTCTGCGTATTGGCAAGCAACTGCCAGCTGCCCAATCAGCGGCATTGGAAGCCTGTGAAACGCTAGTTATCAATAAGTCAGAGGTTGTGGATAAAGATTTCAAGCTGTTGATAAATAAAGAATTCTTAGGAAAAAGGGTGATATGGACGACGCAGGGTCGGCTTCCTTTCAAATGCCTGCCTGTTCATCAAAACCAGATTGTTGACAGCCCTAACACTGATATCGGGATTGTCGACAATCTGTCAAAGGCACCGCTGCCTCTTTGGACGAACCGTCGTGAGCCGATATGCCAAGTATTCCAGGGAGACGATGGGTGGAGCATAGGCTGGCGCTGGCACCCCGCGCAGCGCTTTTATCCACAGGCAGTAGATGAGCTGCTGAAGACGTTGGCGTGGCGACGTGCCAAGGGTGTTATCCACACTGCACAAGGAAGGCGCTCCTTCAATGCACTGGAAGGTGAGTTGGCACCTTGGCAGCCCAGTGAATGGGCAGCCGACAGTCGCCTGGAGTTGATTTTCGAAAGGCCTCAGCCTGTAGACGAGCTGCAAGCCCGCGTGCAGGAGTGCCTTATGCCTTGATCAGTTGTGCCAACGGTCATGTTGTTGGCGCCACTGCTGCATTTCGATCACATTGTCCGCGCGTGGGGGCGTCTTGATTTCGAATGGGTAGGGTGCAAGCTCTATCTGCACGCTGTGCGCGCCGAACTGAGTCACGGTACCAGGGTGACGTTGCTCTCCCGTCACGGTAAATTCGAAGCCGTAAATGCGTGCCAGACGCTTGCGACCGTTGGCATCACGCACGAAGGCAATACGTTTGAGCGCGACGGCGTCATCCAGCAACTGAAGGTCAAGCTTGGCGCAATGCTGTTTGACCCTTTCCAAGGCCTTCTCGCGCAGACCGTGGTTGTGCCACAGCCAAGCGCCTGCCGTGGCCATCACCATCAGGACAAACAGGTTCTCCAGGGTCAACATGTGCGTAGGCTCCAAACAGATCGATCCAGCTTAACTGCGTCCCTGGCCTGTCGTACAGGTGGCAATCACGTTCATACTGCGCGTTGCATGATTCTTGAACAGCTTTGGAAATGACTCGCATGAAACGTACTCCGCACCTGCTCGCCATCCAGTCCCATGTGGTGTTCGGCCATGCCGGCAACAGCGCTGCGGTATTTCCCATGCAGCGTGTCGGCATCAATGTGTGGCCGCTCAACACGGTGCAATTCTCCAATCACACCCAGTATGGCCAGTGGAGCGGAGACGTGCTTGCTCCAACGCAAATTCCTGCGTTGGTGGAAGGCATTTCCAACATCGGTGAGCTGGGGGAGTGTGATGCCGTGCTCTCGGGCTACCTCGGCAGTGCCGAACAGGGGCGCGCGATTTTGGAAGGCGTGGCGCGAATCAAGGCCGTCAACCCGCGGGCGTTGTACCTGTGCGATCCGGTCATGGGCCACCCTGAGAAAGGGTGCATCGTATCGCCGCAGGTCAGCCAGTTTCTGCTGGAGCAGGCGATCACCAAGGCTGACATTCTGTGCCCCAACCAGCTGGAGCTAGACAGCTTCTGTGGCCGGCGCGCCGCATCACTGGAGGATTGCGTAGGCATGGCGCGCAGTCTTTTGCTCAAAGGGCCCAAGATTGTGCTGGTCAAGCATCTGGCTTACCCAGGACGCGCAGAGGACCAGTTCGAGATGCTGTTGGTGACTGCCGAACACAGCTGGCACCTGCGCCGCCCACTGCTGGCCTTCCCGAAGCAACCGGTGGGCGTGGGTGACCTGACTTCCGGTCTGTTCATGGCGCGGGTACTGCTTGGCGACAGCTGGGAGCAGGCATTCGAGTTTGCAGCCTCCGCCGTACACGAAGTACTGCTGGAAACTCAGGCCTGCGCCAGTTACGAGCTGCAGCTGATACGTGCCCAGGACCGCATAGCCCACCCGCGCGTGCGTTTTGAAGCGAGGCTGTTGAGCGCTTAGACGCCGTCGGTTTTCAGGTTCTGGTAGCGTTTTTCCAGTTCCTGGCGAATCTGACGTCGCTGCTGGCCTTGCAGGAATCGGCGTTTCTCTTCGCTATTCTGCGGTTGGCGCGGCGGGACCGAGACTGGCCGTCGATTATCGTCCACGGCCACCATGGTGAAAAAGCAGCTGTTGGAATGGCGCACCGAGCGTTCACGAATGTTCTCGGTAACGACCTTGATCCCGACCTCCATGGAGGTATTGCCGGTGTAGTTCACCGACGCCAGGAAAGTTACCAACTCGCCCACATGCACCGGCTCGCGAAAGATGACCTGGTCGACTGACAGCGTGACTACATAGGAGCCTGCATAGCGGCTGGCACACGCATAGGCGACTTCGTCGAGGTACTTGAGTAGCGTGCCGCCATGTACGTTGCCAGAGAAATTCGCCATGTCGGGTGTCATCAAGACGGTCATGCTCAGTTGGGCGTTTCCAGGTTCCATAAAATGCTCACGGTAAGATTGCGCGCAATCGCGCCAAAGGCTAGCAGGGGCTCTGTCCTGATGAGGCGGCAGTCTGCGTTTAACGGGACGCTCCCATGCTTTGAGGCGTCACGCTGTTTACGCCAGTGACGGCCTTATAGCAGCCGATCTGTTTCATCATATTGCATCGACGGTTCATGGGAAGACGCGATGTTAATCTGAGTACGCCCATGCAACATGGGCAGTCTTTCAATGAATACAGTGTGTACTCGCTGCTTGCTTGGGCCCGCCTCGGCGCAGGCGCGGTCTGCCTGGTAGAACAGCCCAAGACGAGAGAAGGAGAATCACGTCATGCATGCCATCAGCTTCATTCAGGACCTGGCGGTCATCATGCTGGTTGCAGGCGTGGTCACCATTGTTTTTCATCGTCTCAAGCAGCCAGTGGTCCTCGGTTATATCGTCGCCGGTTTCATCATAGGCCCTCACACGCCCCCCTTCGGTCTCATTCACGACGAAGACACCATCAAAACCCTCGCCGAGCTCGGCGTGATCTTCCTGATGTTTTGCCTAGGCCTTGAGTTCAGCCTGCGCAAGCTGTTCAAAGTGGGCGCCACAGCCTTCATAGCCGCCTTTCTGGAAATTGTGCTGATGATCTGGATCGGCTTCGAGATTGGGCGTTGGTTCGGCTGGAACACCATGGATTCCCTGTTCCTGGGCGCAATTCTGGCCATATCCTCGACCACGATCATCGTCAAGGCTCTCAATGACCTGAAGATGAAGAACGAACGGTTTGCACAGCTGATATTCGGCGTGTTGATTGTCGAAGACATACTGGGCATCGGCATCATCGCATTGCTTTCGGGTATCGCCGTCAGCGGCACCGTCAGTTCGGGGGAGGTATTCTCAACCGTCGGCAAGCTGTCACTGTTCATGATCGTTGCCTTGGTGATCGGCATTCTGTTAGTACCGCGCGTACTGGCTTATGTGGCCAAGTTCGAAAGCAACGAGATGCTGCTGATCACAGTGCTGGGTCTGTGCTTCGGTTTCTGCCTGCTGGTCGTGAAACTCGAATACAGCATGGTCCTGGGGGCCTTCCTGATTGGTGCCATCATGGCCGAGTCGCGACAGTTGCTGAAGATCGAGCGTTTGATCGAACCTGTCAGGGACTTGTTCAGCGCAATATTCTTCGTCGCGATCGGCTTGATGATCGACCCCCAGGTATTGGTCGACTACGCCTGGCCGATCGTGGTCATCACCTTGGCCGTTGTACTGGGCAAGATGCTGTCCTGTGGCATGGGCGCTTTCATCGCAGGCAACGACGGGCGCACGTCATTGCGGGTGGGTATGGGCTTGTCTCAGATTGGCGAGTTTTCCTTCATCATTGCGGCCTTGGGGATGACCCTGCAGGTGACCAGCGACTTCCTCTACCCGGTGGCGGTCGCCGTCTCGGCCATCACCACGCTACTGACGCCCTATCTGATTCGCGCCGCTGATCCGCTGTCGATAAAACTGGGCAACGTAGTGCCTGGGCGGCTGGCTCGTGTGCTGTCCTTGTACGGGGAATGGCTGCGCAATATCCAACCCCAGGGCCAGAGTGCCATGGTAGCGGCGATGATACGGCGCATACTTTTGCAGGTAGGTGTGAACCTGGCATTGGTCATCGCCATATTCTTCAGCGGCGGTTACTTCGCAGGGCGGCTTGGCACTTGGCTAAGCCAGTGGGTAAGCGATGTGAGCCAGCAGAAGGCGGTGATCTGGGGGGCTGCGCTACTGCTCTCGCTACCATTTCTGATCGCGGCTTACCGCAAACTCAAGGCCCTATCGATGCTGCTGGCTGAGATGGGCGTCAAACCGGAAATGGCCGGGCGCCACACTCAGCGCGTACGGCGCGTGATTGCAGAAGTCATTCCGCTGATTTCGCTGCTGGTGATCTTTTTGCTGCTGTCGGCGTTGTCGGCGAGCATTCTTCCCACCAATGAACTGCTGCTGATCATTGCCATAGTGGCAGCGGTGGTGGTCGCCTTGCTGTGGCGTTGGTTCATCCGGGTGCATACACGCATGCAGATTGCGTTGTTGGAAACGCTGGAGAACAACCGGGACCATGGCCACTGACCCTGTAGCGACCGCTACAGGCGGGCCGTGCTCACGGCCCGCAAGGTCCTTCGACCGAGGTGAGGGTGAGCCTGATCAGCTCTCTAGCCAGACGTCCCGTGCCCAATGCCAAACCGATTCCCAGCTGTCCTCACCGACGAGTTCCTCATCGGCATCCCACAGCACCACGGTGCCATCTTCCTCGACGCAATAGTAGTTGTCGCCGTCCTGGCACAGCGGAATCAGTTCCCGAGGCACCCCGGCGTCCCAGGCATTTGCTGCAACGTCCGGAAGGTAGGTGTGCGACTGCGGGTCAGTCACCGTGACAGGTTCCAGCGAGCCGTAGACCACATCGCTGACGTTCAGCAGAAACTCCTTGAACACGAACGGAATGTTGATGAACAGCTGCTCTTCGATTTCAACCAACTGATCCTCGTCTGGAAGCTCAAGGGGGACCGGTACTGGCTCGTTGGCTTCACGGAGTTGTTCGATCACTTCTTCCACGATTCACTTCCTCTGACCTAGATGACAACGCTGCGGGTTATACCCTAGTAGTGCGCTATGGCAAAAGCAAAAACCCCGGGGAGGCCTGGAATACTGTTCACTTGTAATCGTCGGGCGCATGGCAGCGCCAAGTGAGCAGCATTACGGGGCAAACCCGAGGTTTTTTTTGGACAGCAGGACAGGGTTAACTGTTTTGACGAATACTTGCGGCGAGCCTGAATTGTTGGGGCCGCAAAGCGGCCCCAGGTAACAACTGCTTTGAATAGCGGGCTGGATTACCCGTTCTGACGGATACCCGCGACCAGCCAAGGCTGGTTCTCGCCCTTGGCGCGTACCATGTGCCAGCTCTCGCTGAACTGTTCACCTTGGTCGAAGCGCGAGTTCTTCGATACGCCACGGAAGGTGAGGGTAGCGTCAGTACGGTCGTCACGCTCATCGACGCCGTCCAGCTGTACATCAAGGTTGTCGATGTAGGTGGACTGGAAGCCATCACCCAGCTCGGCACGCTCGCGCTTGAGGAACTCGAGCATCTGCGGGGTCACGAACTCGGCGATCTTGTCCATTTCATTGGCGTCCCAGTGCTGCTGCAGCGACTGGAAGTGGTTGCGGGCAGCCGCCAGGAAGCTTTGTTCGTTGAACCAGGCTGGCGCGTTTATGACAGGCGATGGCGCTGCCGCCGGTGCAGCCGAACCGCCGAAGATGTTTGGCTGTGCGGCCTGACCATGCACTTCACGCTGCATGGGGGCATTGCCAGGCATGGCCATGTGCGGCTGCTGCTGACGTCGCCGTGCGGCGATGAAGCGGAACACCAGGAAGGCGATGAGCGCGATGATCAGGAAGTCCATGATCTGGAAGCCTTCGAAGCCGTCACCCATGAACATGGATGCCAGCAGACCACCGGCGGCCAAGCCCGCCAGGGGGCCCAGCCAGCGCGAAGCACCGCTGGCTGCGGCCGGTGCGCGGCCAGGAGCGGTCGGCGCGGCGGCAGGCGTGTTCGGCGTAGCTTGACGGGTCTGGTGAATGGGCGCGGAGCCAGCGCTCTTGCCGCCGCCAAATCGCTTGGCGTTGGCGTCCAGGCTCAGCGTCAGGCCGACGCAGAGCGCCAGTGCGATGCTAAGAAAACGTTGCATAAATGGGATATCCCCTGTTGTGGATTGCACGCGCGTCATGGTGCACATGTTCCAAGGTATATGACCAGCGACATAATGTTTCGAGCTTTTGCTTGATATGACTTATTTGAGCAGGCAACGACGCAGGCGTTCACCCTTGAGTTCGCCCCTGGACTGACGGCCTGTCCTCAGATCGCTTCAAGCTTGGCGTAGCCCACCATCAACCATTTGCTGCCTTCGGCAAAGTTGACCTGTACACGAGCCTGGGCCCCGGAGCCTTCGAAGTTCAGGATGACCCCTTCACCGAAAACGGAATGCTGCACGCGCTGGCCGAGGTTGAATGCGGTTTCGGGGATATCCGCATTGGCAAACAGGTGGCTGTTGAGGGCTGTCTTCGGAGTGCCGAACGGGCGGCTGACACTGTTCGACAAACGTACTTCCTGCACCAGACCAGCCGGAATCTCGCGTACGAAGCGAGACACCTTGTTATAGGTCTCACTACCGTAGAGCCGTCTTGTCTCGGCATACGTCATGACCAGCTGACGCATGGCGCGGGTAATGCCCACGTAGGCCAGGCGGCGTTCTTCCTCAAGACGACCTGGCTCCTCCAGGCTCATCTTGTGCGGGAACAGTCCTTCCTCCATGCCCACCAGGAACACGTAGGGGAATTCCAGGCCTTTGGCACTGTGCAAGGTCATCAGCTGCACACTGTCCTCGTGCTCGTCAGCTTGCGTGTCGCCGGCTTCGAGCGAGGCGTGACCAAGGAAGGCGGACAGTGGGGAGAGGTCGGCGTCCTCTTCGGTCGATTCGAAGTTGCGCGCTGCGCTAACCAGTTCCTCAAGGTTTTCCACCCGTGCCTGACCCTTTTCACCTTTTTCTTCCTGGTGATAGATGATCAGCCCGGACTGTTCGATGGTGGTCTGCGTCATGGTATGCAGCGGCATGTCTTCGACCTTGGCCGCAAGCCCGTCGATCAACTCGATGAACGCACCCAGCGCGCTGGCAGCCCGGCCCTTGAGCGCTTTTGCGGCGATGAGCTGGCACATCGCCTGCCACATCGAGACCTGGCTGTGACGTGCATGCTCGCGAATGGCCTCGACGGTTTTCTCGCCAATGCCGCGCGGCGGCACGTTGATCACGCGCTCCAGCGCCGCATCGTTGCCGCGGCCTTCAATCAGTCGCAGGTAGGCCATTGCATTCTTGATCTCTGCACGCTCGAAGAAGCGCTGGCCACCATAGATACGGTAGGGAATCCGCTCGCGCAGCAAGGCTTCCTCGAGCACCCGTGACTGGGCGTTCGAGCGATACAGAATAGCGATTTCGTCACGCGCGTTGCCTTGCTTGATCAGGCTTTCAATGGTCTCGACCACATAGCGTGCTTCGTCGTGTTCGTTGTAGGCGGCGTACAGCGTAATGGGTTCGCCTTCACCCATGTCGGTCCACAATTCCTTGCCCAGGCGCCCGCTGTTATTGGCAATCAGGGCGTTGGCAGCTTTGAGGATGCCCCCGGTGGAGCGGTAGTTCTGCTCCAAGCGGATCAATTCGGCATCTGGGAAGTCAGCCGTGTACTGGTGGATGTTCTCGATCTTCGCGCCGCGCCAGCCGTAAATCGACTGATCGTCGTCCCCCACCGCCATCAGGCTGTCGCCACCACGGGCCAGCAGACGCAGCCAGGCGTACTGCACGGCGTTGGTATCCTGGAACTCATCGACCAGCACGTGACGGAAGCGGCGTTGGTAGTGGGCCAACAGGCCTGGGTGATCGCGCCACAAATCCAGGGCGCGCAGCAGCAACTCGGAAAAATCGATGACACCGGCGCGCTCGCAGGCCTGCTCGTACGCGGTGTAGACATCGCGCATGGTGGTCAGGAACAGGTCGCCGCCTGGCTGAATGTGCTGCGGGCGCAGGCCTTCGTCTTTCTGGCCGTTGATGAACCATTGGGCCTGGCGTGCCGGCCACTTCTGTTCGTCCAGCCCCAGCTCGCGCATCACCCGTTTTACCAGGCGCTGCTGATCGTCGCTGTCGAGAATCTGGAAGTTCTGCACCAGCCCCGCTTCCTGCCAGTGGGCACGCAACAGCCGATGCGCCAGGCCGTGGAATGTCCCCACCCACATCCCTGCAGGGTTGATGCCCAACAATTGCTCGATCCGATGGCGCATTTCAGCAGCAGCCTTGTTGGTGAAAGTCACCGACAGGATCGAGTGCGGTGATGCCTGCTCCACCTGGATCAGCCAGGCGATGCGATGCACCAGCACACGGGTTTTACCGGAACCGGCGCCGGCAAGCACCAGTTGACGCCCGACCGTAGCCGCTACAGCCTGGCGTTGGGCATCATTGAGGGAATTCAGCAGGAGGGAAAGGTCATCTGTGCTCATCTCGCCATTCTAGGGGGACGCCGAGCCAGGGGCAAACATCTACTGTATGAATATTCACCTTGGGCCCCTGCCGTTTATCGCGACAGGGACGCCTGGGGCACACCAGGGCGCCATCTTCGGCGCACTGGCTGGCTACATCAGTCGAACGCCTGGAGGTCTTCGATTTCGATGCGCAGACTGCCATCTGCATGGATGATCTCCAGCATTTTGAAAGCGCATGGCCCTTCACGCAGGTATTCGACAGTCTTCTCGGTCAATACAGCATTGGCGATGACCCCAGTGTCCACCAGCTTGAGTTGCAGAACCTCCCAGCCGCCCCGGTGGCGAATTGCCGGCTCGATTAGTACCGGCTCGAACGCCGGGCTTGGCACGGTGACGACACCGTGAACTCGAAAGGATTTCTGACCGCCTGCGGTCTGGTTGTAAGCAACGAAGTCTTTGAGTGTGCTCATGGGAGCCTCCTTGATGGTGAAAGTAGCGCGTATGCGCATCGCTACTGTCTCCGTATCAACGCAAGGCTACGATTGGGCAACGCTTCACCCGTGCCAGTTTCTGCCATGGCGGGCGAGCAGGCTGTTGGCCTGCTCAGGACCATTGCTCCCGGCAGGGTACGAGCGCGGAGCCTGGAAATGCGCTTCCCAACCCTTGATGATGGGATCCACCCACGCCCAGGCGGCTTCGACTTCATCGCGTCGCATGAACAGGGTCGAGTCGCCTTCGAGCACGTCCAGCAACAAACGTTCGTAGGCCTCCCAGCGACGTGTCTGGCTGAAAACCTGAGCCAGGTTCAGGTCCAGGTCGACCGGCTCCAGGCGCATACCCTTGCCGGGGATCTTGGTCATCATGCGCAGACTGATGCGCTCGTCTGGCTGTAACTGAATCAACAGTTGGTTGACCTGACCACCCTCGAACAGCGCATGCGGTACAGGTTTGAACTGGATGACGATCTGCGAGGAGCGCCGGGCCATGCGCTTGCCCGTGCGCAAGTAGAAGGGCACGCCAGCCCAGCGCCAGTTGTCGATGTGCACTTCGATGGCGACGAAGGTCTCGGTATCACTGTCGTTATCGACGTCCTTTTCAAAGTAATACGCGCCTACCTCCTGACCGCCGATATATCCGGCCCCGTACTGGCCACGAACCGTCTTCTCCTGGACGTCTTGTCCGGTAATCGGCTGAAGCGCTCGGAGAATTCGCACTTTCTCATCACGCACGGCCTCGGCTTCGAACTGCGCAGGCGGCTCCATGGCCACCAGGCAGAGCAGCTGGAGCAGATGGTTCTGCAGCATGTCGCGCATGGCCCCTGCTCGGTCGTAGTAGCCACCACGGTTCTCCACGCCCAAGGTCTCACCGACACTGATCTGCACGTGATCGACCTGCCCATTGCGCCACACCGGCTCAAGGAGTGCGTTGGCAAAGCGCAAGGCCATAAGGTTCTGGACGGCTTCCTTGCCCAGGTAGTGATCGATACGGAACACCTGCCGCTCTTCGAACACCGCTCCGATCGCTTCATTGATGGCAGTGGCCGACAACAAGGAGTGCCCGATCGGTTTCTCGAGCACAATGCGCGCTTCGCTGTCGGCCAGCCCTGCGGTATGCAAATGGCTGGCAATGGGCGCGAACAGCGAAGGCGTGGTGGCGAGATAGAACACGCGCATCAGGCCCCCGGGCTCGCCCAGGTAGCGTGCCAGCCGAACGAAATCAGCACTCTGGGTCGCATCCATCGCGAAGTAGTCGACCCGGGCACAAAAGCGTCGCCAGATGTCTTCGTCAAAGTCGCGAAGAGCGATCTGTGCCCGGCAATGCCGCTCTGCAAGCTTGAGGTAATCACTGCGCGGCAGAGGGCGCCGAGCCAGGGCGATTACCCGCACGGCAGGGTCGAGGCGATTGTCACGAAACAAGTGGTAGAGCGCGGGCAGCAACTTGTGCAGGGCCAGGTCGCCCGTGCCGCCAAAGACCAGAATGTCGCAAGGAATAGTCAAACCACCACGCTCCACGTTCGTTTAACTGGGCGGGTTGCCGTCCATGTAGTATAACTACAAGAAAGCTACAACCCGGCCAGCCGATCATAACCGAGTCCAGCCCGTGAATCTGTTGCAACATATCGCCCAATCGCGCCACCTGCTGCGCAAATCGGAACTGAAAGTGGCCGATCACGTGCTGCTGGACCCGGCCGCCGTCATGCACAGTTCGATGGCCGACCTGGCACATAGCGTCGGTATCAGTGAACCGACCATCGTACGTTTCTGCAGGGCCATCGGGTGCTCGGGGTTTCAAGACCTGAAGTTGAAACTGGCGCAGAGCCTGGCCGCCGGGGCCAGTTTTGGGCAGTTCGCCATTCATGAAGACGACTCCGTCGCCGATTACAGCCTGAAGATCTTCGACACGACCCTGCATACCTTGATGGAGGTGCGCGAGCACCTTGACCCACAGGCGCTTCAGCAGGCCGTCAGCGCCATGGCGCAGGCGCAGCGTGTGGAGTTCTATGGTTTCGGCGCGTCCGGGGCCGTGGCAGCCGATGCCCAGCACAAGTTCTTCCGTTTGCTGCTCAGCGCGGCGGCGTACTCCGACCCGCACATGCAGGCGATGTCCGCCGTGACGCTCAAGCCTGGCGACGTAGCGGTGTGCATTTCGCAATCAGGCCGCTCGAAGGACTTGCTGATCACGGCCAACCTGGTCCGTGAAAGCGGCGCCAACCTGATCACGTTGTGCCCCAGCCAGACCCCGCTGGCCGAACTGTCTACGGTCAACCTGGCCATCGACGTTCATGAAGATACCGAGATTTATACGCCTCTGACCTCGCGCATTGCTCACCTGGTGGTCATCGACGTGCTGGCCATGGGCGTTGCCATGGCGCGCGGTCCAAGCCTGGTCAATCATCTCAAGAGCGTCAAGCGCAGCCTGCGTAGCCTGCGACTGTCGCCCAAGTCGATCAAAGCCCATGACGACTGAAGCCTGCTTCGGCTCTGCGGGTCGGCGCCATCATCGTTCACGACGCTGTCATCATCGCGCCTTCAAACGGTAAAACCATCGGGTCATTCTGAGCCTTCCGCATCCTTTCCGGGAATCAGGCAATGGCTCGTGACCACGACGGCATCTACCAACCCAACGCCAAGGCTCGCAAACAGCAGGAAAAGGACCAGCGACGCATGGAGTACCGTCGCGCCATCGAAAGCTACTGTGACCAACGGCAACTCTTGCGTGATGTCGCTGATTATCCTGACTTCGAAGGGCTCACTGCCTGGCAGACAGCAGCGCCGACTGACCTGAAAAACGCTCGACCAATGCGCTGATCAATGACCGCTCGCTGCGTATGAAGGCCTGAAAGGCGAGTGCGACCGGCGATTGCCGCTTGGCCTTGGATTGAACGACGCACCAGCTGCGGTACAGCGGCAACTCCTCGACGGGCAGTTCTACCAGGTTTCCCGTGGCCAGCTCCATGTTCACGGCATGGCGGGTCAGCAACGCAATGCCCAACCCGGCTATCACGCATTCACGCTGGGCATCGGCCGAAGCCACTTCGAGGGTTTGGGTGAAGTGCACGCGCTTTTCCTTGAAATACTCCTCGCAAGCCTTGCGGGTGCCTGAGCCTTGTTCGCGTATCAGCAGCGTATGGGGCTCGAGGTCTTGCAGGCGCAGCTGCGGCAGCCTGCACAGGGCATGCTCGGGCGGCGCGACGGCGATGATCGGGTTGTTCAGGAACGGCAGGAAGTCCAGCCCCATGTCCTGCGGCACCATGGACATGATGATCAGGTCATCACGGTTATCAGACAGCCGCCGGATGGCCTGGGCCCGGTTGACCACGGTCAAGGTCAGGTTGACCTCCGGGTGCCGCCGCTTGAATGCCGCAAACAGATGCGGCACGAAATACTTGGCGCTGGACTCGATCGCCAGCTTCAACTGACCTTGCAACGACCCCTGCATGTCCGACAACTGCATATCCAGGCTCTCCAGACGCCCGAAGATGTCGTGGCTGGCCCGTTGCAGCGCTTCGGCGGCTTCTGTGAGGTACAACTTCTTGCCCACGTATTCGAACAACGGCTGGCCAATCAGCTCTTCGAGTTGACGGATCTGTAGACTAACGGCGGGTTGCGTGAGCGCCATCTCTTCGGCCGCGCGGCTATATGAGCGAAGATCACACACCTCATTGAAGACCTGCAATTGACGCAATGTCATACGCATCAAGGACTTACGCATTTTATTCGACTCGTCGGCAATACCTTGTAACTTCACTATAAGCTTTTGCTAATACTGCCCCTAACAAATATTGATTTTTGTTTATCGACCTACAGCGCTAGGGTGAATCTGCGACTGGCCAAACAACAACAGGCCACGCGCCGACCGGTAGAACCGTGTCGACTGTTCATACGGCTTTGGGAAGAATCCAGTGATAAAAAAAATCCTGATCGCCAACCGAGGTGAAATTGCAGTTCGGATCGTGCGCGCTTGCGCCGAAATGGGCATCCGCTCGGTAGCGATCTTTTCCGACGCCGACCGGCATGCGCTGCATGTAAAGCGTGCAGACGAAGCCTACAGCATTGGCGCAGAGCCACTGGCCGGGTATTTGAATCCTCGCAAGTTGGTGAACCTGGCAGTGGAAACGGGCTGCGATGCCTTGCACCCTGGCTATGGCTTTCTCTCGGAAAATGCGGAGTTGGCCGAGATCTGCGCCGAGCGCGGGATCAAGTTCATAGGGCCCGCTGCCGACGTCATTCGCCGCATGGGCGACAAGACCGAAGCGCGCCGCACCATGATAGCCGCGGGCGTTCCGGTCACCCCAGGCACAGAGGGCAACGTCGCCGACATTCACGAGGCGCTCAGTGAAGGCGATCGTATTGGTTACCCAGTAATGCTCAAGGCGACGTCGGGTGGTGGCGGCCGTGGTATTCGCCGCTGCAACAGTCGCGAAGAGTTGGAGCAGAACTTCCCGCGCGTGATTTCCGAGGCCACCAAGGCATTCGGTTCGGCAGAAGTGTTCCTGGAAAAGTGCATCGTCAACCCTAAGCACATCGAGGCGCAGATACTCGGCGACAGCTTCGGCAATGTCGTGCACTTGTTCGAGCGCGACTGCTCCATCCAACGCCGTAACCAGAAGCTCATCGAAATTGCACCGAGCCCGCAACTTACCCCAGAGCAACGCGCCTACATCGGCGACTTGGCAGTACGTGCGGCCAAGGCGGTGGACTACGAGAACGCCGGTACCGTTGAGTTTCTGCTGGCCGATGGCGAAGTGTATTTCATGGAAATGAACACACGCGTGCAGGTCGAGCACACCATCACCGAGGAAATTACCGGTATCGATATCGTGCGTGAGCAGATCCGCATCGCATCGGGCCTGCCCCTGTCGGTGAAGCAGGAAGATATCCAGCACCGTGGTTACGCCCTACAGTTTCGGATCAATGCCGAAGACCCGAAGAACAACTTCCTACCCAGCTTTGGCAAGATCACTCGTTATTACGCGCCAGGTGGCCCCGGTGTGCGTACCGATACCGCCATTTACACCGGCTACACCATTCCACCGTTCTACGACTCGATGTGCCTGAAGCTGGTGGTGTGGGCATTGACGTGGGAAGAGGCCATGGATCGCGGCCTGCGGGCCTTGGATGACATGCGCGTACAGGGGGTCAAGACCACCGCGGCGTACTACCAGGAAATCCTGCGTAATCCGGAATTTCGTAGCGGTCAGTTCAATACCAGCTTCGTTGAGACCCACCCGGAACTGACCAACTATTCGATCAAGCGCAAACCCGAAGAGCTGGCCCTGGCCATCGCTGCCGCCATCGCCGCCCACGCAGGCATTTGAATACAGCTGCAAGCTGCGAAACCCAGATTGCCAGCCAGCGCCAACGCGTCTGTGCAGGCCCCCTGAGGCGTGAAGCTTGCCGCGACGAGGAGATAATAATGTCCAAGAAGATTCACGTAACCGATACGATCCTGCGCGACGCCCACCAGTCTCTGCTGGCCACCCGTATGCGTACCGAAGACATGCTGCCGATCTGCGAGAAACTCGACAAGGTCGGTTATTGGTCGCTGGAAGTCTGGGGGGGCGCGACCTTCGATGCCTGCGTGCGCTTCCTGAAGGAAGACCCGTGGGAGCGCCTGCGCAAACTGCGTGCAGCACTGCCCAACACGCGCCTGCAAATGCTGCTGCGCGGCCAGAACCTGCTGGGTTACCGTCACTACAGCGACGATGTGGTCAGGGCATTCGTCGCCAAGGCCGCCGTCAATGGCATCGACGTATTCCGCATCTTCGACGCCATGAACGATGTGCGTAACCTGCGTGTGGCCATCGAGGCGGTCAAAGCCTCGGGCAAGCACGCCCAGGGGACTATTGCCTACACCACCAGCCCGGTGCACACCATCGAGGCGTTCGTGAACCAGGCCAAGCAAATGGAGGCCATGGGTTGCGACTCGATCGCCATCAAGGACATGGCCGGCCTGTTGACCCCGTTTGCCACGGGCGAGTTGGTCAAGGCGCTGAAAGCCGAGCAGTCGCTGCCGGTGTTTATCCACTCCCACGACACCGCCGGCCTGGCCGCCATGTGTCAGCTCAAAGCTGTGGAAAACGGCGCCGACCACATTGATACCGCCATCTCCAGCTTCGCCTGGGGCACCAGCCACCCGGGTACCGAGTCGATGGTTGCTGCGCTCAAGGGTAGCGAGTTCGACACCGGCCTGGACCTGGAACTGCTGCAGGAAATCGGCTTGTACTTCTACGCCGTGCGCAAGAAGTACCACCAGTTCGAAAGCGAGTTCACCGCCGTGGACACCCGCGTGCAGGTCAACCAGGTGCCGGGTGGCATGATTTCCAACTTGGCCAACCAGCTGAAAGAGCAGGGCGCGCTCAACCGCATGAACGAAGTGCTGGCAGAGATCCCGCGTGTGCGTGAAGACCTCGGCTTCCCGCCGCTGGTGACGCCGACCTCGCAAATCGTTGGCACCCAGGCGTTCTTCAACGTGCTGGCCGGCGAGCGCTACAAGACCATCACCAACGAAGTGAAGCTGTACCTGCAAGGCGGTTACGGTAAAGCCCCTGGCGTGGTCAACGAGCAGCTGCGCCGCCAGGCGATTGGCAGCGAAGAAGTGATCGACGTGCGCCCGGCCGACCTGCTGAAGCCAGAGATGACCAAGCTGCGTGCCGACATCGGTGCCTTGGCCCGTTGCGAAGAAGACGTGCTGACCTTTGCCATGTTCCCGGACATTGGTCGCAAGTTCCTCGAGGAACGCGAAGCCGGCACCCTTACCCCGGAAGCGTTGTTGCCAATTCCGGAGGCTGGCGCCGTTTCTGCGCCAGGCGGTGAAGGCGTCCCGACCGAGTTCGTCATCGACGTGCACGGTGAAACCTACCGCGTCGACATCACTGGCGTTGGTGTGAAAGCCGAAGGCAAGCGCCACTTCTACCTGTCGATCGATGGCATGCCGGAAGAAGTGGTGTTCGAACCACTCAACGAGTTCGTTGGCGGCGGCGGCAGCAAGCGCAAGCAGGCTAGCGAGCCGGGTCACGTGAGTACCAACATGCCCGGCAACATTGTCGATGTGCTGGTCAAGGAAGGTGACCTGGTCAAGGCCGGCCAGGCGGTGCTGATCACTGAAGCCATGAAGATGGAGACCGAAGTGCAGGCGGCTATCGCCGGCAAGGTCGTGGCAATCCACGTGGCCAAGGGCGACCGTGTCACGCCGGGTGAAATCCTGATCGAGATCGAGGGCTGATTCAGGCCTTCATCTACATGCGGTTTACCTCTGGGGAGCGGATGCTCCCCTTTTTTTTTGCATTAAATGCATTATTGAAGGAGGGGTCGACCTTAATATGCAATAAAATACATATTTAGCGAATGTGGTATGTGGCCTAAGGCACGATATTGCATGTTGTATCAATATTTGCCGCATGTCGGACATGTATCCGCTAACCCTTCAAGTTTTTGCAGATGGCAGTGGGCGGCATGCAACAGCTTGGCCGACCTGATCACCCCGGCGCTGGCTTGTGACCGATTGAAGCAGGATGCAGCGCGTCTGTTGGCGTTGCCAGATCTGCTCAGTGCCCGAACATCGCGCCCAAGTGATCGATGATGTTCAACGGGGCATCGCCGATGGCACTTTAGAACTGGGTGCCGGAGTGAGGTATTTGCGTGTGACGGTGGCCAACCTGCAACAGGCTCAGTTTGCCCGGATGTGCAAGATTTCACTGCGTACGCTTATTCAGATCGAGAAAGGAGAGGGAAACCCGACACTCAAATCAATGAATGCCGTGTTTCGGCCATTTGGCTTGCAAATGGGCGTTGTCAGGCGACAACGCAAGGTCATCTGAGCGTGTCTGACGTTGGATCCTTATTAGGAGGGCCACTGGCCTCTTCGCGGGTATGCCCGCGAAGAGGCGGACTGATCAGGCACAACTTTCAACCCTTGCGGCAAACCTCAAGGGGTTCCACCTGCCCGCCCGGCTGCTGGTTTTCCTCGCTCAACCACCGCTCGAACCCGGCAGCCACCTGCGGCCACTCTTCATCGGTAATCGAATACCAGGCCGTATCGCGGTTGTGGTCCTTCACCACCAAGTGCTTGCGGAACACCCCTTCGTAGGTGAAACCAAACCGCTCTGCCGCGCGCTTGGAGCGGGCGTTGGCGTTGTTGCACTTCCACTCCAGCCGGCGGTTGCCCAGTTCGAAGCTCAGCTTACCCAGCAGGTACACCGCCTCGGTGCCCTTGGGGGTGCGCTGCATGGCGGCGCCGAAGGCGATGTGGCCGATTTCGATGCGGCCGTGGTCGGGCACAATCGACATCAGGCTGAGAATGCCCTGAGCCTGGCCGGTGGTGCGGTCGATGACGGTGTAGAACAGAGGGTCGCGGCCTGCGGCGTCGCCGTCCAGCCAGCGGTCGAAGGCGGCACGCTCGGTGAACGGGCCATAAGGCAGGTAGTCCCATAGCACCGGGTCGGCGGTTGGGCCCTGCAGCACTTCCCAGAGGTCGTCGCCATGGCGCGCAGGGTCGAGCTTTTCCAGGCGGATGAAGCGGCCCTCGATGGGCTCGGCCTGGGGCGTTGCGGCGGGTTTCCAGTTCAATGCGTCTGTCATGTTCAGCCTACAAACCTTTGCGAAATTGGATAAAGCCCGAGCGCTCGGCAACCTGTTGATACAGGCTGATGGCGCTGGCGTTGGTTTCGTGGGTCAGCCAGTGCACCTTGATGCAGTTGTCGCCCTTGGCTGTGGTGTAGACGTGCTCAATCAGCTGGCGACCAACGCCCAGACCACGCTGCGCGCTGTCGACGTACAGGTCCTGTAGGTAGCAGGAATTCTCGATGCTCCAGTTGGAACGATGGTAGATGAAATTGACCATCCCCACCGCCTTGCCATCCACCCAGGCCAGTGCCGAATGGGTCGGCTCACTCGGGTCGAGCAAGCGCTGCCAGGTGCTCAGGCTGACGTCATCGGCCAACTCGGTTTCGTAGAAGTGCAGGTAGGCTTGCCACAAGGCGTGCCAGGCGGCGTGATCTTGAGCGGTGACAGGGCGCAGGGTAACGCTGGGCATGGGGCTATTCCTTCAAAGCTGGCGCATGTGCGCTGCGAGTTGGTTGTCCAATTGATCGGGGCTGGCGGCTAGGCTTTCGCGCACGCCGGCGATGTCTTGCTCGGAGCGGTTCTGGCTGAGTTTGCGCGCACCTTGCAGGCGGGCGATGGGCAGGCGGACACCGACGATGGCGCGGAGCATGCCGTCGAGGTAGTCAGCCGGGGCGTCGGTGACGCTCCACGGCTGGTTGCGGCCTTGTTCGTGGCGCTCGGTCAGGCGGCTGACGATAGTCAGCAATGTTGCTGGGTCTTGGATTGTCTCGGCCGGACCGTAGGCGTGTACGGCCAGGTAGTTCCAGGTCGGCACGACCTTGGGATTATCGGCTTTGCTTGGGTAGTACCCGGGGCTGACATAGGCATCGGCGCCGGGGAAGACCAGCAGGGCTTCGCCACCTTGTGCCAGGTCCTGCCATTGGCGGTTGGCCCGTGCCAGGTGCGCATAGACGGTGCCTAACTTGCCTTCGTCGGTATCGACCAGCACCGGCAGGTGTGTGGCCAACAGGCCTTGTTCTCCTTGGCTGACCAGCACGGCCAGGCGGGTATCGAACATATGCTGGTGCAGGCGGCCGAGGTCGTGTTCCTGGTGGGGTTTGCTGTTATACATGCTCGGTTTCCTTGTGCAGTGGTGCCATCCTAGGCAGGCTATTGGTTCTGAGTAAGAGCCATTACTGCCTGTTTTGATAGGTCCAATACCATGAGCGATAGCCCCCTCGTTTTGCCTTTCGACCCTTCTGGGATCGCCTTGGATCACCGCCGTGGGCTTAGCCAGCAGCTGTACCAGGCGCTGCGAGCGCGGGTGCTGGATGGGCGCCTGAGCAGCGGAACCCGGCTGCCGGCCACCCGTGAGTTGGCCACCATGCTGGCGTTATCACGCAACAGTGTGATGCGGGCCTATGACCAGTTGTACGCCGAGGGCTACATCGAAAGCCGGGTGGGCGATGGCACCTACGTAAGCCGGCTACCAAAACTATCCACACAAGTATCCACAGGGTTGTCCCAAGGTTTATCAACAGGCTTATCCACATTTTCAGTAAATGACACTGAGGATTTATCCAGCAACCGGCGTTTCACTGACGCTTTGCAGCGGCTCGAAACCAACCACTTGCCGCCGCCAAGAAGCGGTCAGCCGCGTGCTTTTCGCGTCGGTATTCCCGCATTCGACCTGTTCCCGTTTGACGTTTGGGCCAAGCTGCAGGCGGGTTTCTGGCGTCATCCGAGCCCCGCTCAACTGGGTTATGGCGACCCTGCGGGCGAGCCGATGCTGCGCGAACTCATCGCTGCCTACTTGCGTCGCTCGCGTGGGCTCAGTTGCATGGCTGAACAAATTGTGATCACCAGTGGCGCACAACAGGCCATCAGCCTTTGTGCACAGTTGCTGCTGCAGCCAGGCGACGGTGTGGCTGTGGAAAACCCGGGCTATCGGGCAGCCGGTCATGCCTTCGCACTGGCGGGTGGCCGGGTGCATGGTGTACCGGTGGATGAAGAGGGGATGGATTGCACTCGGCTAGCGCAATGGGAGGATTGCCGGCTGGCCTACGTGACGCCTGCTCATCAGTACCCGACCGGGGTGACCATGAGCCTGGCGCGTCGCCTGTCACTGTTGGCCTGGACCGAGCGTAACGACGCCTGGATTATCGAGGACGACTATGACGGTGAGTACCGATACCGTGGCGCGCCCTTGGCCCCGCTTGCAGCGCTCGACCCGCATGGGCGGGTGCTGTATGTCGGCACCTTCGGCAAAATCGCCTTCCCGGCGCTGCGCCTGGGTTACCTGGTGCTGCCGCCGCCGCTGGCCCAAGCGTTCAGCCAGGGCAAGGCGTTGGCGGTGCGGCATTCCGAGGTCAGCAGCCAATGCGTGATGGCCGAGTTCATGGCCCGTGGGCACTTTCAGCGGCATATCCGGCGCATGCGCAAGGCGGCGTTGAGCCGGCGCAATGTGCTCAAGGCCGGCTGGCCTGTGGATATTCCCGGGTTGGGTGCCATGCCGGCAGTGGAGGCCGGGCTGCATGTGAAGGTGGATGTGGATAACTTTGCACGTGAGCAGGAACTGGTAGCCAAGGCTGAAGCGGTGGGTGTAGAGGTGACGGCGTTGAGCAATTTCTGGTTGGCGGACAGCGAGGTGCCTGTGGATAAGCGAGCAGGGCTGGTGCTGGGGTTTGCAGCGGTGCCGGAAGGGGAGATTGCCGAGGCCTTGATGAAGCTGCGCAAGGCTTGGCGGCCACTTCGCGGGTAAACCCGCTCCAACAGGATCTGCACAGCACTCAAGGTCAGCGCTGTACCTGTGGGAGCGGGTACACCCGCGAAGCAGGCGACTCAGGTCCCGGACTTGATTCTGGTCCATGCGCGGGTCCGCGCACGCTCTGCATCTCGCGCCAATGGCTTGAGGGTGTACAGCTTGGTCATTGCCTCTGCCGTCGGGTACAGGTTGGGGTTGTTGCGAATCGCTGGGTTCACCTTGTCGGTCGCATCCTTGTTCGGGTTGGGGTACCCGACAAAGTCGCTGATCGGCGCAATCACCTCCGGCCGCAGCAGGTAATTGATGAACGTATAGGCGTCTTCCGGGTTGGCCGCGTTTTTCGGTATCGCCAGCATGTCGAACCAGATCGGTGCGCCTTCCTTGGGCAGGCGCATGTCCACCACCACGTCGTTCTTGGCTTCGCGGGCGCGGTTGGCGGCCTGAGAAAAGCTGCCGCTGTAGCCCACTGCTACGCAGATGTCGCCATTGGCGATGTCTGCCATGTACTTCGAGGAGTGGAAGTAGGTGATATACGGGCGAATCTTCAGCATCAGCGCCTCGGCCTTCTTGTAGTCGGCCGGTTTGTCACTGTTGGGTGGCAAGCCCAGGTACTGCAGGGCCAGCGGCAGAATTTCCGAAGGCGAGTCGAGCAGGGCCACGCCACATTGCTTGAGCTTGGCAATGTTCTCTTCCTTGAAGATCAGGTCCCAGCTGTCCACCGGCGCATTGTCGCCGAGGGCAGCCTTGACCTTGGCCGGGTTGAAGCCGATCAGTATGGTGCCGTACATGTACGGCACGGCAAACTTGTTACCCGGGTCGTTGGCCTCGATCAGCTTCATCAGGGCCGGGTCCAGGTGCTGCCAGTTCGGCAGCTTGCTGCGATCGAGCGGCTGGAACACGCCGGCCTCGATCTGCTTGGCCAGAAACACATTGGATGGCACCACCACATCGTAACCAGAGTTGCCGGTCAGCAACTTGGCTTCCAGCGCTTCATTGGTATCGAAGATGTCATACACCAGCTTCACACCGCTGTCCTTCTGGAAGTCAGTCAGCGTCTGCGGGGTGATGTAATCGAACCAGTTGTACACGCGCAGCGTGCGCTGTTCGGCCTGTGCGGGCAGGATGCTTGTGCACAGTACTGCAGCAACGAGAGGGGCGAGTAGCTGTTTGAGGGTGGCCATTATCGAGCTCCGGGTTGTGCGCGCTGGAAGCCTTCGAGCACGTTGACGGCGTTGATGCCGATTTCTTCCACGGCATAGCCACCTTCCATCACGAACAGGGTGGGCTTGCCGAGCTGCGCGATGCGCTTGCCCATTTCCAGGTAATCAGGGCTGTCGAGCTTGAACTGGGAGATCGGATCGTCCTTGAACGTGTCCACCCCCAGCGATACCACCACTACCTCCGGCTCATACGCGGCGATGCGCTCGCAAGCGTCTTCCAGAGCTGCCCGCCAGGTCGACCAGTCACTGCCTGCCGGTAGCGGATAGTTCACGTTGCAGCCCTCGCCGGCACCCGCCCCGGTTTCGTCGGCATAGCCCAGGAAGAAGGGGAACTCATCCTGAGGATCACCGTGAATGGAGGCGAAGAAAACATCGGCGCGGCTATAGAAAATGTCCTGGGTACCATTGCCGTGGTGGTAGTCCACGTCGAGGATGGCCACCTTTGCTCGCCCTTGGTCGATGAAGGCCTGGGCAGCGATGGCTGCATTGTTCAGGTAGCAGTAGCCCCCCATGACGTCGCCTGCCGCGTGGTGCCCCGGTGGGCGACACAATGCGAACGCGGCGTGGGCACCCTGCTCGATGGCCGCTTGCGCCGTGAGCGCGACCTGGGCTGCGCTGTAGGCGGCCTGCCAGGTGCCTGCCGTGATGGGCGCCCCTGCATCGAAACTGTAGTAACCCAGCTCACCGTGCAACCCGGTGGGCTTGACCGCCCGCAACGTGCGAGCAGGCCAGGTATAGGGAAGCAGATCGCCCTCCTGGCCCATGGCTGCCCAGCGCGCCCAGGCACCTTCGAAGAAGTCGAGGTAGTCGGCACTGTGTACGCGCAGTAACGGCGCCCGGCCAAAATCGTCAGGGCCTTTTACCTCACCCAGCTCGCGTTTGCGGACCTGGGCCAGGACGTGATCGGCACGCGAGGGCATTTCGAAGCAAGGCATGAGCTTGCCGTCGATCAGCTCGCAGCGCCCATGGTGCAGGCGGTGATCATCGGAATAGATCGTCAGCATTGTTGTTCTCCGGTGGGTACTGGCGTGCATCCATTGTCACGAACGGGGCCGTTTAGCGAGAACATCCGAATCGGCCAAAAGGGGATAGATATGGCCAACGTCGAACACCTTCATCCTGTGGGGTTGCTGCCCTAGGCCTAGTAGCAGACTCACCCGCGAAACCGAGTTGGCGCCACGCCACTCCAGCGTACAAAGGCATGACGGAAACTGGCCGTCTCGCTGTACCCCAGCGTTTCGGCAATGCGGTGGATCGGCATGTGCCCGTCGGCGAGCAGTTCCTTGGCCCGTTCGAACTTCAACTCATCGAGCAATTGTTGATAGCTGCTGCCCAACGCCTGCAAATGACGGCGAAGCGTACGGGATGAGCAGTTCATCTGCCGTGCCAGGCCCTCCAGGCCCGGCGCCGCTTCCAGTTGATTGACAAGCAGTTGGCGGACGCGCCCCAACCATGCCTGCCGGCCGGTGAACTCGAGGTTCAGGCGTCGGCATCGCTCTTTCATGGCCTTGTGGGTGATCGGATCGGCCAGGGGAAGTGGCGCGTCTAGCCAGTGCCGCTCGAAGGCAAAGGCATTGTCATGGGAGGCGAAGGTGGTCGGGCACTGGAACATGCGCCTGTAGCACGCGTGGTAATCCGGGCGCAGGTGCTCGAAGCGAGCCCCGAGCAGCGGCAGATCGAGGCCTAGCAAGTCGTCGCAGATGACCTTCAACGACACCATGCAGAATTCGGCGTTGAAAGCGCTGAGCGCAGGGCTGTCCCGATAATCGCTGGCGCTGAGCCAGACACGGTGGCCGTCGTCGACCAGACGCAAGGTAAAAACTGTTCCCAGCAGTGCCGGATACTGCAATGCCAGGCCCAAGGCGTCACCCAAAGTGGCACTGGACAGCAGCGCGTACCCCAGCATGCCGTAGGAAGAGACGCGCATGCGCTGGCCCAATTCCAGGCCGATATCCTCCCGACGTGCCACGGCATTGGCACAGACCTGCAGTTCCTGCTGGGTCGTGATGCGTGCATCGGCATGGCCAAGGTCCGCTGGGCCTATGCCGCTCCCGGCCAGCAGCTCCGAGGCTTCGCAGCCTTGAGCCTGAAAGACGTTGAGAATCAGCGAAACAGCGTTGAGGGTGGTCAGGTGGCTGTGCAGCATGCTGGGTGGTCCCGTAGGTCTGGGACGCATTACCGAGCAAGTTGTATGCCGAGTGCCGTCAATGCCTGCCAACCGGCACCGGGCGGGCAAAAAAAAGCCCGAAGCATGCGCCCGGGCTTAGGAAAGGTTGAGAGGTGTCTAGTCCCTCGACCTGGTGAGACAGTTACAGCGTGCTGGTCAGGCCTTGAGCGGAACCAGACGCGGGGCAATCATGTTTTCCGGGCGCAGGATGTCGTCGAGCATCGCGTCGTCCAGCAGCTTCTCTTCGCGCACCAGTTCAAGCACACCGCGGCCGGTTTCCAGGGCAACGCGAGCGATACGGGTGGCGTTTTCGTAGCCGATATAAGGGTTCAGGGCAGTGACCAGGCCAATCGAATGCTCGACCAGTTCACGGCAGCGCTGTTCGTTGGCGGTGATGCCGACGATGCAATGCTCGCGCAGCATGTCCATGGCGCGTTGCAGCAGGCGAATCGAGTCGAAGATCTTGTAGGCGATCAACGGCTCCATCACGTTCAACTGAAGCTGGCCGCCTTCGGCCGCGACGGTCAGGGCCAGGTCGTTGCCCATGATGGCGAAGGCCACTTGGTTCACGGCTTCAGGAATCACCGGGTTTACCTTGCCTGGCATGATCGAGCTGCCTGGCTGACGAGCCGGCAGGTTGATCTCGTTGATGCCGGTACGTGGGCCGCTGGACAGCAGGCGCAGGTCGTTGCAGATCTTCGACAACTTGACCGCGGTGCGCTTGAGCATGCCGGAGAACAGTACGAAGGCGCCCATGTCGGAGGTGGCTTCGATCAGGTCGGCAGCCGGTACCAGCGGCTGGCCACTGATGGTTGCCAGACGCTGTACGGCCAGAGCTTGGTAGCCCGGGTCGGCGTTGATGCCGGTGCCAATCGCGGTGCCACCCAGGTTGATCTCGGTGAGCAGCTCAGGTGCCAGCGAGCGCAGACGGTTGAGGTCTTCGGTCATGGTGGTGGCAAAGGCGCGGAATTCCTGGCCCAAAGTCATCGGCACGGCGTCCTGCAGCTGGGTACGACCCATCTTCAGTACGTGGTCGAACTCTTTACCTTTGGCAGCGAAGGCCTGGATCAGGCTGTCGAGGCTGGCCAGCAGGGCGTCGTGGCCCAGCAGCAAGCCCAGGCGAATAGCGGTGGGGTAGGCGTCGTTGGTCGACTGCGCCATGTTCACATCGTTGTTGGGGTGCAGGTACTGGTATTCACCCTTCTGGTGACCCATGGCCTCCAACGCAACGTTGGCGATGACTTCGTTGGCGTTCATGTTGGTGGAGGTACCGGCACCCCCTTGAATCATGTCGACCACGAACTGCTCGTGGTAGTCGCCCTTGATCAGACGGGCGCAGGCTGCACTGATGGCAGCGTGCTTGGCATCGCTCAGGTGGCCCAGCTCACGGTTGGCGTCGGCAGCGGCCTGCTTGACCATGGCCAGGGCCACGACCAGCTTGGGGTAGTGCGACAGGGGGACGCCAGAGAGGTGGAAGTTGTTGGCAGCGCGCAGGGTCTGGATGCCGTAGTAGGCATCGGCAGGAACTTCAAGGGTGCCCAACAGATCTTTTTCGACGCGGAACGATGCAGCAGCGGACATGATAAATATCATCTCGAGTTTGACCCGGCACATGCCGGAATGGCGCCAATCCTAGGCCCTAAGGTGTTTTTGCGGCCAATGCTGTTGCACGCTAACCTATGCACAAACGGCATAGTGATAGATGTGACGCCGATTGATTTACGAGCGTGTTCCATTTTGGTGCACGACAGGGGAGCGGCCCAATGAACCTAGAAAGCAAATGGCTGGAGGACTTTAGTGCCCTGGCCTCGACCCGCAGTTTTTCCCAGGCGGCGGAGCGGCGCTTCGTGACGCAGCCGGCCTTCAGCCGGCGGATTCGTAGCCTGGAGGCAGCCTTGGGGCTCACCCTGGTCAACCGTTCCCGCACCCCTATCGAGCTAACAGAGGCGGGCCAGCTGTTTTTGGTAACAGCCCGTACGGTTGTCGACCAACTGAGCGAAATTCTTCGCCATTTGCATCATCTCGAGGGTGGCCAGGGCGAAGTGATTCAAGTGGCGGCCGCGCACTCGCTCGCGTCGGGCTTCTTCCCGCGCTGGGTGGCCCAGCTGCGCAACGATGGGCTGAACATCGCCACCCGGCTTGTTGCCACCAACGTCGGCGATGCAGTGCATGCCTTGAGGGAAGGCGGCTGCGACTTGATGCTAGCGTTCTACGACCCTGATGCAGCCTTGCAGATGGACGCCGAAATCTTTCCCTCGCTGCACATGGGCACCACCGAGATGTTGCCCGTTTGTGCCGTGGATGCCGAAGGCAAACCGTTGTTCACCCTGGAGGGTGAAACCAGCGTGCCATTGTTGGCCTACAGCGCCGGCGCCTTCCTTGGCCGTTCGGTGAACCTGCTGCTGCGCCAGCGCAATCTGCGCTACACCACCGTCTATGAAACCGCCATGGCTGACAGCCTCAAGAGCATGGCCCTGGAGGGGATGGGGGTGGCATGGGTACCGCAACTGTCCATGCGCGGCGAACTGGAGCGTGGAGAACTTGCGATCTGCGGTGGCAGCCAGTGGCACGTGCCGCTGGAAATTCGCCTGTACCGCTGCGCCTTGGTCCGCAAGGCCAACGTGCGCTTGCTGTGGCGCAAACTGGAGTCGACCAGCGTCCAAGGCGAGCCATCAGTTTGAATTGTATTTCAGATAATCCGCGATGGTTGCGCGGTTCTTGTCGCTGTAGCGATAGCAGTTCGAACGAGCGGGCACCCGTGGGTGATTGTAGGTTTCGCATACCCAGCCGTTGAACTTGAGTTCGGCATCTTCGTGGGTGGCGCCCAGCATGTGGCCGATTTCATGGGCGGGAGCGCCATACCCGGCGATTGATGAAATAGCCGTGTTCTGCTTCATGTAGGCAAGTCCAGCGTTGTAGTTCAAACCGCTTCGATCGTAACTGCCGCGGGTTAGCAGCAGGTGTTTGTCCACGAATGAAAAAGGGCCATGCCGCGTTGTTTCATAGACGCCGTCGGTAAACACTTCCAGTATTTGCGACGACGGCATGCCTGCATACGCAATATCGGTGATAAGAGGTACGTTTCGCTGAAAGATCACTTCAATGGGGTGATCGGTAAAACTGCGCATTTCCTTAAGCCAATGCTCAAAGTAGTCGTTGTGCAGTTGAGCGTCCTGCATGTCGGCCAAGTCGTCATGAATATAGACATTGACGGTCAGTGAACGGGCTGCCGAAGCGTTCAATGCCTGCACACTGAACAGAAGGGCAAGCGAGATCGTTGAGAGGCGTGGAAGAGTCATGTGCACCTGCCTGGGTCATTGATTGAAGGCCCTAGCTTTAAGCGTGCAGCGCCCAGGCAGCAGCGGGAAAAACTTGTCCCGCGAGACAGCTTGCCCTTTGATCCGGCATGTGCTTATGGGGGTGGGCGCTCCCTTCATGAATACGCTACAATCCTGCGCCTTCGGCCGACCCGGTCGATTCATAATCCGTATGACAAGCCACGCCGGTCCACCTGCGTGGCTTGTTGCTTTTAGCGCGCCAGAAGGCGCTTGCAGGAGAGGCTCGACGATGAGTGCACTGGTTGGCGTGATCATGGGCTCCAAGTCCGATTGGTCCACCCTTAGCCACACCGCCGATATGCTGGAAAAACTCGGCATTCCCTACGAGGTGAAGGTGGTTTCCGCCCACCGTACGCCGGATCTGCTGTTCCAGTACGCCGAAGAGGCTGACGGCCGGGGCATCGAGGTGATCATCGCCGGTGCCGGTGGTGCGGCCCACTTGCCTGGTATGTGCGCGGCCAAGACCCACCTGCCGGTGCTGGGCGTGCCCGTGCAGTCGTCGATGCTTTCAGGCGTTGATTCGCTGCTGTCGATCGTGCAGATGCCGGCCGGCGTGCCGGTTGCCACGCTGGCCATCGGCCGCGCGGGCGCAATCAATGCCGCGCTGTTGTCGGCCAGCATCCTCGGCGCCAAGCACCCTCAATACCACGCGGCGTTGAAGCAGTTCCGCACGGAACAGACCGACACCGTGCTGGATAACCCAGATCCGCGTCAGGCTTGAGGTTCAACCCATGAAAATCGGTGTAATCGGTGGCGGCCAGCTGGGCCGCATGCTAGCACTGGCGGGTACTCCGCTGGGCATGAACTTCGCCTTCCTCGACCCGGCGCCTGATGCCTGTGCCGCCTCTCTGGGCGAGCACCTGCGCGCAGGCTATAGCGACCAGGAGCAGCTGCGCCAGCTGGCCGACCAGGTTGACCTGGTTACCTTCGAGTTCGAGAGCGTTCCGGCCGAGACCGTGGCTTTTCTTTCGCAGTTCGTGCCGGTGTACCCAAGTGCCGAGGCCCTGCGCATCGCCCGCGACCGCTTGTTCGAGAAAAGCATGTTCCGTGACCTGGGGATCCCCACCCCTGCGTTCGCCGACATCCTGTCGCAGGCAGACCTGGACGCCGCAGTGGCGAGCATCGGTCTGCCAGCGGTGCTCAAGACCCGGACGTTGGGCTACGACGGCAAGGGCCAGAAAGTCCTGCGTACCGCGCAGGACGTGGTCGGCACCTTTGCCGAACTGGGCAACGTGCCGTGCCTGCTCGAAGGCTTCGTACCCTTTACCGGTGAAGTATCGCTGGTCGCTGTCCGGGCCCGCGATGGCGAAACACGGTTCTACCCGCTGGTGCACAACACGCACGACAGCGGCATCCTGCACCTGTCGGTCGCCAGTCAGGCGCACCCGCTGCAAGCGCTGGCTGAAGACTACGTCGGTCGCGTGTTGCAACAACTCGATTATGTCGGGGTCATGGCGTTCGAATTCTTCGAGGTCGACGGCGGGCTCAAGGCCAATGAAATTGCACCGCGCGTGCACAACTCCGGGCACTGGACCATCGAAGGCGCCGAGTGCAGCCAGTTCGAAAACCACGTGCGTGCCATCGCCGGTTTGCCATTGGGTTCCACGGCCAAGGTCGGCGAGAGCGCCATGCTCAACTTCATCGGTGAAGTTCCCCCAGTGGAGCAGGTCGTGGCCATCGACGACTGCCACCTGCACCACTATGGCAAGGCGTTCAAGGCCGGGCGCAAGGTCGGACATGCCACCTTGCGGTGCCAGGACATGGCCACGCTCGAGCACAAGATTGCGCAAGTGCAGGCGCTGATCGGCAACTGATCGAGCGTCAATTCGAACTTCTGCATCCGGCGGGCCCTCTGAAGTGGCAACACGCCAAAGCGCAGCCTAGGCTTTGGCGTGTTCCATCTTTACTGCAAGGGGATTGCCATGGGTATCATCGGAACCATTTTCATCGGCCTCATCGTCGGCCTGCTGGCTCGTTTCATCAAACCGGGCGACGACAGCATGGGCTGGATCATGACCATCCTGCTCGGTATCGCTGGCTCGCTGTTGGCCACCTATGGCGGTCAGGCGCTTGGTATCTATCAGGCAGGTCAGGCAGCCGGCTTCTTTGGTGCACTGGTAGGCGCCATCATCCTCCTGGTGATCTACGGATTCATCAAGAAACGCTGAATACTGGTTAGAATGCCGGCAATTCATCCCGAGTTGCCGAGCATTCCATGCGTGCCTTCTTCATTGCCCTCCTGTTATCGGCCAGTTCCCTGGCCCATGCCGAACTGCCCGAGACCGACTGGCTGGAGCTGATGCCCAAGTCGGACCAGAAGGCGCTCGAGCAGATGCCTGAAATCGACCATAACTCCCCCGAGGCCATGGGCACCTTTACCGCCAAAGGTGGCTTGAAGCAGAGCAAGGGCTTGCCTGCGGTCATGTACTCGACGAAAACCGTGCCCGCCCTGGACGGCAAGGACATTCGCCTGGGCGGCTACCCTGTGCCGCTTGAAAGCGATGCCAAGGGCAATAGCACCCTGTTCTTCCTGGTGCCTTACCCTGGCGCGTGTATCCACGTCCCGCCACCGCCACCTAACCAGCTGGTGTTGGTGCGCTATCCAAAAGGGCTGAAGATCGATGACATCTACGCACCGCTGTGGGTCAGCGGCACGCTGAAGGTGGAAAAGGTCAGCAACGACCTGGCCGACGCGGCCTATGCCTTGGACGCCGCGAAGGTGAGGGTAGTGGTGGACGCCGATCTTTGAGGCGTGTGTGGGACTAGACCTTTGAGATCACTTCACAATCGATCCTGACCCCCAGCGAGCTGCTGGCTCCGGGCTGCAACTGCACCACGTCATCCCATACGTTCGCCGTCTCGATGCACAGCATGCGCTGCCAGCCGTCATCGGCCATGTCCGGTAATTCCTTGGCCCGTGCGGTCCAGGGGTTCCAGATCACCGCTGAACGGGATCGGCTGCTGGTCAGGATGATCCGCCTGCCCCAGGACGGGTCGACGATGCTCAACGTTTGCGGCGTATTCAGATAGATCCGGTCCGTCTCGCCGTTAAACGCCAGCGCGCCCTCCTGATGGCGCTGTTGCCAGTCGGACAGGGTTTCGATGTAAGACAAACCCTCGACACCGTGGACCTCGGCCTGGCGCACATCACTGACTGCAAAATAACTGTGCAAGGCCTGGCTGAGGGTGACCGGGCTATGGCCAAGGTTGCGGCTGGTCAGTTGCAGCGTCAACGCCGCGTCCAGCACGACCACCAGCTTGAGCTCCACAGTGTGCGGCCACCCGGGCAACCCACCTTGCGCTTCGGCCATTTCGAACTCGATCCGCAGGCTTTCGCCCACTTCCTCAAGGCCCAGCAATTGCCAGTCACGCATCCGGACAAGCCCATGGGCTGGCGCGTGTTCAGCGTGGTACATGGACTGCACGGTTTCGGGGTTGCGCTGCAGGTTGCCGAACCAGGGCCAGCACACAGGCGCCCCTGCCCGGACCGACTTCCCCTGGCGGAAAATGGCCTCGTCGCTCAACCAGAGCAATGGCGGCTCGCCAGTGCGCTGGTAGCTGAGGACCTGCGCACCTTGGCGGGCGATCAGTAGTTCGGCGAAGCTGCTGCGGATACGCCAGCAGTGAAGCTCGCCATGTTGCTCGGTCGATACCTGGAAGATAGCCATTGCGTCATCTCATTGGTTGCCAGTGGGCCTTGGACCCGGGCGCAGGCAATGAGTTTACCGCCGGCAGGCCTCAGCGACGAGGGACGGAACGGGTACGGCCGCTGCCATCGATGGCGACGAAGACGAAGACGGCTTCGGTCACCTTGCGCCATTCGCTGGACAGTGGATCGTCGCTCCATACTTCGACCATCATCTGGATGGAGCTGCGTCCGATCTCCAGCGTCTGCGTATAGAAAGACAACTGTGCGCCCACGGCCACCGGTACCAGAAACGCCATGCGATCTATCGCCACGGTGGCAACGCGGCCACCGGCAACACGGCTGGCCATGGCGGTACCTGCCAGGTCCATCTGGGCGACCAGCCAGCCGCCGAAGATATCGCCAAAGCCGTTGGTTTCCCGTGGCAGTGCGGTGATCTGCAGAGCAAGGTCGCCCTGCGGAATTGGATCTTCTTGTTCGAGCTCAATCATGCGGTGGGGGCCTCTGACCCGTGACGCTTTTCTTGGATGCGGCGCTTAGGCCGGTAAACGATTCAGCTGACAACATACTAAGCCGATTCGTATGACGGGACGGCCGTGGGAAATGCTTCGAAACCGTCTGAGTATAGTGACCGGTGTTTTCGCACAATATCCCACGCTAGCAGGACCTATTTCGTACGAAACGCCAGTATATAGAGCATCTACGCGAGCGACGACCATGCGTTCTTGCAGGTCGGTAAGGATTGCGTGTCGCTTTCAGCCGTGTCCGGCAATTTGCTATCTTCGCCTTCGCCTTGAACAAGCCGCATCCCGTGTGGCCTTGCCCTATAAAGAGAATAACCGTGATGACTTCCGCGCCGAGCAGTATCGAGCAGGCCCCGCGGCCGCTGACCCGCAGTGACTACAAGACCCTTTCACTGTCTGCACTGGGCGGTGCGCTGGAGTTCTACGACTTCATCATCTTCGTGTTCTTCGCCACCGTGGTTGGCAAGCTGTTCTTTCCGGCCGACATGCCCGAGTGGCTGCGGTTGATGCAGACGTTCGGCATTTTCGCTGCAGGCTATCTGGCACGGCCCCTGGGCGGCATCATCATGGCGCATTTTGGCGACCTGCTGGGCCGCAAGAAGATGTTCACCCTGAGCATCTTCATGATGGCCTTGCCCACCTTGATCATGGGCCTGTTGCCGACCTACGCGCAGATTGGCCTGTGGGCACCGATCCTGCTGCTTTTGATGCGAGTGATCCAGGGGGCGGCCATCGGCGGGGAAGTGCCAGGCGCCTGGGTATTCGTCTCGGAGCACGTGCCGGCGCGCAATACCGGTTATGCCTGCGGCACGCTCACTGCCGGTTTGACTGCCGGTATTTTGCTGGGCTCGCTGGTCGCGACCTTGATCAACAGCGTCTACAGCGCTGAAGAAGTGGCCAGCTATGCCTGGCGAATCCCGTTCCTGCTGGGCGGCGTGTTCGGTCTGTTTTCGGTTTACCTGCGCCGTTGGCTGCATGAAACCCCGGTGTTCGCAGAAATGCAGCAACGCAAGGCCCTGGCCGAAGGGCTGCCGCTTCGGGCCGTGCTGCGCGATCATCGCGGGCCCATCGTGCTGTCCATGTTGCTGACCTGGGTGCTTTCGGCAGGCATCGTGGTGGTGATTCTCATGACACCAGCCTTGCTGCAGAGCATCTACCACATCAGCCCTACCGACTCGCTCAAGGCCAACAGCCTGGCGATCGTATTGTTAAGCCTGGGTTGCATTGGCGCCGGTAGCCTGGCCGATCGCTTCGGCGCAGGCCGTGTGTTCGTGATCGGCAGCCTGATGTTGCTGGCCAGTTCCTGGGCGCTCTACCACAGCTTGCCCACGCGGCCGGAGCTGTTGTTCCCGTTGTATGCGGTGACCGGCTTGTGCGTGGGCGTGATCGGCGCAGTGCCCTATGTGATGGTCAAGGCATTCCCGGCTGCGGTGCGCTTTAGCGGTTTGTCGTTTTCCTACAACGTTGCCTATGCCATCTTCGGCGGCCTGACGCCGATGGCGGTAACCGGGCTTCTGAAGGTCAGCCCCATGGCGCCCGCTTACTATGTGGCTGTACTGTGCGTGGTCGGCTTTTCGGTAGGTCTGTACTTGCTCGCCAACAAGCGTTGAATCGCCTTCACCACTGACACTTGCTCCCTGCAGGCAGCGCTTCGACCCGATGATGGCATTTCATCCAATTGTCACAATCAAGTCATATCGTGTTCATGCGCGCTGCAGATACTGGCCCCCGTTCCCTCTCAGCACCCCCATTCCAGCTAGGAGCAAGGCATGAAATTGAAGCGTTTGATGGCGGCCCTTACCTTTGCCGCCGCTGGCGTTGCAACCGCCAACGCAGTGGCCGCTGTCGATCCTGCTATCCCGACCTACACCAAGACCACGGGTGTATCGGGCAACCTCTCCAGCGTCGGCTCCGATACCCTCGCGAACCTGATGACCCTGTGGGCCGAGGCTTACAAAAAGGAATACCCGAACGTCAACATCCAGATTCAGGCAGCGGGCTCTTCCACGGCGCCACCGGCGCTGACCGAAGGTACCGCCAACCTCGGCCCCATGAGCCGCAAGATGAAGGATGTCGAATTGCAGGCGTTCGAGCAGAAGTACGGCTATAAACCGACCGCCATCCCGGTTGCGGTCGACGCCCTGGCGGTGTTCGTGCACAAGGACAACCCGATCAAGGGCCTGACCATGGCCCAGGTCGATGCCATCTTCTCCTCGACTCGTTTGTGTGGTGGCAAGGCCGAGATCAAGACCTGGGGCGATGCCGGAGTAACCGGCGACCTCGCCAACAAGCCGATCCAGCTGTTCGGCCGCAACTCGGTGTCCGGCACTTATGGGTACTTCAAGGAAGAAGCCCTGTGCAAAGGGGACTTCAAGCCCAACGTCAATGAGCAACCCGGTTCCGCTTCCGTGGTGCAGTCCATCAGCTCGTCGCTCAATGGCATTGGCTACTCGGGCATCGGCTACAAGACGGCCAGCGTCAGGACCGTGCCGCTGGCCAAGAAAGACGGCGGCGAGTTCGTCGAGGACAACGAGACCAACGCCCTGAACGGCAGCTACCCGCTTTCGCGCTTCCTGTACGTTTACGTCAACAAGGCACCGAACAAGCCGCTGGCCCCGCTGGAGGCCGAATTCGTGAAGCTGGTACTGTCGCAGGCCGGCCAGCAGGTGGTCGTCAAGGATGGCTACATCCCGCTGCCTGCCAAAGTCGTCGACAAGACCCTGGCCGACCTGGGCCTGTCCCACGCCGGCAACGTCGCCAAGCAGTAATCGAACCCTGCAGGGGCAAGCCGTTGGGCTAGCCTCTTCAGCACTCCCAGCCCGGGGCCAGCCTTTACTGTGCTTCGGGCTTTCGTGCGTCACTGCATTGTCATGTTTTTGTCATACGGGACCGCTAGGGTGTGCCCCATGAATGATCTGGCCAACTCCACAATGACCCAAGACTCCCAGCCTGCACGCATCGATTTCAATACCCCGCAGTTGCAGCGCAAGCGCCGCCTGCGTGCGCTCAAGGACCGCCTGACGCGCTGGTACGTGCTGGTAGGCGGGCTGGCAGTGCTGGCTGCGATCACCTTGATCTTCTTTTACCTGGCGTACGTGGTACTGCCGTTGTTCCAGGGCGCCGAGCTTACCAGCAGGCAGGCATTGCAGCCTGCCTGGCTCAAAGAGGAGGCGGGCAAGCCGTTGATGATCGCACTCGAGGAGCAGAACCTGGTTGGCATGCGGGTTTCGGACAAGGGCCAGGTGCTGTTCTTCGATACCAAGACCGGTGCAGCGCTCGAACGCGTCGACTTGCCCATCCCTGCCGGCGTACAGGTGTCTTCGATCGGTACCGACCAGCCAGGCAGCCCGATGGTGATGCTGGGGTTGTCCAATGGCCAGGCGTTGGTGTTCACCCATACCTACAAGATCACCTACCCCGGCAACAAAAAAACCATTACGCCGGCCATCGACTACCCCTATGGCGAACAGCCTTTCGTACTGGATGAGCAGGCGCGGGCGCTGGAGCACGTCAGCGCCAGTGTCAATGGCGACACGTTGTTGCTGGCAGGCTCTACGGGCGCGCACCTGCAGGTCCTCGCGTTGACGCGCAGCGAAAACATGCTGACCGCCGAAGTCACCACCGAGCAGACCCGCATCGAGCTGCCGCAAATGACCGAAACGGTGAAGAACATCTTCATCGATCCGCGCCAGCAGTGGCTGTACGTGATCAACGGTCGCGCCACTGCCGACGTGTTCAGCCTGCGCGACAAGAGCCTCAACGGGCGCTATTCCCTGGCGCAGAGCGCCGATACCGAAGTGACGGCCACTGCCCAGCTGGTAGGCGGCATTTCACTGATCATCGGTGACTCGCACGGTGGGCTGGCCCAGTGGTTCATGGCCCGTGACCCGGACGGGGAGTCTCGTTTCAAGCAGATTCGTACTTTCCAGTTGGGCACCTCGCCCATCGTGCAGATCGACGCCGAGGAGCGTCGCAAGGGCTTCATCGCCCTGGACGCAGAAGGCAAGCTGGGTGTTTTCCACAGCACGGCGCACCGCACCCTCCTGGTCGAGTCCGTGGCCCAGGGCGCGGGTATCCTTGCCCTGTCACCGCGCGCCAACCGCATCATGATCGAAGAGCCCGGCAGGTTGTTGCCATTGAAGCTGCACAACCCCCATCCGGAAGTGTCCTTCAGCGCGCTGTGGGGCAAAGTGTGGTACGAGAATTACGACGCGCCCAAGTACGTGTGGCAGTCGACCGCGTCCAATACCGATTTCGAGCCCAAGCTGAGCCTTTCGCCCCTCACGTTCGGTACCCTCAAGGCGGCCTTCTACGCCATGATCCTGGCCGCGCCGCTGGCCATTGCCGCCGCGATCTATACGGCCTACTTCATGGCCCCTGGCATGCGCCGCAAGGTCAAGCCAGTAATCGAACTGATGGAGGCGATGCCCACGGTCATTCTGGGGTTCTTCGCGGGGCTGTTCCTGGCGCCGTACCTGGAAGGCCATCTGCCAGGGGTCTTCAGCCTTTTCCTGCTCATGCCGGTCGGCATCCTGCTGGCAGGGTTCACCTGGAGCCGGCTGCCTGAATCCATTCGCCTGCGGGTACCGGATGGCTGGGAGGCGGCGATCCTGATCCCGGTCATTCTGCTCACCGGCTGGCTTGCCCTTGGCATGAGCCCACACCTTGAAAGCTGGTTCTTTGGCGGCGACATGCGCCTGTGGATCACCAATGACCTGGGTATCACCTATGACCAGCGCAATGCACTGGTGGTCGGGATCGCGATGGGCTTTGCCGTCATTCCCAACATCTACTCGATAGCCGAGGACGCCGTCTTCAGCGTGCCGCGCAGCCTGACGCTGGGCTCCCTGGCGCTGGGGGCAACGCCTTGGCAGACCCTCACTCGGGTGGTGATCCTGACCGCAAGCCCCGGCATCTTCTCGGCGCTGATGATCGGTATGGGCCGGGCCGTCGGTGAAACCATGATCGTGCTGATGGCCACCGGCAACACACCGGTGATGGAGATGAACCTGTTCGAAGGCATGCGCACGCTGGCTGCCAACGTGGCGGTGGAAATGCCGGAATCCGAAGTCGGGGGCAGCCACTACCGAGTGCTGTTCCTCGCCGCGTTGGTGCTGCTGATGTTCACCTTCGTCATGAACACCTTGGCCGAGCTGATTCGCCAGCGTCTGCGCAAGAAATACTCGTCGCTTTGATAGAAAGGTAGCGATCCGTGAAAAAGGATTCCCTCAAAGGCTGGTTCAAGAGCGGTGCCCCCGGTGTCTGGATGAGCGGCGGCGCCGTGGCCATGGCGGTGATCATGACCGTTGGCCTGCTGGCAGTGATCGCGGTACGCGGCCTGGGGCATTTCTGGCCGGCCGATTTGATCCAGGCCACTTACGCCGTGCCGGGCCAGGCCCAGCAGACGGTCATTGGCGAAGTGGTACAGCAGGAAGAAGTACCGCGTGCGCGCCTCAAGGGCGCCGGCTTGCCAGTGCCTGACCAGGGTCCGGAGTTCATGACGCGCGAATTGATCAAGGTCGGAAACCGGGACCTCAATGGCAGCGACTTCACCTGGGTCGTGGGCGACTGGCTCGTCGATCAGCAGCGCCCCGAGCAGCTGATGGCCCTGGAACGGCGCGAGTGGGGCAACTTCTATGGCTACCTGGTGAGCGTCAAGGAACAAGGCCGGGTGGTGGCAGAAGGCGCAGCGGCCTGGGGTGAGCTGCAAGCGCGGCTGGCCCGGGCCAGCGAGCTCAACAAGACGCTGCAGGCGCTGGAGAAGAAAGACATCGGTGCCATCAACCATGGCCTGGAGCGGTTGCGCCTGCAGGCGCGCAAGCTCGAGCTCGAAGGCAAGCTGGACGCTGCGGCCCAGGCTGACATCGAGGCTGACCGTGCCGAGCTCAACAGCCGCTACACGGCCATCGAAGATCGCCTGTCCACGCTTCACCGGGATTTTGCCCGCGACACGCTGGTCGCGCGCGATGGCAATGGCCGTGAAGTCGAGATCAACCTAAGCAAGGTAGTCCATGCCTTCCAGCCCAACGGCATGTCGACCCTGGCCAAGCTGGGGGCTTACTTTGCCAAGGTGTGGGAGTTTCTCAGCGACGACCCGCGTGAGGCCAACACAGAGGGCGGTATATTCCCGGCTATCTTCGGCACTGTGATGATGACTCTGATCATGGCCGTGATCGTCACGCCCTTTGGCGTGCTGGCAGCGGTCTATTTGCGCGAGTATGCCCGGCAGGGGCCGGTGACGCGCCTGATTCGCATCGCGGTCAACAACCTTGCCGGTGTACCGGCCATCGTCTACGGCGTTTTCGGCTTGGGCTTCTTCGTGTACGTGCTGGGCGGCTCGATCGACCGCCTGTTCTTTGCCGAAGCCTTGCCGGCGCCCACCCTGGGCACGCCGGGCCTGTTGTGGGCGTCACTGACCCTGGCATTGTTGGCGGTGCCGGTAGTGATCGTGGCCACCGAGGAGGGGTTGGCGCGCATTCCGCGCACCCTGCGCGAAGGCTCGCTGGCATTGGGTGCCACCAAGGCCGAAACGCTGTGGAAGATTGTTCTGCCCATGGCCAGCCCGGCCATGATGACCGGCATGATCCTGGCCGTGGCCCGGGCTGCAGGTGAAGTCGCACCGCTGATGCTGGTGGGGGTGGTCAAGCTCGCGCCATCGCTGCCGGTGGATGGCAATTACCCCTACCTGCACCTGGATCAGAAGATCATGCACCTGGGCTTTCACATCTACGACGTAGGCTTCCAGAGCCCGAACGTGGAGGCGGCGCGGCCACTGGTGTACGCCACGGCATTGCTGCTGGTGATGGTCATCGCGACACTGAACCTGTCGGCCGTGTGGATCCGTAACCACCTTCGTGAGAAATACAAGGCGCTCGACAGCTGAGCCAGGCGTCGAACGTTCAAGCGGCGTCGCCGACGCGAAGCGGCCGCTTCGTCCCAACGTGCTACTGGCGGCCATACGCCGGCAGCACCCAATGGAGTGAGACCATGCAGCAACAACCGCCTACCCACGGCATCGACATGTCCGCGCTGGGCCGCAGCAAACAGGGCCTGCGCCTGGCCGAGGAAACGGTCGCCATCGAAGTGCCTGGGCTGAGCCTGTTCTACGGCGACAAGCAGGCCCTGTTCGATGTCAGCATGAATATTCCCAAGCAGCGCGTGACGGCGTTCATTGGCCCCTCCGGGTGCGGCAAGTCCACCTTGCTGCGGACCTTCAACCGCATGAACGACCTGGTCGACGGCTGCCGTGTGCAAGGCGCCGTCAACCTGTACGGGCATGACATCTACCGCAAGGGCGAGGACGTGGCCGAGCTGCGCCGCCGCGTGGGCATGGTGTTCCAGAAACCCAACCCTTTCCCCAAGACCATCTACGAGAACGTGGTCTATGGCCTGCGGATTCAGGGCATCAACAAAAAACGTGTCCTGGACGAGGCCGTCGAGTGGGCCCTCAAGGGCGCGGCGCTGTGGGACGAGGTCAAGGACCGCCTGCACGAGTCGGCGCTGGGTCTGTCCGGTGGGCAGCAGCAGCGCCTGGTCATCGCCCGCACCATTGCGGTCGAGCCCGAGGTACTGTTGCTGGACGAGCCTTGCTCGGCGCTGGACCCGATTTCCACGCTCAAGGTCGAAGAGCTCATCTACGAATTGAAAACCAAGTTCACCATCGTCATCGTGACCCACAACATGCAGCAGGCGGCCCGCGTATCGGATTACACCGCCTTCATGTACATGGGCAAACTGGTGGAATTCGGTGACACCGATACCCTGTTCACCAACCCCGCCAAGAAGCAGACAGAAGACTACATCACTGGCCGGTACGGCTGAAGAAGCACCGCGCACTGCTGCTCGCCGCGTGAAGGCACTCGGCGCAGCGCAGGGGCACGCCTCGAACGACTTGAAGCTCGCAGCCAGCAGCTTCGCGGAGCCACAGCATGATCAACAAAGAAAGCCTGACGCATCATATTTCCCAGCAGTTCAACGCCGAGCTCGAAGAGGTACGCAGCCACCTGCTGGCCATGGGCGGGCTGGTCGAGAAACAGGTCAACGATGCGGTCACTGCGCTGATCGAGGCCGATTCCGGCCTGGCTCAGCAGGTGCGCGAGGTCGACGAGCAGATCAACCAGATGGAGCGCAACATCGACGAGGAATGCCTGCGTATTCTGGCGCGTCGCCAGCCGGCAGCATCAGACCTGCGCCTGATCATCAGTATTTCCAAGTCGGTGATTGACCTTGAACGTATCGGCGACGAGTCGACCAAGATTGCCAGGCGGGCCATCCAGCTCTGCGAGGAGGGTGAATCGCCGCGGGGCTATGTGGAGGTGCGGCACATCGGCGATCAGGTGCGCAACATGGTGCGCGATGCACTCGACGCCTTCGCCCGCTTCGATGCCGACCTGGCCTTGTCAGTGGCTCAATACGACAAGACCATCGACCGTGAGTACAAGACAGCCTTGCGTGAGCTGGTGACCTACATGATGGAAGATCCCCGTTCGATCTCCCGTGTGCTGAGTGTGATTTGGGTCCTGCGTTCGCTGGAGCGGATCGGCGACCATGCACGCAACATCTCCGAACTGGTGATCTACCTGGTGCGCGGCACCGATGTACGCCACATGGGCCTCAAGCGCATGACGGCGGAGGTGCAGGGTCGCGCCAATGCCGAGGGTGAAATACCTAATGTTCCAGCCGAAGCGGACGATAAATAAAGTTCTCTCCGAGCATCGACGCCCGGCTTGTGCCGGGCGTTTTCGTTAGTACGCCTGGAGGTGCCAGAGACCATCGACCGGCTGTAGACGACCCGGCGTGACACAGGTGGTAGCAAGTGGCCAGCAAATGGCAGTAGGCTAGTCGGGTTCAGAAGGAGTATCGATGAGTAAAGTGAATGTGCTGGTGGTGGATGACGCGCCATTTATCCGTGACCTGATCCGTAAGTGCCTGCGCAACGCGTTCCCGGGCATGACCGTGGATGACGCCGTCAACGGTCGCAAGGCCATGACCCTGTTGGGCAAAGAGGCGTTCGACCTGGTGCTGTGCGACTGGGAAATGCCGGAAATGTCGGGCTTGGAGCTGCTCACCTGGTGCCGTCAGCAACCTGAGCTCAAGGGCCTTCAGTTCATCATGGTGACCAGCCGTGGCGACAAGGAAAATGTCATCCAGGCGATTCAGGCCGGCGTGTCGGACTTCGTCGGCAAGCCGTTCACCAACGAGCAGTTGCTGACCAAGGTCAAGAAGGCCCTGGCCAAGATCGGCAAGCTCGACAGCCTGATGAGCCCAGGGCCTGCGCGGGCCAATGCCGCGTTCGCCAACGACTCGCTCAACGCCCTGACCGCTGGACGGCCAGAAGCCGTCAAGGTAGCTGCGCCAGCACCTGTGCCTGCCAAGGCGGCCGCCACCCCTGCCAAGGCCAGCGCAGCGGCACCCGCACCCAGCGGTCGCGGTCAGGGCCAGCTGCGTTTGGCGAGCGGCATGCAAGCCTGCGTGATCAAGGCCTTGAGCTTGAAGGAAGCCCTGCTGGTCGTACGGCGCAGTGAGACACTGCCGCAAGTGCTCGAAGGCGCTGTGCTGAACCTGGAGCAGGGCGAGAACGCGGAAATCGCGCGTTTGAATGGTTACCTGCACGCGGTGGCGGCCTTCGAGCCCAAGCCTGACAGCGACTGGCTGCAATTGACGTTCAAGTTCGTCGATCAAGACGCCCAGAAGCTGGACTACCTGTCCCGCCTGATCGCCCGCGGCACTGCCCAGAAGCATTTCACGCCAGGGGCCTGACGGGCCGCCGCAACAGCGAGCTGGCCAGCAGCATCCGACCAACTGTCATGGTGATCAGGGTGTCTGCTGCTAGGCTTGGACAGGTCCTTCACTGTCAAAAAGCCACCATCATGCATTCACGCCTGCTGCTATGTGCGTTAACCCTGGTCAGCGCCTCTAGCCTGGGCGTGACGCTGCATCCAGTTACCGATGAAACGGGAAGGGTGTCCTATGCGCAGCGACCCGGCCCGGGCATCAAGCCCACGGTCGTGGATGAGTCCACCGTGGAGATCAACGAACACGACGTGCGTCTCAACGCGATCGTGTTCCAGGGCGGCGTGAGCTTCTCGGCCCGCAACGAACTGCCGGTCGCCGTGCAGGTTGAACTGCGCCTGGATAACCTGGTTAACGCGCAGGGTGGCGACGCGCCCCGGACCGTGCGGCGTCTGTTGCCGCCGCGTTCGACCCAAGTGCTCAGCATCGTCCGGGGCCAGCCAGGCAAGCTGCTCAACTACCGCTCCACGCTGCTGCAGGCCATGGGCGACCCCGGCAAGCGCCCACAAGGTTATCGCTATGCGTTTCCATGGGTAGGTGGGCCGTTTCGTGTGAGCCAAGGGCCCAATGGCAGGTTCAGCCACTTCGGGCCCAAGGGGCGCTATGCAATGGATATCGCCATGCCCGAGGGCACCACTATCGTGGCGGCACGCGAAGGGGTAGTGGTGAGCACGCGCAGCGAGCAGAGCGGGCGAGGGGACAATCCCTCGGGCAACTTTGTCCGCATTCTGCACCCTGACGGCACCATGGGGGTGTACCTGCACTTGATGCGCGGGTCGATCGTGGTCGCGTCCGGGCAGCGTGTGCGCCAAGGGCAGGTGTTGGCCAAGTCGGGCAATACCGGCAACAGCACCGGGCCCCATCTACACTTCGTGGTTCAGCGCAACGTGGGGCTGGCGCTCGAATCGATTCCCTATCGGTTCGACCGGCCGATCAGTGGGCTGCCCGACTACACCGCAGGCAACCCCTGATCAGGGCGGGGCAGGGCTTCTATGTGCTCAGTCCAGCTTGAGCACTTTGGCCAGCACGATCTTGGGGCCTTTCATTTTCTTGACGATGATGCGCAGCCCTTCGACCTCGAGCACCTCTTCTTCTTCCGGTACGCGCTTGAGTGTTTCGTAGACCAGGCCGGCCAGTGTCTCTGCCTCGATATGGTCCAGGTCCACGCCCAGCAAGCGCTCGACCTTGAACAGCGGAGTATCGCCGCGCACCAGCAGCTTTCCTGGCTGATAGGCCAGGATGCCGCGCTCGGTCTTGCGGTGTTCGTCCTGGATGTCGCCCACCAGCACTTCCAGTACATCTTCCATGGTCAGGTAACCGATGACCTTGCCATCGGCCTCCTCGACCAGCACGAAGTGCGCACCGCCCTTGCGGAACTGCTCGAGCAATTGGGACAGCGGCATGTGCCTGGAGACGCGCTCCAGTGGGCGAGCCAGGTCTTCCAGGTCAATGGTTTCAGGCAGGTGTTCGAGTTCGGCGAGTTCGAGTAGCAGGTCCTTGATATGCAGCAGGCCCGTGAACTCCTCGCGCTCGGTGTCGTACACCGGGTAGCGGCTGAACTTGTGACGGCGGATCAGGGCCAGTATCTGCTTGAGCGGGGCATGGGCGTCGATGATGACCATGTCTTCGCGAGAGTTGGCCCAGTCCACCACTTCCAGCTCACCCATTTCCACCGCGGACGCCAGCACGCGCATGCCTTGATCGCTTGGGTCCTGGCCGCGGCTGGAGTGCAGGATCAGCTTGAGCTCCTCCCGGCTGTAGTGGTGCTCGTGGTGCGGGCCGGGTTCGCCTTGGCCGGCAATGCGCAGGATCGTGTTGGCGCTGGCATTGAGCAGGTAGATGGCCGGGTACATCAGCCAGTAGAACAGGTACAGCGGTACCGCGGTCCACAGCGACAACAGTTCCGGCTTGCGAATGGCCCACGATTTGGGCGCCAGCTCACCCACCACGATGTGCAGGTATGAGATCACGAAGAAGGCGACGAAGAACGAGACGGCCTTGATCAGCTCAGGGGTATCGACGCCAAAGTAGGCCAGCAGCGGTTCGAGCAAGTGCGCGAAGGCCGGCTCGCCCACCCAGCCCAGCCCCAGCGAGGCCAAGGTGATGCCGAGCTGGCAGGCAGAGAGGTAGGCATCGAGCTGGTTGTGAACCTTGCGCAGGATGCTGCCGCGCCAGCCGTGCTGCTCGGCGATGGCGTCCACGCGGGTTGCGCGCAGCTTGACCATGGCGAACTCGGCGGCAACGAAGAAGCCGTTGAGCAGCACCAGGACCAAAGCAAAAATGATCATGCCGAAATCGGCGAACAGGGAGGTGAGGCTGATACCAGGGGAAGGGTCCATGATGGAGTTTGTACGGGATCCGTCTTGAAGATGAGAAAAGTGCCGGCTCCAGCCGGCGCAAGGGATCAAATGTAGCGGCTAGGGCGGTAAAAGCAAAGGGTGAGCACTTGATCGGTGCTGCAAAGTGGCCCGAACGGCCTCAAACCTTACCTGTGACCTGTTGTGCCACTGCAAAATGGCAGGTGAAGGTGCTGCCATGGCCTGGCACGCTGCTGATCTCCAGGCGCCCGCGGTGGCGCATCAGCACATGCTTGACGATTGCCAGCCCAAGGCCCGTGCCACCGGTATGAGATGCACGGCTCGAATCCACCCGATAGAAGCGCTCTGTCAGCCGTGGCAGGTGCTTGGCATCGATTCCGGGCCCTGAGTCTTGCACCGACAGATGGGCGCCTTGGGCATCGGCCCACCAGCGAATGCGAATGCTGCCCTCGTCCTGCGTGTACTTGACGGCATTGAACACCAGGTTGGAGAACGCGCTGCGCAATTCCGACTCGCTGCCCTTGAGCCAGATGCCTGGCTCGGCCTCCAGGGTAATGCGCTGGTTGCGCGGCCCGGACAACGCTTGCGCGTCTTGCTTGATCGCACTGAGCAGGGTGTCCACGGCCACTGGCTGGTTGTCGGACGGGTAGTCGGTGGCCTCCAGCTTGGCCAGCAGCAGCAGGTCGTTGAGCAGCGTTTGCATGCGCGAGCCCTGTTGGCTCATCTGCTGCAACGCGCGGCGCCAGCGGGGGTTCACGTCCTCGACGTTATCCAACAGGGTTTCCAGGTAGCCGGCAATCACGGTCAGCGGCGTTCGCAGTTCGTGGGACACGTTGGCCACGAAGTCCTTGCGCATCTGTTCGAGCTGATGGATGCGGGTCACGTCCCGGACCAGCATCAGGTGTTCGTTGTTGCCGTAGCGTGTGATGTGCAGTTGCACCCGCATGCGATCGTTGATGGGGGATGGAATCTCCAGTGGCTCGACATAGTTTTCGGTTTCGAAGTATTCCTTGAAGCGCGGGTGCCGCACCAGGTTGGTCACCTGCTGGCCGCCGTCCTGGGGTGTCTTGAAGCCCAGGAGCGTCTCGGCTGCGCGGTTCCACCACTCCAGGTTGCCGTGGCTGTCGAGCATGATCACGGCGTCGCGCAGCGCTGCGGTGGATTCCTGCACCCTGTCGATCACCGCTTGAAGCCTGCCACGCACACGCTGGTCGCGGCGTTGCAGATGGTAGATGCTGTCGAACACCTCGCCCCATAGGCCGTAGCCGTCCGGCGGTGCTTCGTCCGGTTGGTGATTGCGCAGCCAGGCATGCAGGCGCAGCAGTTGCTTGAGCGTCCAGCCCAGGTAGAGAGCCAGGCCAATGGCCAGGCTCCAGCCATAGTAGCCACTGGCCAGGCCACCGATCAGGCTAAGGGTGATCAACAGCAGCAGGTGGCGAATCAAGGTCGCATGCCAGTTCTGGTTCAATTGGGGATCCTTCGAATCCAGCGATCAACAGCAAGCACGAACCTGCATGCAGAAGCGGATCGGTAGCGCGTTCACGTCCATTCGACGGCTTTGAGCCGAGTGCTGCGTTTCAGGTCAGACCTTGGTCGAAAAGCGGTAGCCTGTGCCGCGAACCGTTTGTACCAGGTTTTCATACGCCTCACCCAGCGCCTTGCGCAAGCGGCGAATGTGGACATCGACCGTGCGTTCCTCGACATAGACATTGCCCCCCCATACCTGGTCCAACAACTGGCCGCGGGTATAGGCGCGTTCCTGATGGGTCATGAAGAATTGCAGCAGGCGGTACTCGGTGGGCCCCATCTCGGCCGGCTTGCCATCGATGGTGACGCGATGGCTGATAGGGTCCAGTAGCAGTCCGCCGACCTCGATCGGCGTCTCGCCATCACTGGGGCCGGTACGTCGCAGCACGGCCTTGAGGCGGGCTACCAGCTCACGCGGCGAAAACGGCTTGGTGATGTAGTCGTCCGCACCCACTTCCAGGCCTTGGATCTTGTTGTCTTCCTCGCCCTTGGCGGTGAGCATGATGATCGGAATGTCCCCGGTCAGCTCGTCGCGCTTGAGCCGCCGGGCCAGTTCGATGCCCGAGGTGCCGGGGAGCATCCAGTCCAGCAGAATCAGGTCCGGCTTACGGTCGACGATGATGGCATGGGCCTGTTGGGAGCTTTCTGCTTCCAGGCACTCATAACCTGCCATCTCCAGGGCCACGGCAATCATCTCGCGGATGGGCGCCTCGTCGTCGACGATCAGAATATTCCTGCCAGCCATGCTCAAAACCTCTCCTGGATTCGCTGTCTTGGCCCCGCATTAGATAACGGAATTATTGCAGCTGTGTGACAGGGTGTTGGCGGTTCTCGCGACATTCAATGACTGGGCCAGGCTTGACGGGGCGGCGGTTGCACCTGTAACCGACGCTTTACCCCCTCGATACGGTGAATCCTCATGCGGTGTGGACCAGGTGGACCTTGCTGAGGTGGTGCCGCGCCTCAGCCCACCGCTCAACGTAGCGCGTAATCCAGTACCACGCCCATGAACACCATCAGCCCGGCCCAGTGGTTGTGCAGGAACGCCTTGAAGCATGCGTCTCGATCCAGGCGGCGGGTGGACCAGAATTCCCAGGCGAAACAGCACGCGGCGCCCAGCAGGCCCAGGTAGAACCAGCCGCCGAGGGCGAAGCTGCTGCCGGCCAGCATCAGGCAGCCCAGCGAAAGGCCCTGCAAGCTCAGGATGATCACCCGGTCAGCCTCGCCGAACAGGATGGCCGTGGACTTCACACCGATCTTCAGGTCATCGTCGCGATCGACCATGGCGTAGTAGGTGTCATAAGCCACCGTCCACAGCAGGTTGGCGATGTACAGCAGCCAGGCAGCGGCCGGCAGCTCGCCGCCGGCAGCGGTGAAGGCCATGGGGATACCCCACGAATAGGCGGCGCCCAGCACCACCTGTGGATAGTAGGTGTAGCGCTTCATGAAGGGGTAGCAAAATGCGAGCGCGACGGCCGCGAACGAAAGCCAGACGGTTTGACTGTTGGTGCACAGCACCAGCAGGAAACTCACGCCTACCAAAACAGCAAACAGCGTCAGCGCTTCGCGGGGGCGTACACGCCCACTGGCCAAGGGTCGATCGGCGGTACGCTTGACGTGTCCATCCACCTTGCGGTCGGCAAAATCATTGATGCAGCAACCAGCCGCGCGCATGAGCACCACGCCCAACCCGAAGATCAGCACATTGGCCAACGAGGGTGAACCCTGACCTGCAATCCACACCGCCGACAGGGTTGGCCAGAGCAGCAGATAAATGCCGATGGGCCTGTCCATGCGACTTAGCTGGACAAAGTCCCAGGCGCGCGGATGAAGGCGGTTCAGCGATTTGAGCAGTTGCAGGTACATCAGCGGGTATCCTCGCGTGCCACCTGCCACAACGCCGGCAGGAACACTTCGGCGACAAGCAGGTCGAGTTCATCTCGGGAGAAGCGCGAACGACGTCCCCACAAGCCTGGGCTTGCAACTTCAGCAGGGAGCCAGGCTTCGGGGTAGTGGCATACCTGCAGGGGATGGCGGGTGAACGCTCGATCGCAGAACAGCAGCTCGCCCAGCGAGCGACTACCGAGCGATTCAAGGTCCAGGCCGCCACGTTCGAGTGCCGCACGGCTGGCTACGCTGCGGGCGAATACCCACGGCTGGCCATGCCCGCGCAGGAACACTTCCCTGACCCAACCCTGGGCGCCGAGCGCGATGCCAAGGGCCTGGCATTCATCCTCGCGCAGCGACTGCCAGCCTTCGAACAGGGGCGTTACGCAGAAATCGTCGCCGGACAGTCGGGTCAGCCGACGTGTGAGCGAGCCCTCATCGAACAACCAGTCCAGCATGAAGGGGGCGAGGCTGGCCTGCACCTGTGGATACGCTAGCCACGCGACAGCGGCTGCGTGCGGGGTTGGGTACGACACGTCGGTCTGCTTGTTACAACCAAAGAGGCCGCGAGCTTAGCATGAATGCCCCGACTGCTTGCATACTGCCCGCAGGGCCGCTACAAAGCCTTTCGATTGCACCTTGGCCCGTAAAGAGGCCGCAAGTCCAAACCCAAGCCGAGCCTGAACCGAGGAAACCCGTTCCGATGAAAAAGTGGCAATGTATTGTCTGCGGTCTGATCTATGACGAAGCCGATGGCTGGCCGGATGATGGAATCGCGCCCGGCACGCGTTGGGAAGACGTACCCGAAGACTGGCTCTGCCCAGACTGCGGGGTTGGCAAGAGCGACTTTGAAATGATCGCCATCGGTTGATCGAGGAAATCCCCATGACGCCTCCTGTAGTCATCATTGGCACCGGGCTTGCGGGCTACAACCTTGCCCGGGAATTACGCAAGTTCGATGCACTCACCCCCGTGCTGATGATCACTGCCGATGATGGGCGGTCCTACTCCAAGCCCATGCTCTCGACCGGCTTCGCCAAGCAGAAGGACGCCGAGGGGCTGTGCATGGCCGAGCCCGGCGCCATGGCCGAGCAATTGAACGTCGAGGTGCGCACCCATACGCGCATAACGGGTATCGACCCAGGCCACAAGCGCCTGTGGATTGGCGAGGAGGCAGTGCCCTATCGCGATCTCGTCCTGGCGCTGGGTGCACAGACCATCAGCGTGCCTGTGGAAGGTGACGCCAGCGACCTGATCTTCCCGATCAACGACCTTGAAGACTACGCGCGCCTGCGCGCCGCGGCTGACGGCAAGCAGCGGGTATTGATCCTGGGCGCCGGTCTTATCGGCTGTGAGTTTGCCAACGACATGCGTCTTGGTGGTTTCGAGGTTGATGTGGTCGCGCCCTGCGAGCAGATCATGCCCACCCTGTTGCACCCGGCAGCGGCCCAGGCGGTACAGAGCGGGCTACAGGGTATCGGCATTCGGTTTCATCTCGGGCCCGTGCTGACGCGCTTGCAGCGCCAGGGGCATGGCGTGCGTGCACAGCTGTCCGACGGCCAGGTCATCGCGTGCGACCTGGTCGTGTCGGCCGTAGGCCTGCGCCCACGAACGGACCTGGCTGCCGCAGCGGGCCTGCAGACTGGGCGGGGTATCTGTGTGGACCGATTCCTGCGTACCTCCCATGCCAATATCCACGCCTTGGGCGATTGTGCCGAGGTTGACGGCATCAGCCTGCTCTACGTGATGCCGTTGATGAGTGGCGTTCGAGCGCTGGCGCAGACACTGACTGGCACCCCCACTGCCGTCAGCTATGGGCCAATGCCCATCACCGTCAAGACGCCTGCCTGTCCTGTGGTGGTGTCGCCACCGCCGAATGGGCAGTTCGGTACGTGGCAGGCAGAGGGTGAGGGCAATGACGTCAAAGCGCTCTGCCACGCCGCCGATGGCCAGCTGATCGGGTACGCCCTTACCGGCAGTACCGTGATGGAAAGACTGACGCTCAATCGCCAGCTTCCACCGGTCATGGCGTAAATAGCGCCCGAACTGTCGGGTATGCCTTTTTTGCCTGCGCATTATGGCCGTACCGATACTGGCGCGGTACTCAAGCGCGTGCCATTCTCACACTCGTCTGCCGCGGCTTAGAGCCCGTGGCGCCTTGAACGCTGCCCTTGAGGCAGCACGGCATAACAACAAGAATTCCGTCAAAGAGGCTTCATCATCATGCGCAAACCAGAACTCGCCGCTGTCATCGCCGAGAAGACCGACCTGACCAAAGACCAGGCCAACCAGGTGCTGAACGCGATTCTCGAAAGCATTACCCAGGCTGTGAACAACGATACAGTGACGCTGGTGGGGTTCGGCACGTTCGAGAAGCGTCATCGTGGGGCGCGAACCGGTAAAAACCCGCAGACGGGTGAGCCCGTCAAGATCAAGGCAAGCAACACGGTAGCCTTCAAGCCAGGCAAGAACTTGCGCGACAGTATCAACGTGCCCGCCAAGCCTGCTAAAAAGACTAAATGACCTAGGCCTGTCAGCGGCATGACGATCAAACGGGCGCCGGCAGCGCCCGTTGTCTTTGCATACGAAAAAACATTCGTTTAGCCCCTGCAAAGCATATAAAGCGGATAAACTGGCGCGCACAGTCACTTTTTAGACGAGACGCTCAAATGAAGTTCCGCTTACTTCTCTGGGTCATGGGCCTGCTGATGGCCAGGGCAAGCCGAAACAATCCGGCCTTCCAGCAGCAGCTCAAGGGCAAGGATCTGGTGTTCCAGATGCAAACCCTCGACGGCAAGATCGCTCGGCACTTCATCGTCGCCAACGAACGCATCCGTAGCAAAGGGGGCGCGTTCGCGCAGCCTGCCTTCGCCATCGCCTTCAAGGATGCTGCCTATGGCTTCACTACCCTGCAGGCGCGCAACAAGCAGCTGGCATTCATGCAGGGCATCCAGGATAAGGCGATCCAGATCAAGGGCAACCCGGCCTTGGTGATGTGGTTCCAGGGCCTGATGAAGTACCTGAAACCCAAAAAGAAGCATTGACCGCGCAGGGGCCGAGCAACGGCCCCAGTCAATCAGTGTGGCGCAGTGAACTGGGACGCAAGCTCGCGCAGCAAGGTCTCGGCCTCGAGTACCTTGTTCACGACATCATTGGCCTTGTCGCGGGAAAGCCCAAGGCGCTCAAGCAATGCATCGGGAATTTCCTCTTTCGGGCCCGAGCCTATACCCCTTGAGCGAAGCAATCGAGTAGCGAGGAAGACCAGGTTGGGAAAGGCTGCATAGTCGCCCTCGTAGGTGGGGTCATGCTGGAAGCGCAGCGCCGTGGACAACTCCTCGGGCATGTCCCACAGCTTCATCAGCCAGGCACCAATCTGCTCGCGGCTGATCCCTAGAAGGTGGCGCTCCACATAGGTGTGGCACAGATGGGGGTTGACCTCCAAATGGCGACAGATCAGCGAAAAATGCGGCGGAAACACATGTGCCAGCAGCAAGTACCCGAAATTGTGCAGGAGGCCGGCAAGGTAGGTGAGGCCTGCCTCAGGTCGTTCGGCACGGGGCATTGCACGGGTAAGGCCCTCGATGACAGCCGCTGTGTAGATGGAGTGCTGCCAGTAAGGCGTCGCTTGCTGAGGCTGGTCCTTGGGTAGGCTGAGCGTCTTGCCCATGGCCAGGCCCAAGGCCAGGTTGATCACCAGATCGAAACCCAGCACCCTGACAATCGCATCTTCGACCGAGCGTACCTTGCCGGGCGAGGCGTAATAGGGCGATGCCGCCCAGCTCACGACCTGCGCAGCCAGCGCCGGGTCGGTTTCCACCACCCCGGTGATATCGTCGATGCTGGCATTCGGGTCGACACGCAGCTTCATGATCTTCTGCGCGGTATCGGCCAGGGGCGGGATTTCGATGGTTTCTTCGAGCCGCTTTTGAATGCGTCGTGCAGTGAAGGCCTGAACTGCCTGGCTAATCTCGCGGGTGTCATCGTCTGGACGGTCCAGGTTCAGGGCAATGGCCTGCACCTCCTGCCCGAATGCGCTGGCGCTGGCTTTGCTCAGCAGGCGTTTGAACGGGTCACGGTCGATGGCCAGCAGCAGGCCTTCCTGGCCTGACTGAATGAACACGGTCGCGGGTTCGAGCAGGCTTTTTTCGTACTGGCAAGGTGAGCTGGTCAGCGCCGGTATGCCCGGGAGAACCTTGAGATGGTGTTTTTCCAGCATTTGGCGCAAGCGGGGCACCGGCACAGCGGTGAGTGTCCGGCCAGTCAGCTCGGTGAGCCGGCTCAGGTCCAGCAGTTGGCTTTGCGGCAGCAGCACCATCAGTGCGCCCACCTCGTCGTCCAGCAGCACCGCCTGTACACAGGCTTGAGCCGGCGGGGGGGGATGCGCCAACACCTCACGGTAGGCAACGCCGAGCTTGTCGAGCAGCAACCGGATAACCGACGGTGTTTGTGGGGTTGCGGTGTCCAAGGCAGCTTGAGTCATGGTCCGTGTCCACTGGTTCCTAAAAGCGAAGTATAACCAGCCTCGCCGGGAGGCTGGATCCATTGACCGCTTGGGTCAGACTTGGCCGTACTGTTGCCCGTGACGCAGCCAGCGTTCAAGCAAGGGGCTGACATGTTCCGGCCAGCGGGCCACCAATGCCTGGGCTGCATCACGAACGGCCGGGAGCAGATCGGCATCGCGCATCAGGTCAGCGACCTTGAACTGCAGCAGACCCGTCTGGCGCGTGCCGAGCATCTCGCCCGGGCCGCGCAGCTCCAGGTCCTTTTCCGCGATGATGAAGCCATCATTGGTTTCGCGCATGATGCCCAGGCGCTCGCGGCCCACCTGTGACAAGGGCGGGTGATACAGCAGAACGCAGTGGCTGGCAGCGCTGCCACGGCCCACCCGCCCACGCAACTGGTGCAGCTGGGCCAACCCCAGGCGCTCCGGGTTTTCGATGATCATCAGGCTGGCGTTGGGCACATCGACGCCGACTTCGATCACGGTCGTGGCAACCAGCAGCTGCAGATCACCGGCTTTGAATTGCGCCATGATCTCGGCTTTTTCTGCCGGTTTCATACGCCCGTGAATCAGCCCGACCCGCAATTCGCCCAGGGCGCTGCCAAGTTCCTCGTAGGTGCTCTCGGCGGCCTGGCAGGTCAGCTCTTCAGACTCATCAATAAGGGTACAGACCCAGTAGGCCTGACGCCCTTCAGCACAGGCGGCGCGTACCCGCTCGACCACTTCGAAGCGACGGCTGTCGGCCACCAGCACCGTGTTGACCGGTGTACGCCCGGGAGGCAATTCGTCCAGCACGGAAGTATCCAGGTCAGCATAGGCGCTCATGGCCAACGTGCGCGGAATGGGCGTCGCCGTCATGATCAGCTGATGAGGACACAACTCGCCATTCACACCCTTTTTGCGCAAAGCCAGACGCTGCTGAACGCCAAAACGGTGCTGCTCGTCGATGATGGCCAGGGCGAGGTGCTTGAACTTGACCTCTTCCTGGAACAGGGCGTGGGTACCCACCACCATTGGCGCACCGGCGGCGATCTGCTCCAGTGCACTGACCCGGGCCTTGCCCTTGAGCTTGCCGGCCAGCCAGGCGACTTCGATGCCCAGTGGCTCCAGCCAGCGCTTGAAGGTGATGTAGTGCTGCTCGGCAAGAATCTCGGTAGGTGCCATCAGCGCAACCTGGTAACCCGCCTCCAACGCCTGCAGGGCTGCCAGTGCCGCGACCACGGTCTTGCCGGCGCCCACATCACCTTGCACCAGGCGCAGCATGGGTTCGTGCTGGCTGAGGTCGTAGGCAATTTCATTGGCGACCCGCTGCTGCGCCCCGGTAGGCTTGAAGCCGAGATTGGCCAGGTACTCGTCCTGCAGGCGTGATGGCTTGGGCAGCACCGGCGCGCGCAGGCTGCGCAGGCTTTCGCGCAATCGCTGCTGCGACAACTGGTGGGTCAGCAGCTCTTCGAATGCCAAGCGGTGCTGGGCCCAGTGGTGGCCTTCGGCAAGCTCATCGAGGTCGGCATCAGCCGGCGGGTTGTGCAAGTACCGTATGGCATCGTCCAACGGGGCCAGCTGATAATCGCGCGCAAGCTCCTCGGGCAGCCAGTCCGGCAGGCTGCGCGGCCCGAGCAAGGCCAGGCTCTGTTGGCAGAGCAGGCGTAGCCGTTGCTGGGTGAGCCCCTCGGTAGACGGGTAAATCGGGGTAAGCGTCTGTTCGACCGGCGGCGGCGGTTCGTCGCCGTTCAGTGCACGGTATTCCGGATGATAGATCTCCAGGCCCGATGCGCCCGGCCGGGCTTCGCCATAGCAACGCAGGTGAGTGCCGCGCTTGAGCCCTTCCTTCTGTGCGTTGCTGAAATGGTAGAAGCGCAGGCTCAGCACGCCGCTCCCGTCGCCCAGACGAACGACCAGGCTACGTCGCTTGCCCATGGTCACGTCCGCGCCGCTGACCACGCCCTCGATCACCGCGTCCTGCCCTGGCCGCAGTTGCCCGATCGGCACCACGCGGGTGCGATCCTGGTAACGCAAGGGCAGGTGAAACAACACGTCCTGCAGGTTTTCCAGGCCCACCTTGGCAAGCTTCTGCGCCATGGCGTCACCGACACCCTTGAGCACAGTGACCGGTACCTTCGACAACTCACTCATGGCTCAGGCAGTTTGCTCGGTGGGCGTTTTGGCGACCGAGCACAGGCGGATCGAGTCGGCAAGAATCTCGATGGCCTTGGGCCGCGGGAAACTGGCGCGCCACGCGATCGCCACGGTACGAAACGGCGCTGGTGCAGTCAGCGGACGCACTTCGATCACGCCCGGTGCGTAGTGATGACTGTGCACGGCAGACAGCGGCAGGATGGAGACACCCAGCCCAGAGGCCACCATGTGGCGGATGGTTTCCAGCGAGCTGGATTCGACCGTGGTGTGGCGGGCGCCTTCACCGCCCTTGTTCAGGGTGGGGCACGCCTCCAGCACCTGGTCACGGAAGCAGTGACCCTCGCCCAGCAGCAACAGGCTCTTGTCGTTGAGCGATGCCGCATCGATGGTTTTCTTCGCCGTCCACGGGTGGTCGGCTGGCATCAGTGCGCAGAAAGGCTCGTCATAGAGCGGCAGGGTCAGCACGTCGGCCTCGTTGAAGGGCAAGGCGACGATCACCGCGTCCAGTTCACCGTTACGCAGCTTCTCACGCAGCACATGGGTGAAATTTTCCTCGATGTACAACGGCATCTGCGGGGCCACACGGTGCAGCTGGGGGATCAGGTGAGGAAAGAGGTAGGGGCCGACGGTGTAGATCGCGCCCACCTTGAGCGGGGCGGTCAATTGGTTCTTGCCGGCCTGGGCCAGTTCGCGGATGCCCTGAGCCTGTTCGAGCACTTTCTGAGCCTGGGCCACGATGCCTTCGCCAACCGGCGTGAGGCGCACCGCGCTCTTGCTGCGTTCGAAGATCAGTACGCCGAGCTCATCCTCGAGCTTCTTCACACCCACCGAGAGGGTAGGCTGGCTCACATGGCAACGCTCGGCCGCATGGCCGAAGTGCTGTTCCTGGGCGAGTGTGACGATGTAACGGAGTTCTGTGAGGGTCATAACGTGCGTCCATGAAGTTGCGAGCCCAGCATAGCGGCTGCAATCGATAGACGCACGTTATCAGACTTGCCGACTTGTGACAGAAACAAAACGTCAGCGGCGGTCCAGTGAGTAAACGAACGGCGCGACGACTTCGATCGTCCCGTTGTTCAGCAGCTCAGCTGGCGGTTTGGGCACCTTGCCCGCGCGCCGAATCATTTCCATGGTTGCCCGGTCCAGGGACGCACTACCCGACCCACCGGCCAGTGAATACGACACGACCTTGCCCTCGGCATCGACCACGAAGCGCAGGCGATTGATGCCCTGCAAGCCTCTGCGCCGCGCGTCTTCCGGGTACCGCTTGTACTTCGCCAGGTGGCGCAACAGGTCACTCTGCCAGGTCGGCAGTGCGGTGCTGTTGGATGCGACGCTCGGCGCGGGCGCTGCGGACTTCTGCGGCGGCGTATTGCTCGGCGGCGCGTCTACCGTTTCCTTGGTGGGCGGCGCTTCCTTCGGCGGCTCAGGCTTTTTCTCAGGCTTGGGCGGCTGTGGCTTGGCCTTCGGCTTGGGCGGCTTGGGAATGGCAATCTTGGGTTTAGGGGCTTCCACTACCTTCGGCAGCGGGGGTTCTTCGACCGGCGCCGGTGGCTGGGGAACTGCTTTGGGAGGGGGTGGTGGCGCAGGCTCCGGCAGCGGTGCCAGTTCGACCATCATGGCTGCCGGCGGCAGTTCGATGGCCTGGGGCACCGACCAGTTGAGCATGAGCAGCACAGCGACGGCATGGACACCCAGCACAAGCGCCAGGCTGCCGCTGTAACGCGCCAGATTGTGCCGCGTCTTCGTCATTTCTTGGCTGCCGTCTCAAGACCTACCAGACCGACTTTGAGGTAGCCGGCCGCGCGCATGTTGTTCATCACTTCCATCAGGTCACCGTAGTCCACGCCTTTGTCGGCCTGGAAGAAGATGGTGGTGTCCTTGTCACCCTTGGTCTTGGCGTCCAGCATCGGGCCAAGGCGCTCGGGCGTTGGGACCGGGTCATCACCGACATAGAGCTTCTGGTCGGCCTTGACGCTGACGAAGACAGGCTTCTCGGGCCTGGGCGCCGGCTTGGCCGTCGAAGCAGGCAGGTCGACCTTGATGTCGACCGTGGCAAGGGGCGCTGCGACCATGAAGATGATCAGCAGCACCAACATCACGTCGATGAACGGCGTCACGTTGATTTCGTGGTTTTCGGCGAGGTCGTCGCCACCTTCGTTAAGATGCAGGCCCATGGCTTACCCCACTTTCACCATGTGCGGGGCGGCGCGATCGCTGCCCTGATGGTCCAGGTCACGGCTGACTAGCAGCAGCACCTGGGCCGAAGCGTCGGACACCTGCGCCTTGTAGCCGGCGATGGAGCGGGCGAAGACGTTGTAGATGACCACTGCCGGGATGGCGGCAACCAGGCCCAGTGCAGTGGCCAGCAGCGCTTCGGCAATACCCGGGGCGACCACGGCGAGGTTGGTGGTCTGGGTCTTGGCGATGCCGATGAAGCTGTTCATGATGCCCCACACGGTGCCGAACAGGCCCACGAATGGCGCAGTAGAACCAATGGTGGCCAGCACGCCCGTGCCGCTGCTCATATTTCGTCCGCTGGCGTGTACCAGTCGCTCCAGGCGGAAGCTCACACGCTCCTTGATGCCTTCCTTTTCGCGGGCATTGGCCGACAGGCGCATTTCCTCGAGCGCATCGTGAACCAGGGTGTGGGCCAGGGTGCCTTGCTTGTCGGAGACTTCGCTGGCTTCCTTGAGGCTGGCGGATTTCTTCAGGCGGGCGATTTCCCCGCGCAGGCGGCGCTTGGCGCCCATCAACTCGAAGCCTTTGGCGATCCAGATGGTCCAAGTGATGATCGAGGCGATGGCCAGGCCGATCATGACGGCCTTGACCACGACATCGGCGTTCTTGTACATGCCCCAGGGCGACAGATCATGGGCCATGCCGAGCGAGGTATCTTCCACCAGGGCTTGCGCGTCAGGGTCTGCAGCAGCCGGAGCCTGTGCAACGGTACCCGGTGCCGCTTCGCCGGCCGGAGCGCTAGCTGGCGCAGCAGCGCTGGCCGCTGGGGCCGTCACTGGGGCAGCGGCATTGGGCTCATCGGCCATAGCGACCGGGGCCAGCGCCAGGCTGAGAATCAGCGCAGCGGTGGCGCGCCAGGCGCGCGATGGGGTTGGCGAAGCGGAAGGTTGGGTACGTGTCATGCTGGCCGGACCTGATGAAGATGATGGGTGAGCGTTCTTCAAGGCCTCGAGGCAGGCCGAGAACAATTTGGTCGCCATTATTGCAAGTAATTCTTGTTAACAAAAGTAATATTGTTGCTTTTTCTCCTGCAGACGGGCTGAGCAATCGGCCCTAGAGGCTTCAGATGTCTGACTTGAGTGTGTTGATCGTAGGATGTGGGGACGTCGGCAGTCGCCTGGCTCGGCAGATGCTGGCGCGTGGTTGGCAGGTCAGCGGCCTGCGCCGTTCGGTGGCGCAGTTGCCTGATGGCGTAGCGCCGATTGTGGCTGATCTGTCGAACCCGAATATCCCAGCTGCCTGGCCTGAGCGGGCACCTGACTACGTAGTGTATTGCGTGGCTGCCAGCCAGCATGACGAGGCAGGGTATGAGGCGGCGTATGTCCAGGGGTTGCGTCACGTGCAGCGCTGGCTGGCCGAGCGTGGGCACCAACCCCGACGCCTTTTGTTCGTGTCCAGCAGCAGCGTGTTTGGGCACAAGGGTGGGGAGTGGGTTGATGAGCAATCGGCCACCGAACCTGAGGGGTACTCGGGGCGCATCATGCTCGAGGCTGAAAGGCTGGCGCTGTCCGGTGCTGCGCCAGCCAGCGTGGTTCGCCTGACCGGCATCTACGGGCCAGGCCGAGAGTGGCTGTTGCGTCAGGTGCGTCAGGGTTATCGCGTCGCCGAGCAACCGCCGTTGTATGGCAACCGTATTCACGTGGACGATGCTGCCAGCCTGCTGGCATTCCTGCTGCAATGCGACAGCCAAGGCAAGGCGCTGGACGATTGCTACATCGGCGTGGACGATAGCCCGGCGCCGCTGGCCGAAGTCGTGGCCTGGCTGCGTGAGCAGTTGGGGGTTACGCAGTGGTCCGATGAGGAGCGTGTGCGTCGCACGGGCAGCAAGCGCTGCAGCAACGCCCGCGCGCGGGAGCTGGGGTGGTCGCCGCAATACCCCAGTTACAAGGAAGGTTACGCAGCGATCCTGAAGCAATGATCGCCTGCTCGGCGCGCAGGTAGCTTGCGTGTTACCTGCGCGCCGGCTGGGGTTATCGTCAGTTGTGTTGCAGCAGCCACTGGCGCTTGCCGGCTGCGAGCATCGGCATTTCATCCGGCTGGGCGCGGTTCACCGCCTGGAAGATTTCCAGCTGATTGCCATTGCGCTTGATGATGAACGGTGCCCCGCGCTGGTTGCGCTCCAGCCACAGGCTGTCATTGCTGCCGCCCATCGTTGCGCAATCACCGGCCAGGCACAGGGCGAAACGATCCGGACCGGGCAGGCCGGTGACGTTGCCGCTGTCGCTGAACGTTACGTTGGCGCCCTTGCCTGGGCCCTCCATGATTGTCCAGGCGCCGCCGAGATAAGCCTGGTACAGCGCCTGCTCGAAGCTGCTGCCCAGTGGCGCATTGTTGCCACTGGGCGTCTTGGCACGCTCGAAGCGCTGTTTCGCGCCTTGCTGGTCGACTGTTTGCAGTTCGTCGCCGTCCAGCGACAGTTGCTCGGTGGCACCGCCTTCGAAGGTGGCCAGCCACTGCTTGTCATTGGCGCTGAGTTGGCCGTCCGAGGCCTCGAACCCGTTGCTGTAGCTGGCGCGCTGGGTGGCAACATCGAGCTTCCACTCGAAGACCGGGCCATGCTCGTTCAGGGCCTGGCGAAGGTTGCCTTGCTTGACGGCCGCAGTGATGGCGTCCTGATTGATCCAGGTGCCGTTGAAGTCTTCAGGTTTGTGGCTGGCGCAGCCGCCCAAGACCAGGGCTGCCAGCGTAAGAGGCAATGCTATGCGCATGTCGGGAACCTTCCAGGAGAGAGAAGGCGGCGAGGGCAATGCCCGCCGCCTGGGGCATCACTCGATGACGAGGATGGCGTCCATCTCGACCTGCGCGCCTTTTGGCAGCGCGGCCACGCCGATGGCGGCGCGAGCGGGGTAAGGCTGCTCGAAGTAGCGACCCATCACCTCGTTGACCTTGGCGAAATGGCTCAGGTCGGTCAGGAAGATGTTCAGCTTGACGATGTCCTTGAACGAACCGCCTGCTGCTTCGGCCACAGCCTTGAGGTTCTCGAACACCTGGACGGTCTGGGCCTCGAAGCCTTCGACCAGTTCCATGGTCTTGGGATCCAGCGGGATCTGGCCAGACATGTACACGGTGTTACCGGCCTTGATCGCCTGCGAATAGGTGCCGATGGCGGCAGGGGCCTTGTCGCTGTTGATGACGGTCTTGCTCATGATGACTCCTTGCGGTTGGCGGACTACGTACGCATGCGGGTGATGCGAACCACACCGGTCAGGGTACGCAGCTTCTTGATCACACGCGCCAGGTGCACGCGGTCGTGCACGCTGACCACCAGTTGGACCACGCTGATACGGCCGTCGCGTTCGTCCATGCTGATCTTCTCGATGTTGCCATCGGCCGCGTTGACGCTGCTGGCCAGCAAGGCAATCAGGCCGCGCTGGTGCTCCAGCTCTACGCGCAACTCGACGTTGAATTCGCCAGTGATGTCCTTGGCCCAGGAAAGCTGGACGCATTTCTCGGGGTTGTGGCGAATTTCACTGATGTTTCGGCAGTTCTCAAGGTGCACAACCATGCCCTTGCCCGCCGAAAGGTGGCCCACGATCGGGTCACCCGGAATCGGTGTGCAGCACTTGGCATAGCTGAGCACCAGGCCTTCGGTGCCGCGAATCGCCAGCGGACCTTCGGGGGCCGGCAGTTGCTCGCCTTCTGCAGACAGCAGACGGCGCGCGACCACGTAAGCCATGCGGTTGCCCAGCCCGATGTCTTCAAGCAGGTCTTCGATCAACTCCAGGCGGTATTCGCTGAGGATGGCCTGCACGCGCTCGCGGGGAATCTGCTCCAGCGCGCTGTCGAAACCAGTCAGTACCTTGTTGAGCAGCCGCTCGCCCAGGCTGATGGATTCGGAGCGGCGCTGCTGCTTGAGCGCATGGCGAATATGTGTGCGCGCCTTGCCGGTGACCACGAAATTGAGCCAGGCCGGATTGGGTCGAGCCCCCGGTGCGCTGACGATCTCTACCGTCGAGCCACTCTGCAACGGCTCGGAGAGCGGTGCCAGGCGCCGGTTGATACGGCATGCGATGCAGCTGTTGCCAACGTCGGTGTGCACCGCGTAGGCGAAGTCCACGGCAGTGGAGCCCTTTGGCAGCTCCATGATGCGGCCTTTGGGCGTGAAGACGTAGACCTCGTCCGGGAACAGGTCGATCTTGACGCTCTCGATGAACTCCAGCGAGTTGCCTGCACGCTGCTGCAATTCAAGGATGCCTTTGACCCACTGCCTGGCACGGGCGTGGTTGCCCTTGGGCTGCTCATCCCCATTGGCCTTGTACAGCCAGTGCGCAGCGATACCGTTATTGGCCATCTCTTCCATTTCGCGCGTACGGATCTGGATTTCGATGGGCACGCCGTGCATGCCGAACAAGGTGGTGTGCAACGACTGATAGCCGTTGGCCTTGGGAATGGCGATGTAGTCCTTGAACCGCCCTGGCAGCGGTTTGTACAGGTTGTGCACGGCACCGAGGACGCGGTAGCAGGTATCGACCTTGTCGACGATGATGCGGAAGGCATACACGTCCATGATCTCGTTGAAGGCGCGACGCTTGCCGCGCATCTTCTTGTAGATGCCATAGAGGTGTTTTTGCCGGCCACTGATTTCGCCTTCGATACCGTCGGCAGCCAGGCAGTTGGCCAGCGACTGCTCGATCTTGGCGACGATTTCCTTGCGGTTGCCCCGTGCACTCTTGACGGCGCGATGAATCAGCGACGAGCGCATCGGGTGCATGGCCTTGAAGCCAAGGTCTTCGAACTCGACGCGTACCGTGTGCATCCCCAGGCGGTTGGCGATGGGGGCGTAGATCTCGAGGGTTTCCTTGGCAATCCGGCGTCGTTTCTCACCGGACAGCACTTCCAGGGTGCGCATGTTGTGCAGGCGGTCGGCCAGCTTGACCAAGATCACGCGAATGTCGCGTGCCATGGCCATGGCCATTTTCTGGAAGTTCTCGGCTTGCGCCTCGGCCTTGGTTTCGAAGTTCATCTGGGTCAGCTTGCTGACGCCGTCCACCAGCTCGGCAACCGTCTCGCCAAACTGCTGGCTGAGGGCTTCCTTGGCAATGCCGGTGTCTTCGATCACGTCATGGAGCATGGCCGCCATCAGGCTTTGATGGTCCATGTGCATGTCGGCAAGGATGCTGGCCACGGCCAACGGGTGCGTTACGTAGGGCTCGCCACTGCGGCGACGTTGCCCATCGTGCGCTTGTTCTGCGTAGAAGTAGGCACGCCGTACCAGGTTGACCTGTTCGGGGCCCAGGTAAGTCGACAGCCGTTCGGCCAAGGCCTCTATACCCGGCATGGCTTAGCCTCCTGCCGAGATAGGGGGCCTTGCGCCTTGCGACGTCGACCGGGCATCAATCAGACAGCCTCGTTCGACTCGTCCTCGAACGCGGCAAAGACCGGATCCTCGGTGACAATTTCTTCAGCGGCGATGAATTCGTTGGTCACGATGCCTTCGGCGATTTCGCGCAGGGCAACGACGGTGGGCTTGTCGTTTTCCCACGCAACGCGTGGCTCTTTACCGCCGGTCGCCAGCTGGCGAGCGCGCTTGGTCGAGAGCATGACCAGCTCAAAACGGTTATCCACGTGTTCCAGGCAGTCTTCAACAGTTACGCGGGCCATGGTCTTCCTCAGTAGCAAATGCGGTAGGCGTGCAGCCCATTAGTGGGCAGGCGGACTCGATAGTATAAAAATTCACCAGCCAATAGGGAAGCGCTGTTTTGTCGAGCGCCGCCGTGCGGTGCGCTGCGAGTCATTCAGGTACTGCGGTGCACGTCCGCGTTTGCCAAGCCTGACGATACCTCTGGGACGCAGTGCAAGGGCCGCCATAGACGCTTGCAATGGTCCTGACAATAACCTCAGAGCATTGCGTCGCGCAACCGCGGGGTGAGCTCCTCGAAGAGGGTTTGGACCGAGCGCAGCGCGCGGCAGTCCGGTCGGGTCAAGAGCCACAACTGGGTGTCGCAACCTGGCAGCGGCCCGCTGAGTGCATCGACCCCTGGCAGGCTATGCACCATGTAGTCCGGCAGCGCTGCCACGCCCAGGCCAGCGGTGACCAGTTGGGCAATGGTGGACATGCCGCTGCACTGGTAGCGCGGGCTCAGGCCAGGGTGTTGCTGGTTGCGCCAGACCACCGTCGGATGGTCCTGCATGGCGTCATCCGGCGCGATCCATGGCACCGCGCTGGCACTTTCATCGAGGCGGTCGCGCCAATGGGGTTGGCCGCATATCACGTAGGAAGTCGAGCCCAGGTTGCGCCCTACCAGGTGCTCAGGCGGCGTGTTGGTCAGGCGCAGGGCGATGTCTGCATCTCGCCGGCTGAGGTTGGCGAACACGTTTGAGGTGCCCATCTCCAGCGACAGCGCGGGGTAATTCTGCATGAAGTCGGCCAGTGCAGGCAGCAGCAGGCTGTGCATGACGGCCTCAGTGCAGGTCAGCCGCACGGTGCCGCTGACGACCTGTTCACCGCTGGTCATGGCAATGCGCGCCGCCTCGAGTGCTTGCTCGGCGCGCTCGGCCTGCTCGGCCAGGGCCTGTGCAGTATCAGTAGGCAAGTAGCCTTTGCGGCTCTTGACGAACAGAGCCGTGCCCAGCGCCGACTCCAGGCGGCGTATCGACCGGAAGACGGTCGATACGTCCACCTTGAGCAACTCGGCCGCCTTGGCCAGAGAGCGCCCGCGTTCCAACGCCAGAACCAAGGAAAGATCGGCATGGGTAATTTGATATTGCATTGGTGCACGCTCTCGTTGCCGAATTGCCAATGTCTGTTGCGTCAGAGCCATTTTATAGTGAAACGACCCCCGGGAATCAATGCGCCCGCTGCGGTTACCAATCCCCACGATGGGAAAGTGAAAACAACAACAGCTGCAACCATCGTCGCCTACCAGGCGCCAGCCGTCTCTCCACATCGCCGCAGCCAAGCAAAGGATGTACAGCCATGACGTCGGTAGCCCCGTGCGCCCGTTCTTCCTCACGTGAGATGAATGACTTCCTGCAGGCACATCCCGACACCCAGTACGTCGACTTGCTGATTGCCGATATGAATGGAGTCGTGCGTGGCAAGCGCATCGAGCGGGCGAGCTTGCACAAGGTGTATGAGCGAGGCATCAACCTGCCGGCATCGCTGTTTGCGCTCGATATCAACGGCGCCACCGTGGAAAGCACCGGGCTGGGCCTGGATATGGGCGATGCCGATCGCATCTGCTACCCCATTGCCGGTACGCTTGCGCACGAGCCCTGGCAGAAGCGTCCCACCGCCCAGTTGCTCATGACCATGCACGAACTGGACGGTCAGCCGTTCTTCGCCGATCCGCGCGAGGTCTTGCGTCAGGTCGTGAGCCGGTTCGACGCGCTGGGCCTGACCCTGTGCGTTGCGTTGGCGCTCGAGTTCTACCTGATCGACCAGGACAACCTCAATGGCCGACCGCAGCCGCCGCGCTCGCCGTTATCCGGAAAGCGTGCCCATTCGACCCAGGCCTACTTCATCGACGACCTGGACGAGTACGCCGACTGCCTGCAGGACATTCTCGAAGCGGCAAAGGCCCAGGGCTTGCCGGTGGATGCCATCGTCAAGGAAAGCGCGCCTGCGCAGTTCAAGGTCAATCTGCATCACGTGGCCGACCCTCTGAAAGCTTGTGATCAAGCGATCCTGCTCAAGCGCCTGATCAAGAACGTTGCCTACGACCACGAAATGGACACGACATTCATGGCCAAGCCCTATCCCGGCCAGGCGGGCAGTGGTCTACATGTTCACCTGTCGCTGGTGGAAAAACACAGCGGCAGGAACCTCTTTGCAAGCGAAGACCCACTGAGGTGCGACGCGCTGCGCCATGCTATCGGCGGCATGCTGCAGACGCTACCTGCGTCCATGGCCTTCCTGTGCCCGAACATCAATTCGTATCGCAGGTTCGGCGCCCAGTTCAATGTGCCAAATGCCCCAGGCTGGGGCTTGGATAACCGTACCGTCGCCCTGCGTGTACCGACAGAAAACAGCCGAAGCACGCGCCTGGAACATCGCGTGGCAGGTGCAGACGCCAATCCCTACCTGATGCTTGCGGTGATTCTTGCTGGCGTTCACCATGGCCTGACCCACCAGATCGAGCCGCAGGCGCCCATTGAAGGCAATGCTTTCGAGCAACTGGAACAGAGCCTTGCGAACAACCTGCGCGACGCGTTGCGTGCGCTGGAAGACAGTGACGTACTCAGGCAATACATCAGTGCGCACTACATCGATATCTTCGCGGCCTGCAAGGACAGCGAGCTGGCCGAATTCGAGGTGTCGATTTCCGACCTCGAATACAACTGGTACCTGCACACCGTGTAGCGCCAAGGCGCCTGCATGAGGCCAGGGGAAGGTTTCGCAGCGGGCTCTGAGTGGGCAGGCCTTGGCGAGAGGCTTGTTAAAAACAATTCCAACATCTACGGCTGATACTCATGAGCGATTACACAGAAGCCGGCCGCCCACCCGATGTGGCGGCTGGCGAAAGCATCCAACAGGGTGGCAAGGGCTTGGCCAAAGGCCGATTGGGGCTGCTGGCCAGTGTGGTGCTGGGCATCTCCACCATTGCCCCGGTCTACACCCTTACCGGCGCCTTGGGCCCGACCGTGCGCGAGGTCGGGGCTCACCTGCCGGCGGTGTTCATCGTCGGGTTCCTGCCCATGCTGCTGGTGGCCCTGGGTTATCGCGAGCTGAATTCGGCCGAGCCGGACAGTGGTACGTCGTTCACCTGGTCGGCGCGAGCCTTCGGCCCGATGATCGGGTGGATCGGCGGTTGGGGGCTGGTGGTGGCGACTACCATCGTGCTGTCGAACCTGGCCGGTGTGGCGGTGGATTTCTTCTACCTGTTCCTCGGCCAGATCACGGGCAACCCTGAACTGGCGGCGCTGGCCGACAACTTGCTGATCAACATCGTGACCTGTTGCGTGTTCATTGCCTTGGCCGTGTGGATCTGTTGCCGAGGCATGACCACGACCATGACCGTGCAGTACGGTCTGGTGGCGTTGCAACTGCTGGTACTGGTGGGCTTTGCCTTCGCAGCGTTCGGCGAAACAACGGCGCCACCGCCCCTGGCGTTCGATTTCGCCTGGTTCAACCCGTTCGGGGTCGAATCCTTCTCGGCGTTCGCCGCCGGCCTATCCTTGTCGATCTTCATTTTCTGGGGCTGGGACGTATGCCTGACCGTCAGTGAAGAATCGATAGGCAGCGAAGAGGTTCCGGGCAAGGCAGCCACCTGGACCGTGCTGTTGATTCTGGGCCTCTACTTGCTGACGGCCATTGCCACCTTGCAGTTCGCCGGGATCAGCGAGTCGGGGCTGGGCCTGAACAACCCGCGCATCCAGGAAAACGTGTTCGCCCACCTGGCCGGCCCGGTCATGGGGCCGCTGGCAATCCTGATGTCCATCGCGGTACTGGCCAGCACTGCCGCTTCCTTGCAATCGACCTTCGTCTCGCCTGCGCGCACCCTGCTTGCCATGGGCTATTACGGGGCGGTACCGCAGAAGTTTGCCAAGGTCTGCCCGCGCTCACAGACGCCGCGTTACGCCACGATCTGCGCCGGGGTAGCCGCCGGACTTTTCTACGTCACCATGCGCACGCTCAGCGAGAACGTACTGGCCGACACCATCACCGCCCTGGGCATGATGATCTGCTTCTATTACTCACTCACGGCCTTCGCCTGCGTCTGGTATTTCCGCAGCAGCCTGTTCGGCAGCCTTCGGCATTTGCTCATGCGCGGGCTGTGCCCTTTGGTGGGCGGGGTCATCCTGTCGGTGATCTTCGTGCGCACGGCCATAGACAGCGCCTCGCCGGACTTCGGCAGTGGCTCGCACGTGGGCGGGGTTGGGCTGGTGTTCGTGATCGCGGCGATCATCTCCGTGCTGGGGATCGTGTTGATGCTGATGTCCCGGCTGCGAGCCCCGGCCTACTTCCTGGGGGCTACGCTGCGTCAGCACGCCACTTTGCCGTTGCAGGACTGACCAGGGCCAGGGCCTTGCCTAAGACGTGCTGAAGGTTATGCAAGGGCCTCCCAGGAGGCCCGTGCACATCAGCCGATCAACTGCTCGAGCAGCGCCCCATGACGGTGTTGCTGCTTCTTCAGGAGCAGGCGATTGGCACGGAACACGGCCTTCAAGTCCGCCAGTGCCGTATCGAAAACATCGTTGATGATCACGTAGTCGTACTCGTCGTAATGCACCATCTCGCTGACGGCCTCTTTCATGCGCCCGGCGATGATCGCGTCACTGTCCTGGCCTCGGCCATCAAGGCGCTCGCGCAAGGCGGCCTGGCTTGGCGGCAGGATGAAGACCGACAGCGCCTGTGGCATCAGCTTGCGTACCTGCTGCGCGCCTTGCCAGTCGATTTCCAGGATCAGGTCGAAGCCTTGGTCCAGCGTCTGCTGCAGGGCGCTGCGCGAGGTGCCATAGAAGTTGCCGAACACCTCGGCATGCTCCAGAAAATCGCCCTGTTCGATCAGTGCCCTGAACGCATCATGCTCGACGAAGTGGTAGTTCACACCATGCTGCTCGCCAGGACGCATGGCGCGGGTAGTGTGCGAGACGGAAACACGGATCTGCTTGTCGTCCTGGGTCAGGGCATTGACCAGGCTGGTCTTGCCGGCGCCGGACGGAGCGGAAACGATATAGAGGGTGCCGCTGGTGTGGTTCATGGTCGGTGTGGCCTTACTCGATATTCTGTACTTGTTCACGCATCTGTTCGATCAGTACCTTCAGGTTGACCGCCGCCTGCGTGCTGCGGGGATCGAAGGCTTTGGAACCGAGCGTGTTGGCTTCGCGATTGAGTTCTTGCATCAGGAAATCCAGGCGGCGCCCGGCGGCACCTGCACCCTTGAGTACGCGTCGTACTTCGGCGACATGGGTGTCGAGGCGATCAAGCTCCTCGGCCACGTCGCTCTTCTGGGCCAGCAGGACCATTTCCTGTTCCAGGCGCTGCGGGTCGATTTCAGCCTGAAGGTCGTTGAAGCGGTCCAGGATCTTCTGACGTTGCGCGGCCAGCATCTGCGGCACCAGCGCTCGCAGCGTCGTGACCTCTTCGGCCATGCTGTCCAGGCGCTCGTTGATCAGACGGGCCAGTTCCTGGCCTTCGCGCTGACGCCCGGCCTTGAGTTCGGCAAGCGCGTCGTTGAACAGCGCCATGGCCTGGGCATTGAGTGCCTGTGGGTCGCTGGCATCAGCGACCAATACGCCCGGCCAGGACAGCACTTCCAAGGGGTTGAGCGGCGCCGGCTGCTGGATCAACGCCGCCACTTGCTCGGCGGCGGCCACTAGCTGCGCAGCGCGCTCGCGGTCGACCTGCAACGGCTTGCCGCTGCTGTCCTCGTTCAGGCGCAGGGTGCATTCCACCTTGCCTCGTGAAAGGCCTTGGCGCAGGCCTTCACGCACGCCACCTTCAAGGTCGCGCAGGGCGTCGGGCAGGCGCAGGTGCGGCTCCAGGTAACGGTGGTTGACCGAGCGCAGCTCCCAGACCAGGGTGCCTTGGCTGCCGGCGCGCTCGACCCGTGCGAACGCGGTCATGCTGTGCACCATGGGGGTACCTCGCGTATAGGTTGGACATTGCAGCCTGCTGGCTGCGAGGCGCAGGATTGTAGCGCACTGGGGCCTTGCGGCCCAATGCGCCGCTGCGCCTGAGCGACGGACAGGGCCGCCGCAAATGCACGCGTGCTGGACCGTCAGCGACGATAGGCATGTCCTCACCAGGCTACGGGCTCTATAATGCCTGCCAGATTCAATGTCCCAGTACAGGTATCCCAGATGAAACGTCCAAGTGGTCGCGCCGCCGATCAGCTCCGCTCGATCCGCATCACCCGCAACTACACCAAGCACGCCGAAGGGTCGGTACTGGTCGAGTTCGGTGACACGAAAGTCATCTGCACGGTCAGCGTGGAAAACGGCGTGCCGCGCTTTCTCAAAGGCCAGGGCCAAGGTTGGTTGACCGCCGAATATGGCATGCTGCCACGCTCGACGGGTGAACGTAACCAGCGCGAAGCCAGCCGTGGCAAGCAAGGTGGTCGCACGCTGGAGATCCAGCGCCTGATCGGCCGTTCATTGCGTGCGGCGCTGGACATGAGCAAGCTCGGTGACATTACGCTTTACATCGATTGCGATGTCATCCAGGCCGATGGCGGCACCCGTACAGCCTCCATTACCGGTGCCATGGTTGCCGTCTGCGATGCCCTGGCTGTGATCAAGAAGCGTGGTGGCCTGAAGGCGGGCAATCCGCTCAAGCATATGATCGCCGCCGTGTCGGTGGGTATGTATCAGGGTGAAGCGGTGCTCGACCTGGACTACCTGGAGGACTCGGCAGCCGAAACCGACCTGAACGTGGTCATGACCAGCGCTGGCGGGTTCATCGAGGTGCAAGGTACGGCAGAAGGTGCACCGTTCCAGCCAGAAGACTTCAACGCCATGCTTGCCCTGGCGCAGAAGGGCATGGACGAGATCTTCCAGCTGCAGCAAGCCGCGCTGGCAGACTGAACCTGATCAGGAGGGTGCAGGCATGACCGATCCGAATCTTTCGATCATCCCGCCCAGTGCCGAGGTCAGGCAGTGGGCGATGCTCTGCCACCTTTCCGCGCTCCTTGGCCTGGTGATCCCGCTCGGGCACCTGCTGGGGCCGTTGGTGCTGTGGCATCTCAAGCGCGAGCAGGACCCGTTCATCGATGCGCAAGGCAAGGAAGCGCTGAATTTCCAGATCAGCGTGACCGTGGCAGGGTTCATCTGCCTGCTGCTGATATTCGTGGTGATCGGGCTGGTGCTGTTTGCCGTGCTGTCAGTGGCGGTGATGATTCTGATCGTCATCGCTGCGGTACGGGCCAACGAAGGCAAGCCTTACCGCTACCCCATGATCTGGCGACCGATCAAATAGCCAGGTGGGGCTGCAAGGCAGCCCCACTGGTTGCTCAGATGGTCAGCGTCCAGTCGTAGTCGACGATCAGCGGCGCATGCTGGGAGAAGCGCGGCTGGCGTGGCAAGCGCGCGTTGCGCACGAAGCGGCGCAGGCCGGGGGTAAGGATCTGGTAGTCGAACCGGTAGCCCAGGTTCAGCATTTCGGCCTGCTCGTTGTCCGGCCACCAGCTGTACTGGTCACCCTCACGGCTGACTTCTCGCAGGGCATCCACGTAACCCATCTCGCCAGTAATGGCATCCATCCAGGCACGCTCTGGCGGCAGGAAGCCCGGCGACTGCTGGCTGTCACGCCAGTTCTTTATGTCGAGCTTCTGCTGGGCCACATAGAACGAGCCGCAATAGATGTACTCGCGGCGCTTGCGACGCTGCTTGTCCAGGTACTTGGCGAAGTCGTCCATCAACTTGAATTTCTGGTTCAAGTCTTCATCCCCGTTCATGCCCGAAGGCAAGAGCAGGCTGGCAATACTGACTTTGTCGAAATCTGCTTGCAGGTAACGCCCGTAACGGTCGGCTGTCTCGAAGCCCAGGCCGGTGATGACTGCCTTGGGCTGCATGCGCGAATAAAGGGCCACACCACCTTGGGCAGGCACCTCCGCGTCGCAGGCATAAAGGAAATAGCCATCGAGCTGGAAAGCTGGGTCATCGAGTTCAAAGGCCGAGGCGCGGGTATCCTGAAGGCAGATGACGTCGGCATTCTGGGCTTGTAGCCAGCTGAGCAAACCACGCTCGGCCGCAGCCTGAATGCCATTAACGTTCACACTGATGATCCGCATAAATGGCCCCATAAATCTCGTGCGTGTATGATACCCGAGCTCAACCCATTTAGCTAAATCCGTGGTGTCCGGGACTTTCCATGCAGCCGTATCAGCGCGACTTCATCCGTTTTGCCATCGATCGCGGGGTCCTGCGTTTCGGTGAATTCACTCTCAAGTCCGGGCGTACCAGCCCGTACTTCTTTAACGCCGGCCTGTTCAACACAGGTTCGGCGCTGGCCGAGCTGGGGCGTTGCTACGCCGCCGCCATCGTTGACAGCAAGATCTCGTTCGACGTGCTGTTCGGCCCGGCCTACAAGGGTATTCCCCTGGCCGCGACCACTGCCGTCGCGCTGGCTGACCAACATCGGCAAGACGTACCCTGGTGCTTCAACCGCAAGGAAGCCAAGGACCACGGCGAAGGCGGCAGCCTGGTCGGTGCGCCCCTGGCAGGCGATGTGCTGATCATCGACGACGTGATCACTGCCGGCACCGCCATTCGCGAAGTCATGCAGATCATCAAGGCGCAGCAGGCCAACGCCGCTGGCGTGCTGATCGCATTGAACCGTGAAGAGCGTGGCAATGGTGAGCTCTCGGCCATCCAGGAGGTGGAGCGCGACTTCGGCATACCGGTGGTCAGTATCGTCTCGCTGACTCAGGTACTGGAGTTCCTGGCTGACGATCCGCAGCTCAAGCAGCACCTGCCGGCGGTTGAGGCCTACCGGGCGCAGTACGGGATCTGAACCAGGGCCTGGAAGCGAAAAAGGCGACCTCGGTTTGAGGTCGCCTTTTTTTGTGTCGCCAGTTTGACCCTGTCACCGACTGCCGGCGACAGGGCCATGCAGGTCAGAAAAGCGACTTGTGGTTGGTGATCAAGGTACCCACGCCGCTGTCGGTGAAGATTTCCAGCAGCACCGCGTTCGGCACGCGGCCATCGATGATGTGTGAACTGTTCACGCCGCCTTGCACCGCATCCAGGGCGCATTTGATCTTCGGAAGCATGCCACCGTAGATGGTGCCGTCGGCGATCAGCTCGTTGACCTGCTCTGTGGTCAGCCCGGTCAGGACCTGGCCCTGCTTGTCCATCAGTCCGGCGATGTTGGTCAGCAGCATCAGCTTCTCGGCCTGCAGCGCTTCGGCGACCTTGCCTGCTACCAGATCGGCATTGATGTTGTAGGACTCGCCATTGATGCCGACGCCGATGGGGGCGATCACGGGAATGAAATCACCCTTGACCAGCATGTTCAGCAGGTCGGTGTTCACGCTCACCACTTCACCCACATGGCCGATGTCGATGATCTCGGCGGTGGTCATTTCCGGCGTCTGGCGGCTGACGGTGAGCTTGCGTGCACGGATCAGCTCCGCGTCCTTGCCGGTCAGGCCGATGGCGCTGCCGCCGTGCCGGTTGATGAGGTTGACGATGTCCTTGTTGACCTGGCCGCCCAGTACCATTTCCACAACGTCCATGGTCGCCGAATCGGTCACGCGCATGCCGTCGATGAAATGGCTTTCGATGGAGAGCCGCTTGAGCAGATCACCGATCTGCGGGCCGCCACCGTGCACCACCACCGGGTTGATGCCCACGGCCTTCATCAGCACGATGTCGCGGGCGAAGCCAGTCTTGAGCTCCTCGCTTTCCATCGCGTTGCCGCCGTACTTGATCACCAGCGTCTTGCCGACGAAGCGGCGAATGTAGGGCAAGGCTTCGGACAGAACTTCGGCTACGTGGGTGGCGGCATCGCGATCGAGGGTCATGCAGGGCTCCTGTGAGGCCAGATAGTCGGTCAGAACGGCAGTTGCAGATCAGGTTCTACCCGCAGCAACTGAGTGCGAAAAACATCCTTGATACGCTGCAACTGCGCATGGCTGTCGGCCTCGAAGCGCAGTACCAGAACCGGCGTGGTGTTGGAGGCACGCACCAGGCCCCAGCCCTGTGCATAGTCCACTCGCACACCGTCGATGGTGGTCAGGCGCGCGTCACCCCAATCGGCGTCGCGTTGCAGTGCATCAATGATGCTGAATTTACGTTCGTCGGTCACATCAATATTGAGTTCCGGCGTGGAAATATCGTTGGGGAACGCGGCGAACACGGTTTCGGCGCTCTGCTCGGTCTTGCTGAGGATTTCCAGCAGGCGCGCAGCGCTGTAGATGCCGTCGTCGAAACCGTACCAGCGTTCCTTGATGAAGATATGACCGCTCATCTCGCCTGCGAGCAAGGCGCCGGTCTGCTGCATCTTCTTCTTCATCAACGAATGACCGGTCTTCCACATCAGGGTACGACCGCCCAATCGTTCGATCAGGGGGATCAGGCGTCGGGTGCATTTGACGTCGAAGATGATTTCGGCGCCTGGGTTGCGAGCCAGGACATCCTGGGCAAACAGCATCAGCAAGCGGTCGGCGTAGATGATGCTGCCGGCCTCGGTTACCACACCGACGCGATCCGCGTCGCCGTCGAATGCCAGGCCCAGGTCCGCCCCCGTGCGCCTGACCGTGTCGATCAGCACCTGAAGGTTCTGCGCCTTGCTGGGGTCGGGGTGGTGGTTCGGGAAGTTGCCGTCCACTTCGCTGAACAGCGCAATCACCTCGCAGCCCAACGCTTCGATCAGTTGCGGTGCGATCACGCCAGCGACGCCATTGCCGCAGTCCACGACCACCTTGAGCTTTCTGGCCAGCCTCACGTCACTGACGATCCGCTGGAAATAGCGCTCCAGAATCGCTACCTGTTGCACATGCCCTGTGCCCACGGTCAGGTCATTGGCCTGCAAGCGGCCGAGCAGCGCCTGGATCTGCTCGTTGGCCAGGGTGTCGCCGGCAATGACGATCTTGAAGCCGTTGTAGTCCGGGGGGTTGTGACTACCGGTAAGCATCACGCCCGACTTGCCGTCTAGTACGTGGGTGGCGTAGTACAGCGCCGGCGTGGGGACCAGACCGAGGTCGTTCACATGGCAGCCTGCCTCGACCAGGCCGCGGATCAGAGGCTCGACGAGCAGCGGGCCGGACAGGCGACCGTCGCGGCCCACGCTGACCTGGGGTTCGCCCATGGCCAGGCTCTGTGCGCCGACGGCGCGGCCTATCCAGTAGGCGGTATCGGCGTGCAGCGTCTTGCCGACGATGCCGCGGATGTCGTAAGCGCGAAAGATACCTGGCGGCAAGTGGGCGCGAACCGCCGGGGCCATGTCGTTCATCTGGAAAACCCCATCAGTCAGAAGCGCTCGGTTGCAGGCGCACGCAGAGCGCTTGGACGAAGGTTGCGGCCCGGAGTTCGCCATCCGTGGCGATTTCGCTCATGTCCGGTTCAACGGGTGCCGGAATGACCAAAGCCACCGGCGCCGCGCTGGCTCTGGTCGAACGACTCGACGATCTCGAACTGCGCCTGTACCACGGGCACGAGCACCAGTTGGGCGATACGCTCACCGACTGCGATGGTGAAGGTGGTGGTGCCGCGGTTCCAGCACGACACCATCAGCTCGCCCTGGTAATCCGAATCGATCAGCCCAACCAGGTTGCCCAGCACGATGCCATGCTTGTGGCCCAGGCCCGAGCGCGGCAGCACCAGTGCGGCAAGACCCGGGTCGCTGATATGGATGGACAGGCCTGTCGGAATCAGGACCGTCTGGCCGGGTTCGAGCACCGTTTCTTGCGCGAGCAGGGCGCGCAGGTCAAGGCCAGCGGAGCCCGGCGTGGCGTATTGCGGCAACGGAAATTCGGTACCCAGGCGTGGGTCGAGGATCTTGGCTTGTAATGCGTGCATGTAACTTATTGAACCTGGTTGAGCCGTTCGGCGATGAAGGCAACCAGCTGGCGGGCGATCTTGCCCTTGCTGGTCTGCGCGAAGAGGGTCTGGTGCTGCTGGCGATCGATCACGGTCAAGGCGTTCTCTTCACTGTTGAAGCCGATGCTGGGATTGGCCACATCGTTGGCGACGATCAGGTCGAGGTTTTTATCCTTGAGCTTGCGCGTGGCGTAATCGAGCAAGTGCTCGGTCTCGGCGGCAAAGCCGACACTGAAAGGACGGTCGGTGCGACCGGCCAGGGTGGCAAGGATATCGGGATTGCGCACCATCTGCAGCAGCATGCCATCGCCAGTCGTGGGATCTTTCTTCAGTTTTTGTGGCGCTATCACCTCTGGGCGGTAGTCCGCCACTGCCGCCGACGCGATGAACAGGTCGCATGGCATGGCCGCCTCACAGGCCGCCAGCATGTCCCGCGCGCTGACCACGTCGATACGGCTGACCCGATCGGGGGTGGGCAGGTGCACGGGGCCGGTCACGAGGGTCACCCGAGCCCCGGCTTCGGCGGCCGCCTCGGCTAGGGCAAAGCCCATCTTCCCGGAGCTATGATTGGTGATGTAGCGCACCGGGTCGATGTTCTCCTGGGTGGGGCCGGCGGTGATCAGCACGTGCTTGCCGGTCAATGCCTGGCGCTTGAAGCTCTCGGCGGCGCACCAGGCCAGGTCGGTGGCCTCGAGCATGCGGCCCAGGCCTACGTCGCCACAGGCCTGGCTGCCCGAGGCAGGGCCGAACACCTGAATGCCGCGGCTCCTGAGCACTTGGAGGTTGGCCTGGGTGGCAGCGTCACGCCACATGGCCTGGTTCATGGCCGGGGCGACGGCAACGGTGGCATCGGTGGCCAGTACCAGGGTCGTCAACAGGTCATCGGCCATGCCCTGGGCCAGGCGTGCCATGAGGTCGGCGGTGGCCGGAGCGATCAGTACCAGGTCAGCCCATTTGGCCAGCTCGATATGGCCCATGGCCGCCTCTGCTGCCGGGTCGAGGAGGTCCAGGTGCACCGGGTGGCCGGACAGCGCCTGCAAGGTCAGCGGCGTGATGAATTCAGCGCCACCGCGGGTCATGACGACACGCACCTGGGCGCCGTGCTCCAGGAGTCGGCGGATCAGTTCGGCGCTCTTGTAGGCGGCGATGCCACCACCGACGCCAAGAACGATGCGCTTGCGATACAGCCGCTGCATAGGGTTGCCTTTTTCCAGTGAAAGCGGGCGGCGACAGGAACTGCGTGCGGCAGAACGTCGCATGTACGAGGGCAAATAGATTAACACAGGGCCGAAATGGGCCGCAGCAGGGGCAGGGCAGCGATGAACATCAGGGAATGGCCGGCTCAGGATCGGCCAAGGGAAAAGCTACTGCAGCGTGGGGCGGGGGTGCTGTCTGACGCCGAACTGCTGGCTGTGCTGCTGGGGTCAGGCGTTGCAGGGCGCAACGTGCTCGACCTGGCGCGTGGCCTGTTGGTGCGCTTTGGCGGCTTACGGCCGTTTCTCGAGGCCGATCGGCGGGCGGTCTTGCGCGAGCCTGGCATAGGGGAGGTCAAATACGCACAGCTGCAGGCATTGCTGGAAATCGGTCGCCGCTACCTCGATGAAGGAATCACCCGCGCAGCGGCGTTGGAGGAACCCCAGGCCGTAAGGCGCTACCTCAAGGCCATGCTGCGCCATGAACCCAGCGAGGTGTTCGGTTGCCTGTTTCTGGACACCAAGCACCGACCGTTGGCGTTCGAGATCCTGTTCAGGGGTACCATCGACCGAGCCAGTGTCTATCCGCGGGAAGTGGTGCGGCGAGCATTGATGCACAATGCCGCGGCGCTCATCCTGTGTCACAACCACCCTTCGGGCAACAGCGAACCCAGCAAGGAGGATGTGCACCTGACCCTTTCGCTCAAACGTGGGCTGGCCTTGATCGATGTACGTGTGCTGGATCACATCATCATTGGCGACGGGGAGCCGCTGTCCATGGCCGAGCGCGGGTGGGTCGTAGCTTAGGGCACGCCACCGCGAGCGCGGCGCAGTTCAGGATGACCTGTCATGACCGGGGGAAGGGTGGCGCCTTCCCCGATCACCGCAACGTTCAAGCGTGATCAAGGCCTACTTGGTCACGCTCACCTTGCTGAAGTCCAGCCGGCCGAACGGGTTGACCTGATAACCCTCGACACCCTGACGCAGCAAGGCCGCCGCAGTCGGATGCGCCAATGGCACCCACAGCGCCTGCTGCTGGATCAGGGTCTGCGCCTGCTGGTACAGCCGGCTGCGCACGCTCTGATCATTGGTGGTGCGACCGGCACTGATCAGCTGGTCCAGGCGATTGTCACAGAACCGCGCGAAGTTGGTCCCGGATTTGACCGCTGCACAGGAGAACTGCGGGGTGAGGAAGTTATCCGGGTCGCCGTTGTCGCCTGCCCAGCCCATGAACAGCAGGTCATGCTCGCCGGCCTTGGCGCGGCGTATGAGTTCGCCCCACTCGATCACCCGAATTTCAGCCTTGATGCCCACCTTGGCGAGATCAGCCTGCAGCATCTGCGCGCCCAGGCTGGGGTTGGGGTTGAGCAGGCTACCCGAAGGGCGTGTCCAGATCGTCGTGCTGAAGCCGTCCGCCAGACCGGCCTTGGCTAGCAGGGCCTTGGCTTTCTTCACATCCAGTGGGTAACCGGGCAGGTCCTTGGCATAGCTCCAGGTATTGGGCGGATACGGGCCATTGGCCGCAATCGCCGAGTCTTCGAAAACAGCCTTCACGTAGGCTTGTTTGTCGAAGGCCAGGTTGATGGCCTGGCGCACTTCTGGCTTGTCCAGTGGTGGGTGCTGGCTGTTGAGCGCGATGAATGCCGTCATGAACGCTGGCGTGCTGGCCACCTTGAGGCTGCTGTCCTGACTGGCCTCGGCAATGTCCAGTGGCTTGGGCGACAGCGCCACCTGGCACTCGTTGCGCTTGAGTTTCTGCAGGCGCACGTTCGCATCGGTGGTGATGGCGAAGATCAGCGGGTCGACGGCTGGCTTGCCGGCAAAGTAGTCAGGGTTGGCGCGATAGCGCACCACCGCGTCCTTCTGGAACCGCTGGAAGACGAATGGCCCGGTGCCGATGGGTTGGCTGTTGAGTTTCTCAGGCGTGCCCGCCTTGAGCAACTTGTCGGCATATTCGGCCGAATAGATCGAGGCAAAGCCCATGCTCAAGGTGGCCAGGAAGGTCGCGTCCGGGTGGGTAAGGGTAAAGCGCACGGTATTGGGCGCCGGCGCGTCGATCGTCTTGATCAGGCTGCCCAGTTGCAGCGACTGGGCATGGGGGTAGCCGCCGGGCGCTGTCTTGTGCCAGGCGTGAGCGGGGTAGAGCATGCGCTGGAAGCTGAACAATACGTCGTCGGCATTGAGCGTACGGCTGGGCTTGAAATAGGCAGTGGTATGGAATTTCACGTTGTCGCGCAGGGTGAAATCGTACACCAGGCCATCGGCCGACACCGTCCAGCTGGCGGCCAGGCTCGGCACCACCTTGCCTTTGCCTGCGTCGAATTCCACCAGGCGGTTCATCAGCACATCGGCCGTGGCATTGGTGGTGGTCAGCGAGTTGTACTGCACCACATCGAAGCCTTCGGGGCTGGCTTCGCTGCAAACGCTCAGTGGCGCTGCCTGGGCTGCACCCACGGCAAGCAGGGAGGTGAACAATAAGGAAAGGGCGGCGGCACGCATGGTGGCTCCTTGGCTGTCAGTGGCCCATCTGCCAGTGCAGTCTGGAAAAGGCCTACCCTAGTGTGACTGCCAGAAAATGACCACACTCTTTTTTACAATATTGGCGACGAACGGTCGGCGCCTGATAGGGCCTTCGGTCATGCTGCTCGCGGCGGTTTGCCTCGGCTCGAATGTTGATCAGGTATTGTTGCAATCGAGTCTTTCTGGTATAAAGCAGCGCTCTTTTCTAGGGGCTCGGCCTGTCGCATCAGCGAATCCGGTCGATAAGACCTCCAGAATCACGGCGCCTCGGCGCCAAAGACTGAGAGATTAAGCGGCCAACCCATGCCGGGTTGGGCATGTGGTTTTAGAGGGCTGAGTCATGTCGAGAGTCTGTCAAGTTACTGGTAAGGGTCCAGTAACCGGGAACAACATTTCCCACGCAAACAACAAAACCCGTCGTCGTTTCCTGCCAAACCTGCAGCACCACCGTTTCTGGGTTGAATCCGAGAAGCGTTTCGTGCGTCTGCGCGTTTCCGCCAAAGGCATGCGCATCATCGACAAGCGCGGTATCGATGCCGTACTAGTTGACATCCGTAAAGCTGGCGCCAAGGTTTAAGGGAGAGCATCATGCGTGAATTGATCCGTCTGGTTTCGAGTGCCGGTACCGGCCACTTCTACACCACCGACAAGAACAAGCGCACCACCCCGGACAAAATCGAGATCAAGAAATACGATCCCGTTGTTCGCAAGCACGTGGTGTACAAGGAAGCCAAGATCAAGTAATTGATCGGCGACCTGAAAAAAACCCGCCTCCGAAGGGAGGCGGGTTTTTTTATGCCTGGTCGAAAGGGTCAGCTGGCCAGGGATCACTTCTGCTCGAACAATGCATAGATCTTGCGGCAAGGTTCCAGCACTTCCCATGTCCCTTTGAATCCGGCGGGGATGACGAACCGATCACCCGCACGCAGCGTCTTGCTGGCGCCCTGTTCGTCGCGCAGCACCGACACGCCCTGCACGATTTCGCAGTACTCATGCTCGGTGTAGTTGACCGCCCACTGGCCCACTTCCCCCTCCCAGACGCCCGCGGCAAACTGCCCGCAGGGGCTTGCATAGTGGTTGTACACGGCCTGGTCCGGCTCGCCTTTGAGCACTTTTTCGGCTGCGGGGCGATAGCGCTCGGCCTCGGTGATGGCCTGGGCGAAGTCGATGATGCTGTCGATACTCATAAAAAGGCTCCTGTATGTTCAATAAAATTAACATCGCTGGGCGTTTGAGCTGATAGTGTCAAATATATTGATAGTTTGAAAGCGCTGGTTTAGGGTATCGCATGCCTGTGTGCGCCTGCCGCACGCCCGGACCCCGACAACGCCTGCAAGTCCTCAGTGCAGCGTTGCACCTAAACAAGAGGAGGAGTTTCGTATGACCACCCTGACTCGTGCAGACTGGGAACAACGTGCCCAGCAACTGAAGATCGAAGGCCGCGCCTTCATCAACGGCGAATACACCGATGCCGCATCCGGTGAAACCTTCGAGTGCCTGAGCCCGGTCGACGGACGCTTCCTGGCCAAGGTTGCCAGCTGCGACCTGGCCGACGCCAACCGCGCGGTCGAAAACGCCCGCGCGACTTTCAACTCGGGCGTATGGTCACAGCTGGCCCCGGCCAAGCGCAAGGCCATCCTGATCCGCTTCGCCGACTTGCTGCGCAAGAACGTCGAAGAGCTGGCGCTGCTCGAAACACTGGACATGGGCAAACCGATCGGTGACTCCTCCAGCATCGATATCCCAGGCGCTGCCAATGCCATTCACTGGACAGCCGAAGCCATCGACAAGGTGTACGACGAAGTCGCCCCGACGCCGCACGATCAACTGGGCCTGGTCACACGCGAGCCAGTGGGCGTGGTGGGTGCCATCGTTCCCTGGAACTTCCCGCTGCTGATGGCGAGCTGGAAGTTGGGCCCAGCGTTGGCTACGGGCAACTCGGTTGTGCTCAAGCCTTCCGAAAAATCGCCGCTGACCGCTATTCGCATCGCTCAGTTGGCAGTGGAAGCCGGTATCCCAGCAGGTGTGCTGAACGTGCTGCCTGGCTATGGCCACACCGTGGGCAAGGCCCTGGCCCTGCACATGGACGTCGACACCCTGGTATTCACCGGTTCGACCAAGATCGCCAAGCAGCTGATGGTGTATGCAGGCGAGTCGAACATGAAGCGCATCTGGCTGGAAGCCGGTGGCAAGAGCCCGAACATCGTCTTCGCCGACGCGCCAGACCTTGAGGCCGCCGCCCAGGCTGCTGCCAGCGCCATCGCCTTCAACCAGGGTGAAGTGTGCACCGCAGGTTCGCGCTTGCTGGTGGAGCGCTCGATCAAGGACACCTTCCTGCCCATGGTGGTCGAAGCCCTCAAGGCCTGGAAGCCCGGCAACCCGCTGGACCCGCAGACCACCGTGGGTGCACTGGTCGATACCCAGCAGATGAATACCGTGTTGTCGTACATCGAGGCGGGCCACAAGGACGGCGCCAAGCTGCTGACCGGCGGCAAGCGGACGCTGGAAGATACCGGCGGCACCTACGTCGAGCCGACCATCTTCGACGGCGTGACCAATGCCATGAAAATCGCCCAGGAAGAAATCTTCGGCCCGGTACTGTCCGTGATTGCCTTCGACACGGCCGAGGAGGCGGTTGCCATCGCCAACGACACACCCTATGGGTTGGCGGCGGGCATCTGGACTTCGGACATTTCCAAGGCGCACAGGACGGCCCGTGCCGTACGCGCCGGCAGTGTCTGGGTCAACCAATATGATGGCGGCGACATGACCGCGCCATTCGGTGGCTTCAAGCAGTCGGGTAACGGCCGTGACAAGTCGCTGCATGCGCTGGAGAAGTACACCGAGCTCAAGGCCACCTGGATCAAGCTGTAAGTCCAGCGGCCCCTCGGCAGGTCGGCTTCCAAGGCCCTGGCACGCTTTCGCGAGCTGAGCCGGGACTGAGCAAGCTCGACTGCCCGCGGGGCCTGACATTCCAACACTGGCCGGGGCGGCGCATACCGTCCCGGCTTCGTCGTTTCTGCCGTACAAGAATGCTGCCTGGGAGGCCGTCATGCGTTGGGGAACCTATTTTGCCGTGCTGGCATCGGTGCTGAGCGTCGGCCTCGCACTGGGTGTGAGCATGCCGTTGGTGTCCTTGCGTCTGGAAGCCTGGGGTTATGGCAGCTTCGCCATTGGCGTCATGGCCGCCATGCCTGCCCTGGGCGTGCTGGCCGGCGCCAGCCTGGCCAGCCGGCTTGCCGGGTGGGTGGGCGTGCCTGCGGCCATGCGCCTGTGCCTGTGGGGCGGGGCATTGTCCATCGGCCTGTTGGCCCTGCTGCCAAGCTATCCGCTTTGGCTGGTGCTGCGGCTGTTGATCGGCATGGCGTTGACCGTGGTGTTCGTGCTGGGTGAGAGCTGGATCAACCAACTGGTGGTCGAGCAGTGGCGCGGACGGCTAGTAGCCCTGTACGGGAGTAGCTATGCGCTGAGCCAACTGGCGGGTCCGTTGGTGCTGGGCATGCTGGGGTCGGATGACGACTTCGGCTTCTGGGCGGCGACCGGCCTGCTGCTGGTATCGCCCTTGCTGTTGCTGGGCCGCGGGGGCGCGCCCTCTACAGAGGCTTGCAACGTCACCTTTGCCGACCTGTTCGCCTTCTGCCGAAGGCTGCCCGTGATCGCCTGGGCCATTGCGTTGTTCGCTTCGTTCGAAGCCATGATCCTGACCCTGCTGCCGGTGTACTGCCTGCAACAGGGCCTGAGCACGGAAATCGCGTTGTTCATGGTCAGTACGGTGGTGGTCGGCGATGCGGTGCTGCAGTTGCCCATTGGCGCACTGGCGGACCATATGTCGCGGCGCGCGCTGTTCACCGGTTGCGCCCTGGCATTGCTGGGGTCGAGCCTTGCCATCCCCCTGCTGTTGCACACCTGGGCGATCTGGCCGGTGTGGGTATTGTTCGGCGCTAGCGCTGGGGGGTTGTTCACCTTGTCGCTGGTGTTGATCGGCGAGCGCTATCGAGACGATGCCCTGGTGCGGGCCAATGCCCACGTGGCCCAGCTGTGGGGCATCGGTTGTCTGCTGGGGCCGTTGCTGGCCGGCGCAGGCAGCCAGTGGATCAGTGGGCATGCCTTGCCGCTGCTGATGGCAGCAGGCGCCGCTGGGCTGGTGGTGCTGACCCGGCGGCGCGGAGCGTTCGAGCCAGCGGCTGCGTGACGGTGCAGCGCTAGAGCATCTTTTCCAGCCCGACCGCCTTGCTGATCCAGGCATTGAACCGTCGCCACAGGCTACCAGGCTCTGACGTGAGCACCCGCCGCTGTCCGTCTTCCTCGGTCACCCAGACCAGCTTGCCGGCCACGAGCTCAGGCTGGTAGCTCAGGGCCGGTGCCATGCCCTGCACCGCCAGGGCACGGGTGTATTCGGCAAGTTCGGGGCTGTCGACCAATACGCCGACTTCGGTGTTCCACAGCACCGAGCGTGGGTCGAAATTGAACGAGCCAATGAACGTCTTGTGACGGTCGAACACGATCGCCTTGCTGTGCAGGCTGGAGTTGGAGCTGCCATGGAAACTCAGTTTGCCCGCGCTGGGGTCTCCGGGCTGGCGGCGCATTTCATACAGCTTCACCCCGTGCTCCAGCAGCGCCTTGCGGTAAGGTGCATAACCGCCGTGTACGGCAGGCACATCGGTAGCCTCCAGTGAGTTGGTCAACAGCTTTACTGAAATACCCGCGTCGGCACTCTGGGTGAGGTAAAGCAGCCCCGGTTCGCCGGGTACGAAATAAGCGGAGACCAGAATCAGCTCGTGACGCACATCGCGCAGGTCAGGGCCGAGTTGTCGGGTCAGCAGTAGCTGTGGATCAGGCTCGTCATCGGCCAGCACCTTGCTGGGGGCGTCCCACAGCGCCTGGGCATGAGCCCAGATGAGTTCGTTGCGCCAGGTGTCCAGTCGCGGCTGGGATTGGTAGGCCATCAAGCGGTCGTACAAGACCTTGCGCCGGGTTCTGGCTTCGGCCAGCGAGACTTCCAGCCGATGGCGGCTGGTACGCAGGTCGTCGGCATTGGGCTGGTGCCAGAGGAAATCGGTGATCGGGCGGCTCAGGGCGCTGTTCCAGTACTGATCGAAGCTGTGTCCCAACTGTTCTGCTATAGGGCCCACACCCAGCAGATCAATGTCGGTGAAGTTCAGGTTGGGCTCGGCATCGAAGTACTCGTCGCCCAGGTTTCGCCCGCCGACGATGGCCATGCTGTTGTCCACCAGGAACAGCTTGTTGTGCATGCGTCGGTGCTGACGCGACAGGTTGAGCAACCGGCCCATGGCACGTGTGACCCCGGTGGCGCGCCCCAGGTGCAGTGGGTTGAACACACGGATCTGGATGTTCGGGTGGGCGGCGAGGGTGCCCATGATTGCATCCAGGCCGTCACTGGTGGTGTCGTCCAGCAGGATGCGTACGCGCACGCCCCGGTCGGCCGCCCGCAACAACTCATGGACCAGGGCGCGGGTGCTGAGTCCGTCATGGACGATGTAGTACTGCACGTCGATGCTGGCCTGCGCATTGCGTATCAGCTCGGCGCGCGCCCGGAAAGCCTCGTTGCTGTTGGGGAGTAGGCGAAAGCCGGAACGGCCTTCATAAGGGGCTGCCTGGCGCAGCACCGAGCGGCCGAACGACGAGCCATCGGCGGGCAGGGCTTGACTGGTTTGGCGCGGCGTATCGACGCTGGCGCAGCCGCAGACGCCGAGCAGCAGCGTCAGCAGCAAGGGTAGGGCTCGCTGGAGTTTCAACGGTGGATCGTCCTGTGCAGCAGGGCTTTGGGATTGGACAGTGGCGGGCAACGCAAAGTTACGTCGCGATGATGTCCTGGTCCAGCAAGCGCTGGGCGGTCTCACCAACCTTGCGCACCGCCGCCTCGATTTGCGCAGTGGGCCTGGCGGCGAAGTTCATGCGCAGGCAGTGACGGAACTTGCCGGAAGCGGAAAAGATGCTGCCCACGGCCACTTGTACGCCTTGCTCCAACAAGGCGTGATTGAGCTGCAAGGTATCGAAATGTTCCGGCAATTCCACCCACAGCATGAAGCCGCCTTGCGGACGGCTTACGCGGGTGCCCTGCGGAAAATACCGGGTCACCCAGTCGCTCATCAATTCACGGCTGCGTTGGTACTGGCTGCGCATGCGCCGCACATGGGGTTGGTAATGCCCGTTGGCGATGAAGTCCGCCACCGCCAATTGAGGCTGACTGGCGGTACTGCCCGTGCTGATGTACTTCATGTGCAGGACCCGCTCCAGGTAGCGCCCAGGCGCTACCCAACCGACACGCAGGCCAGGGGCAAGCGTCTTGGAAAATGAACTGCACAACAGCACGCGGCCCTGCGTATCGAATGACTTTACCGTCCGTGGCCGAGGGTAGGTATAGGCCAGGTCACCGTAGACATCGTCCTCGAGAATGGCTACGTCGTAGCGCTGTGCAAGGTTCAACAGGGCCTTTTTACGAGCCTCGGGCATGATGTAGCCCAGCGGGTTGTTGCAACTTGGGGTGATCTGGATGAGCTTGATCGGCCACTGCTCAAGGGCCAGTTCGAGCGCCTCGAGGCTGATGCCTGTCACCGGGTCTGTGGGGATCTCCAGCGCCTTCATGCCCAGGCCCTTGAGCGTCTGCATGGCGCCATGGAAGCTGGGCGAGTCCACCGCAACGATATCGCCAGGCTCGCACACCGCGCGGATGCTGCACGACAGGGCTTCGTGGCAGCCTGTCGTCACCACCAACTCAGAGGGCGAGAGCCTGCAACCAGAGTCCAGGGCCAGGCGTGCCACCTGTTCGCGCAAGGCCAGGTTGCCGTGGATATTGTCGTAATACAGCCCGGGCATGTCCTGGCGACGGCTGAGCCTGGCGAGGCTGCGCAGCAGCGGCTTGAGGGTAGGGCTCTCGATGTCCGGCATGCCCCGTCCAAGCTGTATCACACCCGGTTGCGGGGTACTGCGCACCAGCTCCAGAACCTGCTCCCATTGGGAAATGTCCACCGGGCGCTGGGCGGGCCGGCTGACCGCCGGCAAGGCCGGCAGGTGGCGATGGTCGCTCACGAAGTAGCCGGACTTTGGCCGTGGCGAGACCATGCCACTGTCTTCGAGCATGCGGTAGGCCTGTTGCACGGTGCTCAGGCTCACCCCATGCTCCACGCTCAGTGCCCGCACCGATGGCAGCCGCTGGCCGGGCCGATAGAGGCCCTGTTCGATACGCGCGCCGAGTACCTCGGCAAGGTTCAGGTAGAGCGTCACGTCATACTCCTAGGCTGCGCCGGTCAATGCACCATACAGATTGGCAGAAAAGGCAGCATTCAGTTACCTGGAAGCCCGATCTGTATCCAAATAATAACGCTTTTTTGGATCTGTATTGTCAGGCCGTGCATCCGGCATGCTGTCCCCACATTGTCATCGAAAGGGAGACAGCAGCGATGGGAAGCTTGAGCGATGTGCGCATCGAACAGTCGGTAGGCGAAAAAGAGGCCCTGCAGCAAAGCAAAACCCACGCTGCGCCCCAGGCGTTGAGCCGCTGGCGGCTGATGTTGCGCCGCTGGCACACCCGCAGGGCGCTGTTACAGTTGAGCGACCATGAACTGCGCGATGTGGGTCTCAGCTGGCAAGAAGCGCGCTCGGAAGGCTGCAAGCCTTTCTGGAAGCCGTGACTGCTTTCACACCAGCTCCTTGAGCCTGTGCCACAGCATGCCCAAGGCCAGTAAAGGTGAGCGCAAGTGCTTGCCGCCTGGGAACGTCATGTGTGGCACCTTGGCAAGCAAGTCGAAACGCCCGCTTTGCTGGCCACTGATGGCTTCCCCGAGCAGGCGGGCGGCCAGGTGAGTAGCGTTCAGCCCGTGGCCTGCGTAGGCCTGGGCGTAGTACACGTTCGGCTGATCAGGCAGGCGGCCCACTTGGGGCAAGCGGTTGGCGCCGATCCCGATCATGCCGCCCCACTGGTAATCGATGCGTACGTCGGCCAGCTGTGGGAACACGCGCAGCATCTTGGGCCGCATGTAGGCGGCGATATCCTTTGGGTCGCGCCCGGAATAATGGCAAGCGCCGCCGAACAGCAGCCGGTGATCTGCGCTCAGGCGGTAGTAGTCCAGCGCCACGCGCTGGTCGCACACGGCCATGTTCTGTGGCAACAGCGAGCGTGCACGCGCCTCACCCAGCGGCTCGGTGGCGATGAGGTAACTGCCGGCGGGCAATACCTTGCCGCCCAGCTCACCGTTCAAACCATTGAGGTAGGCGTTGCAGCACAGGACCAGCGTTTGCGCCCGGACTCGGCCCTGGGCGGTGTGTACCTGCACCTGCGGGCCATAGTCGATGCGGGTCACCTCGGACTGCTCGTGGAGTTTCACACCCAGGCGCGCGGCCGCCGCGGCTTCGCCCAACGCCAGGTTAAGGGGGTGCAAGTGGCCAGAGCCCATGTCCACCAGCCCGCCTGCATAGCGCTGCGAGCCCACCACATCGTGAATGTCATCCTTTGCGACCAGCCGCAGTTCGTGGGCGTAACCCAGGCTGCGCAAGTGTTCGGCCTCTTCGGCCAGGCCCGCCATTTGCGCCGGCTTGTTGGCCAGGTCGCAATAGCCCCAGGTCAGGTCGCAGGCGATGGCGTGCCGCGCTACACGATCGCGCACGATTTGCACGGCCTCCAGCCCCATCAGTTGCAAATCGCGAACGCCCTGCTCGCCGATGACCGGCAGGAACTGCTCCAGACCATGGCCGACCCCGCGGATCAACTGCCCGCCGTTGCGCCCACTGGCGCCCCAGCCGATCTTGCGCGCTTCGAGCAGGATCACCGAGAAGCCACGCTCGGCCAACTCCAGGGCCGTGTTCAAACCGGAGTAGCCACCACCGACGATGCACACATCGGCGGTGTGCTCGCCTTGCAGATAGGCATGATCAGGGTGAGGCGCGCTGCTGGCGGCGTAGTAAGAAGCGGCGTGCTGCGCGCTGTGGATCATTGGACGAGTCCTGGTGCGTGGGCTGGAACGGGAGAATAAGCCGCAGGCCCAGGGCGGGCAACCGGCCTATAATGGGCGGACATTTTCAACCTGTGCCTCGTCATGTCCTGCGACCGCCACAAGATCCACTTCCTGCGCGAACTCATCCCTTCGTTCGAATGCGAGCCTGGCTGCCATGACTGCTGCGGGCCGGTTACCACCTCGGCGCAAGAGATGGCTCGGCTGCCGCGCAAATCCCAGGCCGAACAGGACGCTGCCCTGGAGCGCCTGGACTGCGTGCACCTGGGGCCCCAGGGCTGCACGGTATATGAAGAACGGCCACTGATCTGTCGCCTGTTCGGGACCACCCCACGACTGGCCTGCCCGCGTGGTCGTGGGCCCGAACCCATGATCGACCCTGCGGCCGAGCAACTGGTGCACCAGTTCATTGCCACCACCCGGCAAGTGCTGGTCTAGGCGTTTGCGGTAGGGCCCGGCATCAGTCCGGGATCGGCAGGCAGAGGCTTTCCTTCACCTCTTCCATCACGATGTAGCTTTTGGACTCACGCACATGGGGCAGCTTGAGCAGGATGTCGCCAAGCAGCTTGCGATACGAAGCCATTTCCGAAATGCGCGCCTTGACCAGGTAGTCGAAATCGCCGGAAACCAGGTGGCATTCGAGCACGTGCGGCAGCTTCAGAACTGCCCGGCGAAACTCCTCGAAGGTATCGCCAGACTTGTAGTCCAGGCTGATTTCCACGAAGACCAGCAGGCTGCCCTTGAGGTGCTGTGGGTTCAGGCGGGCGTTATAGCCCATGATGATGCCTTCACGTTCCAGCCGGCGCACGCGCTCGGTGCACGGCGTGGTGGAGAGACCGACCTTTTCGCCCAGTTCGGTGAAGGAGATACGCCCGTCGTTCTGCAGGATGCGCAGGATGTTCCGGTCGATCTTGTCCAGCTCACGCTTACTTTGATGCTGGGTTCTCATAGGGGATGCCCCTCCGTCAAAGGCCATTGTGCCGAGAATTCTCGCCAATAATAGGCTTTTATATAGTGAATTGCACTGCTCTCGAATTCCTATACTTCGCCCATCAATGGCAGTCCAACAACACACCGCGGCAGGCCGCGAGGGGAAAGAAACGATGCGAGTTCTGGTACTTGGTAGCGGCGTGATCGGAACCGCCAGTGCCTATTACCTGGCCCGGCAAGGGTTCGAAGTGACAGTGGTGGACCGCCAGCCAGCGGTGGCCATGGAAACCAGCTTTGCCAACGCCGGCCAGATCTCGCCTGGCTATGCCTCGCCGTGGGCGGCGCCGGGGGTGCCTCTGAAAGCCGTTAAGTGGCTGCTCGAGCGCCACGCTCCGCTTGCCATCAAGCTGACCGGTGACGTAGACCAGTACCTGTGGATGGCCCAGATGCTGCGCAACTGCACGACTAACCGCTATGCCGTGAACAAGGAGCGCATGGTGCGGTTGTCCGAATACAGTCGCGACTGCCTCGACGAACTGCGCGCCGAAACCGGAATCGCGTACGAGAACCGTAGCCTGGGCACCACCCAGCTGTTCCGCACCCAGGCCCAGGTCGATGCAGCTGCCAAGGATATCGCCGTGCTTGAGCAATCAGGCGTGCCTTATGAATTGCTCGACCGCGATGGCATCGCGCGCGTCGAACCTGCCCTGGCCAGTGTGAAAGGCATTCTCGCCGGCGCCCTGCGCCTACCCAACGACCAGACCGGCGATTGCCAGTTGTTCACCACCAAGCTTGCGGAAATGGCCCGCAACCTGGGCGTGGAGTTCCGCTTCGGGCAGGACATCCAGCGCCTGGATCATGCAGGTGACCGCATCAACGGTGTCTGGATCGATGGCAAGCTCGAAACCGCCGACCGCTATGTGCTGGCATTGGGCAGCTATTCGCCGCAGATGCTCAAGCCCCTGGGCATCAAGGCGCCGGTCTATCCGTTGAAGGGCTACTCCCTGACCGTTCCCATCACCAACGGTGACATGGCGCCTGCCTCGACCATCCTCGACGAGACCTACAAGGTCGCCATCACCCGTTTCGACAACCGTATCCGTGTTGGAGGCATGGCTGAGATCGCCGGCTTCGACCTGTCGCTCAACCCCCGTCGACGCGAAACGCTGGAGATAATCGTCAACGACCTTTATCCTCGCGGCGGTGATTTGAGCCAGGCCAGTTTCTGGACTGGGCTGCGTCCCGCGACGCCAGACGGTACCCCCATCGTGGGTGCAACCGCTTTCCGTAACCTGTTCCTCAATACAGGGCACGGCACGCTGGGCTGGACCATGGCCTGTGGCTCGGGTCGTCTGCTGGCTGACCTGATCGCGCGCAAGAAACCGCAGATCAGTGCAGAGGGGCTGGACATCTCGCGCTATGGCAGTAGCCGCGAAGTGGCCCGTCACGGGCATGGTTCGCCTGCCCATCAGCAGTAAGCCATCCATTGGGGTATTCGCCGGTGACCTGCGAATGCTCCAGCTTTGATTTCAACCCGTATGACTTTTAAGGCAGCCGCATGCGCCCCGCCCGTGCCCTGATCGACCTCCAGGCCCTGCGCCACAATTACCGTCTCGCCCGTGGACTGACCGGCGCCAAGGCGCTTGCCGTGATCAAAGCCGACGCCTACGGCCATGGTGCCGTGCGCTGCGCGTTGGCGCTCGAGCCCGAAGCGGACGGGTTTGCCGTGGCCTGCATCGAGGAGGCGCTGGAGCTGCGTGCGGCCGGCATCAGGGGCCCGGTCCTGCTGCTGGAGGGCTTCTTCGAAGCCAGTGAGCTGCCGTTGATCGTCGAGCATGACCTGTGGTGCGTCGTGCATTCGGCCTGGCAATTGGAGGCCATCGAGAAAAGCCCGCTGGCCAGCCCGCTCACCGTCTGGCTCAAGCTCGATACCGGCATGCACCGTGTAGGGCTGCATCCCAAGGACTATCGCGATGCCTATGAGCGCCTGCTGGCCTGCGGCAAGGTAGGGCGCATTGTGCTGATGAGCCATTTCGCCCGTGCTGATGAGCTGGGTGCGCAGGCCACGGCCGAGCAGATTGCTGTTTTCGAAACCGCGCGCCAGGGCTTGGCAGCAGAGTGCAGCCTGCGCAACTCTCCAGCCGTGCTGGGTTGGCCCCAGGCAGCTGGTGATTGGGTGCGCCCAGGGCTGATGCTCTATGGCGCAACGCCGTTCGATATGCCTCAAGCTCAGGCCCAACGCCTGCAGCCGGTCATGACACTGCAGTCGCGGATCATCAGTGTGCGGGAGCTGCCGGCCGGCGAGCCGGTGGGTTACGGCGCCACGTTCGTCAGCACACGGCCCACCCGTGTAGGCGTGGTCGCCATGGGCTACGCCGACGGTTACCCTCGCCAGGCTCCCAACGGTACGCCGGTCATCGTTGCTGGCAGCCGGGCCCCGCTCATCGGTCGCGTTTCGATGGACATGCTGAGCATCGACCTGACCGACGTGCCTCAGGCGACCGTCGGCAGCCCGGTCGAACTATGGGGCAAGCAGGTCCATGCCGCTGAGGTGGCGAGCCAGGCCGGTACCATTCCTTACCAGATCTTCTGCAATCTCAAGCGGGTGCCCCGGGAATACATTGGGGACTAGGGCGTCAGGCGGGTGGTGTGTTGTAAATACTGAACGGCGTTGCCATGATATCGTTCACATCCACCCGCATAACCCGTCTCAGGAGGCTCCAGCTTTGGACGTCGGCGAACGACTGCAAGCCATCCGCACGCTCAAGGGCCTGTCCCAGCGTGAACTCGCCAAGCGCGCGGGGGTTACCAACAGCACCATCTCGATGATCGAGAAAAACAGTGTGAGCCCTTCGATCAGTTCGCTGCGCAAGGTACTGAGCGGCATTCCCATGTCCATGGTCGAGTTCTTTTCCGTCGAGCTCGAACCCGAGAGCCCTGCGCAGATCGTCTACAAAGCCCACGAACTGATCGACATCTCCGATGGTGCGGTGACCATGAAGCTGGTTGGCAAATCGCACCGCAACCGTGCCATCGCTTTTCTGACCGAGGTGTACCCGCCCGGCGCCGACACCGGTGCCGAAATGCTGACCCATGATGGCGAAGAGACTGGCATTCTGCTCGAAGGCCGCCTGGAATTGGTGGTCGGTACCGAGCTGTTCATTCTCGAAGCAGGCGACAGCTATTACTTCGAAAGCACCCGCCCGCACCGTTTTCGCAACCCGTTTGAACAGCCAGCACGCTTGATTAGCGCCGCCACCCCCTCGAACTTTTGATCCAGCGCAGTGCATTGACGCGTCAATACCCCTTTCCTGTGTAGGGTCGTTTCCCGGCTTCGGGCTTGCCGTTATACTTTTCGGCGCTCGAGGATCCGTGGCCGCGAGCATGATTAGCCACCATGAGGGTGTTCGCGTGAATCAAGTCAAGAAGATGCTGGCCATCCCGGCCGCCGTACTGGCCCTGTGGGCAATTACCGCTACCGCTGCGACCAATGACGATATCGCCAAGCGCCTGGAACCGGTCGGCAAGGTGTGTATCCAGGGCCAGGAATGCAAGGGCATGGCCGTGACCGCCAGCGCTGGCGCCGGGTCTGCCAGAACGCCCGACGACATCATCGCCAAGCATTGCACGGCCTGCCATGGCACGGGCCTGCTCGGCGCGCCGAAAGTGGGCGACAGCGCAGCCTGGAAGGAGCGTGCCGACCACCAGGGTGGGTTGGATGGCATCCTGGCCAAGGCCATCACGGGCATCAACGCCATGCCGCCGAAGGGCACCTGCGCGGATTGTTCGGATGATGAGCTCAAGGCCGCTATTGAGAAGATGTCTGGCCTGTAAGTTACCGCAATGTGCTGCGTAGCAGTCCCAGTTTTTTAGCTTCGCACCTCGTCTTGCCGGGGCCGCTTCGCGGCCCATCGCGGCGCGAGGCCGCTCCCACATGAGGGGCGCTGGCCCTTAGAGGCGGTGAAAGGCAGTTGCTCCTGCAATCGCTACTTCAGCCATCCCACGATCACAGTAGGAGCGGCCTAGTGCCGCGATGGGCTGCGCAGCAGCCCCAGAGATGTGAGCACTATCGCTAATTGCCGGGGCCGCTTCGCGGCCCATCGCGGCCGGTCCGGCGGCCCGGCGAGGCCGCTCATACAGGCACTGCGTACGCTTAGACCGGCGATGCGCCTGAAGACCACCGAGTTGTCGATTGCCCCAGGTGTCTGCGGCTTCCTCTTCCCGCCCAGGCAACCAACCAGTCCACCTGCCTGTCGAACCTCCTGAACCCAAGCACGAACCAGGAGGCCTCGATGCACCTCAGTTCCATCGACCAGGCCGTCGAACAGGTCCTGTCCCGCCTGCCAACCCATATCCACATGGGCCTGCCGCTGGGCCTGGGCAAACCCAATGCGTTCGTCAACGCACTCTATGCCCGCATCCGTGAGTTGCCCGAACGCCGTCTGACCATCTATACAGCCCTCTCCCTGGGGCGACCAGCGCTGGGTGATGGCTTGCAGCAACGCTTGCTCGAGCCCTTCGTCGAGCGCGTGTTCGGCGACTACGAAGAGCTTCACTATCTGGCCGATCTGCGCAATGACAGCCTGCCGCCGAACATTCGCGTAGAACAGTTCTTCATGCAGCCCGGCAGCCTGCTTGCCAGTGAGTCGGCCCAACAGGATTACGTCAGCAGCAACTACAGCCATGCCGCGCGAGACATCAATGCCAAGGGCCTGAACCTCATCGCCCAGCTGGTGGCGGCTACGCCGGAGCGGCCCGTCCACCTGAGCCTGGCCTGCAACCCGGACATCACCCTGGACCTGTTACCCATGGTCGAACGCCGTCGTGCCGCTGGCGAGACCATTCTCATGCTGGGCCAGGTGCATGCGCAGCTACCGTACATGCCCGGTGATGCCGAGTTGCCAATGGATGCGTTCGACCTGTTGTTGGACGAAGCCGAGCAGCGCCAACTGTTTTCAACGCCCAACATGCCGGTCACCACGCAGGACCACTGCATTGGCCTGCATGCCAGCAGCCTGGTGCGCGACGGCGGCACCCTGCAGATCGGGATTGGTGCCATGGGCGACGCGGTTGCCGCCGCGCTGCTCGCCCGCCAGAGCGATAACGTTGCCTACCGTGCAGCGCTCGACGGCCTTGGCGCGGGCACCACGCAGGCACTGATCGAGCGGGAAGGGGGGCTCGCGCCCTTCGAACAGGGGCTGTACGGCTGTAGCGAGATGTTCGTCAACGGGCTGTTGGCGCTGGCCGAGGCGGGCGTGCTGCGGCGTGCTGTGGATGACCGGGGAGTGATCCTGCACGGGGGGTTCTTCCTCGGCCCGCAAGCGTTCTACCAGCGCTTGCGCGACATGACCCTTGAGCAGCGCGCACGGTTTGCCATGACCGGGATCAATTTCGTCAACGAGCTCTACGGTGACGAACAGCTCAAGCGTCGCCAGCGACAAGACGCACGCTTTATCAATACGGTGTTCGGCATGACCCTGCTCGGTGCGGGTGTGGCCGATCAGCTCGAAGACGGGCGAGTGTTGAGCGGGGTAGGTGGGCAGTACAACTTCGTCGCCCAAGGGCACGCGCTGGAAGGTGGCCGCTCGATACTGCTGCTGCGCAGTTGGCGCGAAGCGGGCGGCGAGGTGTCGTCGAATATCTTCTGGAACTACGGCCATTGCACCATTCCCCGCCACCTGCGCGATATCGTGGTGACCGAATATGGCATCGCCGACCTCAGGGGGCAGACCGACAGCGAGGTCATTGTGCGATTGCTTGCGGTGTGTGACGCCCGGTTCCAGGAGAGCCTGATCGAGCAGGCCAAAAACGCTGGCAAATTGGCGGAAGATTTTCAGCTCGACAGGCGTTTTGCCGATAACACGCCGCAGCGCCTGGCCGCGGTCCAGGCACAGCACCCACAGCTGTTCCCGGAATACCCCATGGGGACCGATTTCACGGTTGAAGAGCAGGACTTGCTACGGGCGCTGAACTGGTTGAAAAGCAAGTTCAAGCTCAGCGAGGCGCTCGAACTGGGCAAGGCCACGCTGGAGGCGCCAGAGCCGCAAGGGTATGAGCGGCATCTGGCACGGATGCAACTTGACCAGCCTCAGGGGCTAAAAGAAGCGCTGTACCAACGGTTGCTGTTGGCGGGCCTGGCGGCGACCTGAAAACGACAGGGGCTGCCGCGCAGCCCCCTGTGGCCCGGATGCGAGCGAGCCGGTGCCGCATCACTCGATGAAGCTGACCACACCGCCTTCCAGCGATTTCACTCGCGCCAGCGACTCCACGCGATAGCCTTGGCGGTCCAGTTCGGCGCGTCCGCCCTGGAACGATTTCTCGATCACGATCCCCAGGCCTACCACGGTCGCCCCGGCCTGCTTGATGATCGATATCAGCGCCTGGGACGCCTTGCCGTTGGCCAGGAAGTCATCCATCACCAGCACCCGGTCGCTGCTGCTCAGGTGGCGCGGCGAAATGGCCACGGTGTTCTCGGTCTGCTTGGTGAACGAATACACAGAAGCCGTCAGCAGGTTTTCGGTGAGGGTCAGCGACTGGTGCTTGCGCGCGAAGATCACCGGCACGCCCAGCTTCAACCCGGTCATCACCGCAGGCGCGATGCCCGACGCCTCGATGGTGACGATCTTGGTCACGCCGGCATCGGCGAACAGGCGGGCGAACTCGTCACCGATCAGCTGCATCAGCGCCGGGTCGATCTGATGGTTGAGAAACGCATCGACTTTGAGAACCTGGTCGGAAAGCACGATGCCTTCTTCGCGAATCTTCTGATGCAGTGCTTCCACTATGGTATTCCTCGGAACAAAAATGGCCGCAAACAGCGGCAGTGTTTAAGAGTAATGGTTGATCAGCGTTTGAGCATCGCCCGGATGTCGGCCAGGGCATTGTTGCCGCGTGCGGCCTTGACCTCGACCGGTGCATCGTCCAGCCCTTCCCAGGACAGGTCTTCGGGGGGCAGTTCGTCGAGGAAGCGACTGGGCGTACAGTCGATGATTTCCCCGTATTGCTTGCGTTTGGCGGCGAACGTGAAGGCCAGCGTCTGGCGTGCGCGGGTAATACCCACATAAGCCAGGCGGCGCTCTTCCTCGATGGTGTCGGCCTCGATGCTGGAGCGGTGAGGCAGGATCTCCTCCTCCATGCCCATGATGAACACGTAGGGAAATTCCAGGCCCTTGGACGCGTGCAGGGTCATCATCTGCACACCGTCGGCGTTTTCTTCCTCTTCCTGCTGGCGCTCGAGCATGTCGCGCAGCACCAACTTGCCGATGGCGTCCTCAATGGTCATGTCACCCTCTTCGTCCTTCTCGAGGGTGTTCTTCAGCGCTTCGACCAGGAACCAGACGTTGCTGATGCGAAACTCCGCGGCCTTGTCGCTGGCGGTCTGCTGGCGGATCCAGTTTTCGTAGTCGATGTCGCGGATCATTTCATGCAGGGCGGCTATGGGGTCGTCCAGCGCCACCTTGTGGCGCACGCCATCCAGCCAGTGCTTGAAGCGCTGCAGGCGCTCGGTGTAGCGCGCATCCAGATGCTCGCCCAGCCCCAGTTCCTCACTGGCGGCATACATCGAAATGCCCCTGCCGGTGGCATAGTTGCCGAGCTTTTCCAAGGTGGTCGAGCCGATTTCCCGGCGCGGCACGTTGATGACACGTAGGTAGGCGTTGTCGTCGTCAGGGTTCACCAGCAGGCGCAGGTAGGCCATGAGGTCCTTGACTTCCTGACGGCCAAAGAAGCTGTTGCCGCCGGAAAGACGGTAAGGCACCTGGTGGTGCTGCAACTTCAGCTCGATCAGCTTGGCCTGGTAGTTGCCGCGGTACAGGATGGCGAAATCGCTGTAGGGACGGTTGGTACGCAGGTGCAGCGTGAGGATTTCCATCGCCACGCGCTCGGCCTCGGCATCCTCGTTCTTGCAACGGATCACCCGGATCTCGTCGCCCACGCCCATCTCGCTCCACAGCTGTTTCTCGAACGCGTGCGGGTTGTTGGCGATCAGCACGTTGGCACAGCGCAGGATGCGGCTGGTGGAGCGGTAGTTCTGCTCCAGCATGACCACTTTCAGTGAGGGATAGTCCTCCTTGAGCAGCATCAGGTTCTCGGGGCGCGCGCCGCGCCAGGCGTAGATCGACTGGTCGTCGTCGCCCACCACGGTGAACTGGTTGCGCATGCCGATCAGCATCTTCACCAGCAGGTACTGGCTGGCGTTGGTGTCCTGGTATTCGTCGACCAACAGATAACGCACGCGATTCTGCCAGCGCTCGAGCACCTCGGGGTGTTCCTGGAACAACTTGACCGGTTGCAGGATCAGGTCGTCGAAGTCCACGGCGTTGAACGCCTTGAGCGTGCGCTGATAGTGGGTGTAAACGACCGCAGCGGTCTGCTCGCGCGGGTTGCGTGCTTTCTCCAGGGCCTCGGGAGGCAGGATCAGGTCGTTCTTCCAGGCACCGATCATGTTCTTGATTTCGTCGATGCCGTCGTCGCCGGAGTACTCCTTCTGCATGATGTCCGACAGCAGGGCTTTGATATCCGACTCGTCGAAGATCGAAAAACCAGGCTTGTAGCCCAGGCGTTCGTGCTCCTTGCGGATGATGTTCAGGCCCAGATTGTGGAACGTACAGACCGTCAGCCCTCGGCCTTCACCCGGGCGCAGCAGGCTGGCAACCCGCTCCTTCATCTCGCGGGCGGCCTTGTTGGTGAAGGTCATGGCCACGATGTACTGGGCGCGAATACCGCAGTTCTGGATGAGGTGGGCAATTTTGCGCGTGATGACGCTGGTCTTGCCCGAGCCTGCACCGGCGAGCACCAAAAGAGGGCCGCCGACATAGTCACGGGCTTCCTGCTGCCGGGGATTGAGTCGGGACATGCTAGAAACCGGGGGTCGCCAGAAAATAGCCGCGCATTCTAACAGGCATGCGTGTTCATGGCGTGACCGTCTGACGTTCGAGTCAGACTTTCGAAAAGACCATTAGCGCCGCTAATACTTGCGCCTGAAAAAATCGTATTTGCTGGTTTGCCTGCTTTCGCGCAGGATGCACGACAAAATACGTCGGACCGGGCTATTAAAAAACGCGCTTACAAGTGAAAATCATTTCCATTAAGTGCGTCTGCCTGTTCATCGGTCTACGTTGCATCGTCGAGCCTTAAGGAGCCGTCTTGTCCGCGCCTGTCGAACCTATGCGTTTGCTGCTGTTGGCCAGTGAGCCCGAGTGGGCGGCCTTGCTGCACGCGTGCATGCCTGCCTTGAAGGGCGCGGCCGTACTGCTCACGGCACCCGACTGGGATGCCGTCGACAGTCTGTTCAGCCGCGACCGGCAGGCCGTGGTGCTGACCACGCCGGCGTTGCAGCCAGCACCCGGTCGCTGTGACCTGCCGACCATCCTGCTGCTGCACAGCGAGCCAGAGGCGGCGCCAAGCGGCGTCAGCGACTGGCTGGTGAGCGACCAAGTCAATGTCGACAGCCTGCGTCGCTGCCTGCGCCACGTGCGCGAGCGAGGTGTACTGGTAGCCACCCTGCAACGCTTGGCCGAGCAAGACCCTTTGACCGGCATCGCCAACCGCCAGGGCTTCCAGGCCTTGCTGGCCACGCGTCTGGCCGACCATGACGGGCGCGGCGTCGCCCTGGGGCATCTGGACCTGGACAACTTTCGCCACGTCAATGACGCCCTGGGGCACCAGAGTGGGGATCGCCTCATTCTGCAGGTGGTACTACGTCTGAAGCATCAACTCGAAGCAGGCGACCAGCTGGCACGCCTGGGCAGTGACGAGTTCGCCTTGCTGATCGACACTCGCCGCGACCCAGGACGTGCCGAGTGGATGGCCGAGCGCATCGTCGAGGCATTGGCCGAGCCCTACTGGGTCGATGGCGAAAGCCTGCTGCTCGGCTGCAGCCTGGGCCTGGCCCACGCCCGCGCCCAGAGCGGCGCCGACCCGCTGATGTGGCATGCGCACATCGCCATGCGTCAGGCCAAGGCCACCCAAGGCTGTACCTTCCATGTCTTCAACGAGCGCATCAATCGTCACGCACGCAGCCTGGCCGATCTCGAAAGCGAGCTGCGCCGGGCCTTGCGGCGTGACGAGCTGGAACTTCACTATCAGCCGCGCCTGAACCTGGCTGACGGGCGGATCGTCGGTCTCGAAGCGCTGGTGCGCTGGCGCCACGCCGAACGGGGCTTGCTGCCGCCCAGTGAGTTCGTGCCATTGGCCGAGCAAAGCGGGCTGATCGTGCCGCTGGGTTACTGGGTCATCGCCCGTGCCCTGCGCGACATGCAGGCCCTGAACACGCAAGGGCTTGCGCCGCTGCACATGGCGGTCAACCTCAGTTTCCGGCAGTTCCAGGACAGCCAGTTGCTGGCCACCTTGAGCCGGCTGATCGCCGAGTACGGTGTCGATGCCCACTGGCTGGAATTCGAGCTGACCGAAACGGCCGTGATGCGGCGCAATGAGCGGGTGCGTCAGACCATGGATGCACTGGGGCGCCTGGGCGTGCGCTTCTCGCTGGACGACTTTGGCACAGGGTTCTCTTCGTTCGTGCACCTCAACAGCCTGCCGATCACCTTGCTCAAGGTGGACCGCAGTTTCGTTGCGCAGATGGATATGCGCGAAGAGAACCGCAAGCTGGTGCATGCCATGATCAACCTGGCCCACAACCTCAACCTCGAAGTGGTGGCCGAGGGCGTCGAAAACGAAGCGCAATTGGCTTTGCTGCGCGGGTTTGGCTGCAACCAGGTACAGGGTTTCCTGGTCAGCAAGCCCCTGCCGGTAGACGCGCTGATCCCGTTCCTGCTGCAGTCGTCACACCGCCAGGTGGGGGTTGCAGGCTAGCTGTCCGCCCCCTGGCCAATGCGTAAAGCCACATCCATGGGTTGAGATCAGGCAGATGTGGCCGTTGCGGCGCGTGTCCCGGCGCGGCGCAACAGCCGCCGCATCCGCCATTCGAAGCCGAAGGTCAGCGCCACCGAGGCGCACGCCAGCCCCAAGGCCAGCCCCCACCAGACGCCCACCGCGCCCCCGCCAAAGACGAAAGTGAACAACCAGGCGCTGGGTGCCCCGATGAGCCAGTAGCACACCAGCCCGATCAAGAACGTAGTCTTGGCGTCTTTCAGTCCACGAATAGAGCCCATGGCGATGGTCTGCACGCCATCGAACAGCTCGAACCAGGCGGCTACCATCAGCAGCTGGACCGCCAGCTGGAAGATGGCGGCAAATGCCGGGTCGGCCCTGTCGATAAACAGCCCTACCAATGCGTCTGGCAGCAACCAGAACAGCGCAGCGAAGGCGAACATCAGCATGGCCCCGAAGCCGATCCCCACACGGCCAGCGCTGCGCGCGGCGAGCAAGTTGCCCGCACCGTAGTAATGGCCTACGCGCATGGTCACGGCATAGGACAGGCCAGTGGGCACCATGAAGGCGGTCGACACGATCTGCAGGGCGATTTGGTGCGCGCCCAACTCGGTACTGCCCAGCACGCCCATGCACAGCGCCGCAAAAGCGAACAGCCCTACCTCCACCATGTAGGTGCCGCCGATCGGCAGGCCCAGCCGCCACAGCTCGCCCAACGCTGGCAGCGATGGCCGCGACAGGCCCTTGCGCAGCGGGTAGGCGGCATAGGCCGGGTGCCAGCGGATATACAGCGCCAGGGCAATGGCCATGCCCATCGAGACCACCGCAGTGACCAGGCCGATGCCCATCAGACCAAGCTTGGGCAGGCCGAACATGCCTTCGATCAGCGCAACGTTCAGCAAGTAGTTGAGTACGGTGCCTACCAGGCTGATCACCATTACCGGCGTAGAGCGGCCCAGGGCGCTGGTGAAGCCACGCAAGGCCATGAAGGTCAGGTAGCCCGGCAACGCCAGCGGCAGCAGGGTGAGAAACTCGGCCGCCGAGGCGACGTTGTCAGGCTGCTGCCCGAAAAGCAGCAGCACAGGTTCGAGGTTCCACAGCACCAGCGCCGCGAACAAGGCCAGGCCCCAGGCCAGCCACAAGCCGCTTTGCGCCAGCCGTGTGGCGCCCTCGGTGTCATTGGCGCCCCTGCGGAAGGCTACCAGGGTGCCGACCGCCGCAATGACGCCCAGGCAGAAGATGGACACGAACGAATAGCCCGCCGCGCCCAACCCGCCACCGGCCAAGGCCTGCGGGCTGATGCGTGCCATCATCAGGGTGTCGGTCAGTACCATGAGCATGTGCGCCAGCTGCGAGGCGATCAGCGGGCCTGCCAAGCGCAGTAATGCCTTGAGCTCGTGGGTAGGTGCGACGTGCATGGATGTGATCCTTGGCGAAGACGGTGGCGGACGAAGGGCGATTCTGAAGCCTGGGTCAGCTATTAACAAAAGGATAAATGCGATCATTGGCATGAGTTTTAATCATGGCGATATGATGCACAGGTCGCCGTTTCTCCACCGAACAAGGAACCTCATGATCCGCAAGCTACCGCCCCTGTATGCGCTGCGTGCATTCGAAGCTACTGCGAGGTTGAACTCCTTCACCCGTGCTGGCGAAGCGTTGTCCATTACCCAAAGCGCGGTCAGCCGGCACATTCGCACGCTGGAGGATCACTTTGCCTGCCGACTGTTCGTGCGCAGTGGCCGCAGCCTGCAACTGACCGAAGCTGCACGGGTACTGCTACCGGGTGTGCGCGAAGGCTTTGCCGCGCTTGAGCGTGCTTGTGACACGTTGCGCGGTGAAGACGAGATGCTGCGCATGAAGGCGCCGTCCACCCTGACCATGCGTTGGTTGCTGGCCCGGCTGAGCCGCTTCCGTCGGCTGCAACCTGGCAATGAAGTGCAACTGACCAGTGCCTGGATGGACGTCGACCATGTGGACTTCAACCAGGAACCTTTCGATTGCGCGGTGCTGCTGGGCGATGGGGTGTTCCCGGCGGAGTGGGAGGTACGCAAGCTGTTCCCCGAACTGCTGGTGCCGGTGGGTGCACCAGGGCTGTTGGATGACGGGCCCTGGACCGCGGCGCGCCTTGCCAGTAGCGAACTGCTGCACCCTACAATGGACAAGCGTGACTGGCGGGTATGGCTAGAGCGCCTGGGCCTGAGTAGCAGGGTTTCGCTCAAGGGCGGGCAGGTGTTCGACACGTTGGAACTGGGCATGATTGCAGCGGCCCGAGGCTACGGTGTTTCAATTGGTGACCTGATGATGGTGGCCGAAGATGTGGCGCAGGGGCGTATGAGCCTGCCATGGCCGACAGCAGTCCCCAGCGGCATGGACTACTACCTGGTATGGCCGCGGACCCGGCCGGGCGGCGAGCGTCTGCGCCGCCTCAGTGCCTTCCTGCAAGCAGAGGTGAATGCCATGGCGCTACCCGAGGTGGTGATCCTGCCAGCCCTTTGATTGCGAGCGCTATATCCCGGTCCGACACTCAAGTATTCAGCGCCGACGCCGATCAAATGGCACCAGCGCCCCGGAAGAGGGCGCGCTTCCCGTCAAATAAAAGCGGGTGGTCAGCGTGATCAGGATGATCCCGGCCTCTTGCCAGGAGCTTGCCCATGCCTCAACCGCGTGCCCGGATTGCCTCGCAACTCGGTATCGCCCTCGCCATCGTACTGGCGCTGGTGATTTCCGGCAGTACCCTTTTTGCCCTGCGTTCACTGGACGATGCCAACCTCGCTACGCGCCAGGCCCACCTGGCCAGTGAGGCGCGCTTGCTGGCCGACCAGCTTGACACGTTCCACGGTTCGCTCAAGGACAATACCCAGCGCTTGAGCGGCTTGTTCGAGCGACGCTTCGCATCAGGGCTGTCGCTGCATGCAGGGCAGACCGTGCAGGTCGCAGGGCAGGCAACGCCGGCCTTGTACCTGGGCGATCAGCTAGTGAACAACGACTTCCAGCAAGTGGACGACTTCCAGCAGATGACTGCCGGTATCGCCACGGTGTTCGTGCGCAGTGGCGACGATTTCGTGCGCATCAGCACCAATTTGAAGAAACAGGACGGCAGCCGCGCCATCGGTACCCAGCTCGACCGCCAGCACCCCGCTTACGCTAAGTTATTGGCCGGGCAGAAGTACGTTGGCCGTGCCGTGTTGTTCGACCGCAACTACATGACGCGCTACGTGCCGATGACCGACGGTAATGGCCGGGTGATTGCGGTGCTGTTCGTGGGTTTCGATTACACCGATGCGCAGAACGCCCAGTTCGCCAACCTCAAACGCTTCCGCATCGGCCAAACCGGTTCGTTGGCACTGCAGGATGAAAAGGGCCAGTGGCTGGTGCCGCCGGCCAATGCCGAGCAGCCGCTGTACAGCGCGACGGCGCCCTTCGCCGAAGGGCCTTGGACGGTGGTAGCGAGCATGCCCCTGGCGGAGATCCGCGAGGTAACCTGGAGCGTGGGCCTGCGTCTTGCCGTCGGCAGCGTGCTGGCCATGCTCATGGCCGTGGCTGCCACGCTGTGGTTGCTCAGGCGCAAGCTGCGCCCGCTGGATGATCTGGTACAGCAAGCACAAGCGCTCGGAGCGGGTGACCTGAACGCACGGCTGAACGTGACCAGCCACGATGAAATCGGGCAGTTGGCGCGCAGCTTCAACACGATGGGTGAAGCCCTCTCGAACATGGTCGAGCACATCCGCAGTGCCTCCGAGCAGGTCAGCACCCGCGCCCGCTCGCTGTCAGGTTTGTCGGCTGGCGCCTGTGTGGGCATGGACCAGCAATCGGGCGAAATCACCAGCATGGCGGGCGCGGTGGAAGAGTTCAGCGCCACGTCCATGAACATCGCCGACAATATGGCTGGCACCGAGCGTATGGCCCGCGACAATGCCCAGCAGACCCGCGTGGGCCGCGGCGCCATGGACGAAGCGTCGCACTCGCTCAAGCAGATTGCCGATGCCCTGGGTGATACCGCCACGGTCGTGAACAGCCTGGGTGCACGTTCGCAAGAGATCGGCAGCATCATAAGTGTCATCACCGCCATCGCTGAGCAGACCAATCTGTTGGCTTTGAATGCTGCCATCGAAGCGGCCCGTGCCGGTGAGCAGGGGCGTGGCTTTGCAGTGGTGGCTGACGAGGTGCGTGGGCTGGCAGCGCGAACCCGACAGGCCACCGATGAAATATCCGGCATGATCACCAGCATCCAGCAGCAGACCGGGCATGCCATCACCACGCTGGAGCAGAGTAACCAGCTGATGCAGGACGGCCTGGAGCGTAATGGCAAGGTCGCGCAGGCACTTGCCCGCATCGACGAACAAAGCCGTGCGGCGGGTGAGCAGTTTGCCGTGATCAGTACGGCGACCCAGGAGCAGAGCAGCACAGCGACCGTGCTGAGCCGCAATTTGCAGAGCATCGCCCAGACCAACGGTGAGCAGCGCGAGGTGGCCAACGAGCTGGCATTAACAGCGCGGGAGCTGGAGGGGTTGGCAGCGCAGTTGCGTCAGGAAGTGGACCGTTTCCGCTGACACGGTGGGGCACCCAAGTGCCCCTTCAACGTGTCGCTTTACAGCGATACCAGGTTCAGTGCCTGCGCGCACGCCTGCAGCGAGCGGCGCTCGCTTTGCGCATAAAGCGCCAGTTCATCCTGCACCTGCAGCCCCAGCGCCGCTTCGAAGGCCGCGCGGTTGGCGTTGCTGCCGTACTCGGCCCGGGCATCGTCGCCCAGGTTGGACTGGAAGATCCCTGCGGCGCTTACCGGCAAGAAATCTTCGTACACCAGTGCCTCGAAATGCACGTGGTCTGCGTCGATCAGCCCTTGCAGGGTAGTTGGCCTGCCTTGTTCACCGCGCGCGGCCAGGCCTTTCTCGGTCGCGAAGTAGCGAAAATACGCCAGGCCCTGCTCACGCATCTGCACCAGGTCGTCCGGGAAGGCGGCGAAGGTGTCTGTGAGCATCGCCATGTACTGTGGGGCATTGGCCTCGGCGGGTGCACCACCCAATGCGACGCGAGTCCTGTCGAGCAGCTTGTCATAGAGCTGGCGCCCCTCCGGCGTCAACGCCGCGCCACGTTGCTCGATTTCCCCAAAGCGCGCGGTGTGGCTACCTTCGCTACCGTGCTGACCGCAGAATACGACCTTTTCCTGCAAGGCCTTGAAGCTGGTCTGGCGCAGTAGAATCGGGTGGCGGCGGGGAGGGGGGCCTTCGACCACGGCCTTGGGCGTGATGCCCTTGGCCGGCATGCCGAGCTGGATGGCATCAATATCCAGGGTGCGCGGAGTGAGGTGATTGATGTGCGGGCCCTTGAACGCGACAACATCGGCAAGCAGGCGGTGCTGGTCGTGCAGCTGCTGGTACTGCTCGGCGGTAACGGTAGCGTCGCGGTGCCAGCGGAAGGTGTGCAGGGCTTCCTGTACGAAAGTCTGGGCATCTGCGGTATCCAAGCCGCCATCGCGTTCGCGCTGCTCGATCAGATGGAGTACGCGAGGGGTGAAGATCTGGCGTTTGGCCAGGATATCCTTGGCCATTTCCCGCAACTGCAGGTTGTCGATCAGCTCCAAGCGCAACAGCGAGGTGAAGACCCGGAACGGGCTGACGTGCAGCGACTGCTCATGCACGGCACGGAACGCGGTGGAGTGCACCGGGACCCCAGCACTGCTGAGGTCGTAGTAGCCCACTGGCTGCATGCCCATGACCGCAAAAAGTCGCGCGATGGTCGCCAGCTCCTCGGCCGTACCCACGCGGATGGCACCATGGCGTTCATGGCCCAGCCGCTCGAGTTCTCCTGTCCAGCGCAGCGCCTGCGCCACTTCTGGTTGCTCGGCCATCACCTGCTGGTTGATTTCGCTCACCAGCGCCTGCAGCGTGCCGTACAACGGCACTTCCTGTTTGTACATGAGCGACATGGCGGCAGAAAACTGCGCACGGATGCTGTCGGGGCTGACGAAATCATGGGCGGGCATCGCTGGATTCCTGGTTAATGGCTGACCCTTACATGAAAGCGGGGAATGCACTCAGGCCACAAGCGAAAAAAAGTAGGCGTGTCATTCCTTTTTTGATCGACATCGACAGGCGTAGGGTGCTCCTCCTGTCGAGGGCTTCATGCCTGCAGATGCTCACCGATCCAATCCACCAGCGCCCGCACCTTGGGCACTTCCGCGGCATGTTCGGCATACGCCAGGTAGTGCGCGCCGGCACTGCGCATCGCATGATTCCAGGGCACGACCAGGCTGCCCTCGGCCAGCTCCTTCGCCACCAGGTAGCGCGGCACCAGCGCCACCCCGCAACCGGCCTGGGCAGCGCTCAGGGCCATGTAGAACGTATCGAAGCGCGGGCCGTGGTACGCGCTGACGCTTTGCAGGCCCTGCTCCAGGAACCATTCGTGCCAGGCTTCTGGCCGTGAAGTGCTTTGCAGCAACACCAGGTCGGTCAATGCCTCGGCACTCGGCAGGTCACGGCCTGCCAGCAACTCTGGCGAGCACACCGGCACGACTTCTTCACCGAACAGCTCGATGCAGCTGGCCCCCGGCCAGGTGCCCTGGCCGTAGAAGAACACGACGTCGGCCGAGCCCTGCAACAGTGAAAAGGGCTCCATTTCGTTGCGGATGTCCAAGTGAATGTTGCTGTGCCGCCGGCCGAAGCCCTTGAGGTGGGGGATCAGCCAGCGCACGCCGAAGCTTGGCTGCGTCGCGACTTTCAGGATCTCGGTCTGCTCCCCGTACGTCAGCACGTAGCGGCTGGACATATCGACCTGCGTGAGGATCTTGTTCACCTCGGCCAGATAGAGGCTGCCGGCTGGCGTGAGCTGTAAACGTCGGCGAATGCGCAGGAAAAGGTGGTGACGCAACAGGTCTTCGAGCTGCGCCACCTGCTTGCTGACCGCACTTTGGGTCAAATGCAGCTCTTCGGCGGCTCGGGTGAAGCTCAAGTGGCGGGCTGCAGCTTCAAAGCACTGCAGGGCGGTCATGGACGGCACCAGACGTTTTGACATAGCGTTCTCACGGGCTCGGATCATTACCTGACGGAATGATATGCGGAATAAAGGTCGTTTGTTGCGCTTAACTGATCGGATTAATACTGATCCACATCATATCCAACCTGTCTACCCATGTAGGAGAACACCAATGGTTGCTGGATTGCTCGAGCGCCTGGGCGTTGCTGCCCAGGCTTACACCCAAGGCGATTACGCTGTACACACGCCAATCGACGGCAGCCAGATCGCTTCGGTGACGCTGCTCGGTCAAGCCGAGACCACCGCGCGTATCGAGCAGGCCCAGCAGGCATTCGAGGCGTGGCGCAGCGTGCCCGCCCCACGCCGCGGCGAACTGGTGCGCCTGTTCGGCGAAGTGTTGCGCGAGCACAAGGCAGACCTGGGTGAACTGGTCTCGATCGAAGCAGGCAAGATCACCCAGGAAGGCCTGGGCGAGGTGCAGGAAATGATCGACATCTGCGACTTTGCAGTGGGGCTGTCACGCCAGTTGTACGGCCTGACCATCGCTTCCGAGCGCCCTGGCCACCACATGCGCGAAAGCTGGCACCCGCTGGGTGTGGTCGGTGTGATCAGCGCGTTCAACTTCCCGGTGGCGGTCTGGTCTTGGAACACCGCCCTGGCCCTTGTGGCCGGTAACTCGGTGGTATGGAAGCCCTCCGAGAAAACGCCATTGACCGCCCTGGCGTGCCAGGCGTTGTTCGACAAGGCGTTGAAAGCCTTCGGCGATGCGCCGGCAGGTCTTGCGCAGTTGGTCATCGGCGGCCGTGAAGCAGGCGAAGCCCTGGTCGATGACCCCCGCGTGGCCCTGGTGAGTGCCACCGGCAGCACGCGCATGGGCCGTGAAGTCGGGCCGCGTGTAGCGGCACGTTTCGGCCGCAGCATCCTGGAACTTGGCGGCAACAATGCAATGATCCTGGCACCTAGCGCCGACCTGGACCTGGCCGTGCGGGGCATTCTCTTCTCGGCAGTCGGCACGGCTGGGCAGCGCTGCACCACGCTGCGCCGCCTCATCGTGCACCGTTCGATCAAGGATGAAGTGGTGGCTCGGGTCAAGGCCGCCTACGGCAAGGTACGCATTGGCGACCCGCGCAAGGACAACCTGGTTGGGCCCCTGATCGACAAGGCCTCGTTCGATGCCATGCAAGGCGCCCTGGCCAAGGCTCGCGACGAAGGCGGCCAAGTGTTCGGGGGAGAGCGACAGTTGGCCGACCAGTATCCCAATGCCTATTACGTATCGCCTGCCATTGCCGAAATGCCTGGGCAAAGCGAGGTGGTGCGCCATGAAACGTTCGCGCCGATTCTCTATGTGCTGGCCTACGATGACTTTGACGAAGCCTTGCGCCTGAACAACGAAGTGCCGCAGGGCTTATCGTCCTGCATCTTTACCACCGACCTGCGCGAGGCTGAGCGTTTCCAGAGCGCGGCTGGCAGTGATTGCGGTATCGCCAACGTCAACATTGGCACCAGCGGTGCCGAAATCGGCGGGGCATTCGGGGGTGAGAAGGAGACTGGTGGTGGTCGTGAGTCCGGTTCCGATGCCTGGAAAGGCTACATGCGCCGTCAGACCAATACCGTGAACTACTCCCGTGAGTTGCCACTGGCGCAGGGCATCGTGTTCGACTGACCAGCGTGATTGTGTAGAACCAGGGGCACGCCCCTTGGTGGGCGACCAAGCCCGCCTCCATCAGGATCGGTGCGTATGCCTCGATGCCTGGGGACGCGGGCTTGGCTGCGAAAGGCCGCACGGCGGTCTCGAACAAGAATAAATTGCGGGAGCCGGGCCATGTCCGAACTGCGTCAAGAATGCTTGTGGGAATGCGTCACCGTGCCAAGCGTGACCGTCCAGGCCCTGGCGGGGGAACACCACGCCGATGTCTGCGTGATCGGCGGCGGCATTACCGGGTTGTCAGCGGCCATTCACCTGCTCGAGCAGGGTAAGTCGGTGATCGTGCTGGAGGCCTGGAAAGTGGGCCACGGCGGCTCTGGCCGCAACGTCGGGCTGGTCAATGCCGGTACGTGGATTCGCCCAGACGACGTTGAAGCCACCCTGGGCCAGAAGCAAGGCAGCCGGTTGAATACGGTGCTGGGTCAGGCCCCGGCCGATGTGTTCGCCATGATCGAACGCCTGGGCATCGACTGTCAGGCGCGGCACCAGGGCACCCTGCACATGGCACATAACGCCACCGGCATTGCCGATCTGCAGGCCCGCCACGAGCAGTGGCGACGGCGCGGTGCCGATGTCGAACTGCTGACCGGCGCACAGTGCCAGGAATATTGCGGTACCGACAAGATCGCCGCCGCCTTGCTCGACCGCCGTGCCGGCACCATCAACCCGATGGGCTACACCCAGGGCCTGGCAGCTGCCGTGGTGCGCCTGGGTGGCAAGCTGTTCCAGCAGTCCGCAGTTCAGGGCCTGACGCGCGAGGGTGACGGCTGGCGTGTGCAGGCCGCACGCGGTTCGGTTCGCGCCGAGAAGGTGGTGATCTCCACGGGCGCCTACACCGAAGGGGACTGGAGCAACCTGCAAAAGCAGTTCTTCAAGGGCTACTACTACCAGGTCGCCTCCAAGCCATTGCAGGGCGCGCAGGCCGACAAGGTACTCCCTCACGGCCAAGGCTCCTGGGATACCCGCACCGTGCTCAGCAGTATTCGCCGCGATGACCAGGGCCGTTTGCTGCTCGGCAGCCTGGGCCGGGTCGACAACAAGCCCGCGTGGTTCGTGCGCAGTTGGGCCGACCGTATCCAGCGTCACTACTACCCCGCGCTTGGCAAGGTCGAATGGGACATGCACTGGACCGGCTGCATCGACTTTACGCCCGACCACCTGATGCGTTTGTTCGAACCCGCCCTTGGGTTGGTGGCGGTCACCGGCTACAACGGGCGTGGCAATACCACCGGCACCGTCATTGGCCGGGCGTTCGCCGAATTTCTGTCAAAAGGGGAAGCCGCCAGCCTGCCGATACCGTTCTCGACCATGAAAGGCGTGAGCGCGACTTCACTGCGCACGGCGTTCTATGAGTCCGGATTCTCGCTGTATCACGCCGGCCAGTGCCTGCGCGTGGTGCTGTGAGGCAACGCCCCACACCGGCAGGTGACGCGTCATTTGTGCAGCCAGCTCAGGAAACCGCCTTTCCTGATGGAAACAGGCTTGTGCAAGAGTAGCGATTCGCGACCCTGACGCCGGACGCGTTGCAGTTTGCTCAAGGCGGTCTGCACATCGTCATGCTGATGCAGATACGCTTTGACCCGTTGCTTGTCGATGCGGTACAGCAGGCAACTGGTCAAGGTTCTGAACTCCACCAGCGAGTCGTCTTCATCAACGAGCCCGTCGATGCCCAGTACTTCACCTGGGCCCATGCGTCCGGCCTCCAGGCGCTTGCCATCCTCCAGCACCGCCGCCGATACGACGCCTCGCCCTATGATCAGCACGTGCTCGGACTGCTTGCCCACCTCCAGAATCGTCGTATCAGCCAGGTACTCGACGGCGGTCATGTGCTGGCTCAGTGTGTCACGCTCTTCATCACTCAGGGCGCGTAACACCCGTACCTCGTCCAGCACCTCCCGTTGACGACTGCGCGGCGGCATCGTCAGGTCCTGGTTCCAGAGAACCCCGTTCGCTTCCAGGTGCCGGTGGGCCAGGTCGAACAACTGGTTGCGCGTAGCGTTCTTGCCACTCATGTCGGCGATGAAACCGCTGGCTTCGTATTCCACCGAATCGAGCGTCGAGGTTTTCACGGCTACTTTGGGGGCGGGTGCGGGGAGAATCGCACGGGTACCGCGCAGCGCCTTTTCCAGCGCATCGAACACCTTGCCAGGGCGCACGCTGGCAGGCACGACCACGCTGATCGATACCCCATGCACATCAGCCGGACGGCTATGGTTGAGTAAGCGGGCCTTGGCAGCCACGGAGTTCGGGATGACCGCCAGGCTGCCGCTGTTGGTGAGCAGCCGGGTAGCGCGCCAGTCGATGTCCAGCACCTTGCCCTCCGTGCCATCGATGGAAATGGCGTCACCGATCTGATAGGGCCGCGTGGTGTTGAGCACGATACCGCTGAACACGTCCGCCAGGGTGCTCTGCAAGGCCAGGCCGATGACGATGGCCATCACCCCCGATGTGGCCAGCAGCCCCTTGACGGGCAATTGCAGTACATAGCCGGCCGCCGCCACCACGGCGACGATGAAGATCAATGCGCCGAGCACATCCTGCAGCAAGCGGCCGCCGTGGCTGCCGCGCGCCACCAACAACAGGCCGAAAACCACCGTGACGGTGCGCGCGCCAAACAGCCACCAGGCAATGGCAAGCACGGTGGCCAGCAAGTTGCGGGCAACGTCGTCGACCCAAGGCGCGGGCTGCAGCGGGCTCATACCCGCAGCCACCAGCACCAGGCTGAAAAGCAGGAACAGGGTCAGCCGCGTGGCTATTCGCCAGGCATGGCGCTGTACCGGGATCAGGTGCCAGACGATCAGGTCGAGCAGCAACAGGGTAGTACCGAGCAGCAGTGGGGACGACTGGATGAACGCCAGCATGATGATCTCGGGGCAGGGAAGGACTGCGGGTAGTAATAGAGCAGGTTCATGCAGGAGGCAATGGGTACGGGACTGCAGTTGATAGCGCTGAACCATCGTTCACAAAATAGAACGCTAAAGCCAAAAAACACTATCTACCGCCGAAAACTAGATGGTTTTAATCTTCTCCCATCAACGCGAAACACCCTACTTACTGCAAATCACGACTACTGGAGTAACCGCCATGACTCAATTCAAATACAACCGCCTGAACAAAGACGACGCTGCCGTTCTGCTGGTCGATCACCAGGCTGGGCTGCTGTCGCTGGTGCGCGATATCGAGCCCGACACCTTCAAGAACAATGTGCTGGCCCTGGCGGACCTGGCCAAGTTCTTCAACCTGCCAACCATCCTCACCACCAGCTTCGAGCAAGGCCCTAACGGCCCATTGGTGCCGGAGCTCAAGGCCCTGTTCCCGGACGCGCCTTACATCGCACGTCCTGGCCAGATCAACGCCTGGGACAACGAAGACTTCGTCAAGGCGGTCAAGGCCACTGGCAAGAAGCAACTGATCATCGCAGGTGTGGTCACCGAAGTGTGCGTAGCCTTCCCGGCCCTGGCCGCCCTGGAAGAGGAGTTCGAGGTGTTCGTGGTGACCGACGCGTCCGGCACTTTCAATGCCATGACCCGCGATGCCGCCCACGACCGCATGAGCCGTGCTGGCGCGCAACTGATGACCTGGTTCGGCGTAGCCTGCGAACTGCACCGCGACTGGCGCAACGACGTCGAGGGCTTGGCCGCGCTGTGCTCCAACCATATCCCTGACTACCGCAACCTGATGACCAGCTACAACGCCTTCAACGCCAGCAAGTAACCCCACCGCCGCGGGCACCCCGGCCGGTGCCCGCAGGGCCGCACACCTCGATAACGTTCAGCCCGTCCCCTGTTGCCCAGCGGATGCGGGCAGGCTCAGCCCAAGGAATGCAGATGAACACCGCCGCCCAAGACAACCGCAATGTGGTTACCCTGGTAATCCAGCACAAGGTCCGCGCCGCGTCACTGAACGACTACGAAGTGTGGCTCAAGCACGCGGTGGGCACCGCCCGCCGCCAGGCGGGGCACCTAGACGTCAACGTCATTCGACCCGACCAGGGCGGTCTACACTTCACCACCGTGGTCCGGTTCGCCAACGCCGACCTGTTGCAGGCGTGGGTCAATTCAGCAGAACGCCAGGCGATGATCCGGGACGTGCTGCCGCTGCTCGACGGTGGCGACAGCCCTCAGGTCCATGAGGACCCGGAATTCTGGTTCACCCCACCCGGCACCGGCGCCGTACCACCACCGCGTTGGAAACAGGCGGTGCTGACGTACCTGGTGATCTGCCCGATGACGTTGGTGGTCCCGCACCTGCTGGTCCCGCTCTTCGAACGTTTTCCACAGCTGGCTGGGCCGGTCAGAGGCACCCTGCTCGGTAACCTGTTCGTCATCCTGCCTGTGGTGTTCTACATCATGCCCTGGGTCACCCGCCGTTGCGCCCAATGGCTGCGCGGCTGAACAAGCCCTTTTCCACGTACCGCTAGGAGATACCGATATGAGCACGTTCCAAACGCGTGATGGCACCTCGATCTATTTCAAGGACTGGGGTACTGGCAAGCCGGTGCTGTTCAGCCATGGCTGGCCGCTGGATGCCGACATGTGGGACACGCAGATGGAGTACCTGGCCAGCCGCGGCTACCGGGCCATCGCTTTCGACCGCCGTGGCTTCGGCCGGTCGAGCCAGCCGTGGACCGGCTACGACTATGACACCTTTGCCGATGACATCGCGCAACTGATCGAGCACCTGGACCTGCATGAGGTCACCCTGGTGGGCTTTTCGATGGGAGGCGGTGATGTCAGCCGCTATATCGGTCGCCACGGAACCGGGCGGGTGGCCGGTCTGGTGCTGCTGGGAGCCGTGACGCCTGTGTTCGGCAAGCGCCCAGATAATCCGGACGGGGTGGACCTGTCGGTATTCGAAGGGATCGAGGCCGGGTTGCGGGCCGACCGCGCTCAGTTCATCGCCGACTTCGCTGCCCCGTTTTACGGGGTTAACCAGGGCCAGCAGGTGTCCCCGGGCGTACAGACGCAGACCTTGAACATAGCGCTGCTGGCCTCGCTCAAGGCGACGTTGGACTGCGTGACGGCATTTTCGCAAACCGATTTCCGTCAGGACCTCACCCAGGTCGATGTGCCGACCTTGGTGATTCACGGCGACGCCGACCAGGTCGTGCCGTTCGAGACCACCGGCAAGCGCGCTGCGCAGCTGATCGCCGGCGCCGAGCTGAAAGTGTATGCCGGTGCGCCGCATGGGTTTGCTGTGACCCATGCGCAACGACTGAACGAAGACCTGCTGGCGTTTCTCAAGCGTTGAGCCAGACGAGCAGGCGGCGTCGCGATGACGCCGCTGCGCCTGATGTATGAATTTGCTGCCCATTCCAAGGAGGCCCCATGGACGCCGATCTGATTCTGTTCAACGGCAAGCTGCACACCGTCGACCGCGAGAACCCCAACGCCACCGCCGTAGCCATCAAGGACGGTCGCTTCATCGCCGTGGGCAGCGATGCCGAGGCCATGGCCCACAAAGCAACGGCCACCCAGCTTGTTGACCTGCGCCAGCGTACCGTCATTCCCGGGCTCAACGACTCGCACCTGCACCTGATCCGCGGGGGCCTCAACTACAACCTGGAGCTGCGCTGGGAAGGGGTTCCGTCGGTGGCCGATGCCCTGCGCATGCTCAAGGACCAAGCCGCACGTACGCCGACCCCGCAATGGGTCAGGGTGGTGGGTGGCTGGAACGAGTTCCAGTTCGCCGAAAAACGCATGCCCACCCTTGAGGAAATCAACCAGGCTGCGCCTGACACCCCGGTGTTCCTGCTGCACCTGTATGACCGGGCATTACTCAATCGTGCAGCGCTCAAGGCTGTGGGCTATGACAAGACCACGCCCAATCCACCTGGGGGGGAAATCCAGCGTGACAAGTTCGGCAACCCAACGGGCATGCTGATCGCGCGGCCGAATGCCATGATTCTCTACGCCACGCTGGCAAAAGGCCCCAAGCTGCCTCTCGAATACCAGGTCAACTCCACACGCCAGTTCATGCGCGAACTGAATCGCTTGGGGCTGACCAGTGCCATCGATGCCGGTGGCGGCTACCAGAACTTCCCAGACGATTATTCGGTGATCCAGGAGCTGGCCGACAACGGTCAGCTGACGGTGCGCATCGCCTACAACCTGTTCACCCAGAAGCCCAAGGAGGAGCTGGACGATTTCCGCAAATGGACGGCCAGCGTCAAGTTGCACAGCGGCACCGATTTCCTGCGTCACAACGGTGCAGGCGAAATGCTGGTGTTCTCGGCTGCCGACTTCGAAGACTTCCTGGAACCGCGCCCGGACCTGCCGCAGACCATGGAGCAGGAACTGGAGCCGGTGGTGCGGCACCTAGTCGAGCAACGCTGGCCGTTCCGCCTGCATGCGACCTATGACGAGTCGATCACGCGCATGCTCGATGTGTTCGAGAAGGTCAACCGCGACGTACCGTTCAATGGCTTGCCGTGGTTCTTCGACCATGCCGAAACTATCACCCCCCGCAACATCGAGCGGGTACGCGCCTTGGGTGGCGGCATTGCCATTCAGGACCGCATGGCCTTCCAGGGCGAGTATTTCGTCGACCGCTATGGCGCCCAAGCGGCGCAGCAGACGCCGCCGATCAAGCGCATGCTGGAGATGGGTGTGCCAGTAGGGGCGGGTACCGATGCGACCCGCGTGTCCAGCTACAACCCGTGGACTTCGCTGTACTGGCTGGTCAGCGGCAAGACCGTTGGCGGCATGGCGCTGTATCCCGAAGGACTGAGCCGGGACACGGCTTTGCAGCTGTTCACCCAGGGCAGTGCCTGGTTCTCCAGTGAGCAGGGCAAGAAGGGGCAGATCAAGGTCGGTCAGCTCGCCGACCTGGCGGCGCTGTCGCTGGATTTCTTCTCGGTGGAGGAAGAGGCAATCAAGGGTATCGAGTCGGTGCTCACCGTGGTGGACGGCAAGATCGTGTACGGCGCCGCCGAGTTCGACACGTTAGGGCCACCCCAGGTGCCGGTGTTGCCTGAGTGGTCACCGGTCGCCAAGGTGCCTGGCCACTGGCGCGTGGGCACCCCCTCGCTGGTCGGCATGGCACACCAGTGCTCGGGCCCGTGCGGTGTCCATGCCCACAGCCATGAAAAGGCCCGGCATTCCAGCGTGCCGGTCAATGACTTCCAGGGGTTCTGGGGCGCGCTGGGTTGCTCGTGCTTTGCGTTCTAGGCCCAGATGCTGAGGGCTGTGCAGCAGCCCAAGCATTACAGATGCAACGCGCAAGGTTTTGAACGGCTAAGCGTCCCATGGCGACATTCCGATAGACAGGTTGTGGGCCAAAGCACCCGGTTACCCGCAGCCGCTCACTGCCTTGTAACTCAAGCGGGGGGACAATGTCGGGCGCCCGCCATGAACCTTACCGGTTCGAACCTCAAGCCATGTCGCAAAGCGCAAATTCGTCCGCCAGGTGATCGATCAATGCACGCACCGAGGGCAGCAAGCCGCGTCGTGAGGGGAAGATCGCATGCACGATGCCACTGCGTGGGTACCAGCCTGGCAGTAACTCCACCAGGCGGCCCGCTGCCAGGTCGTCACGCACAGCCACGCGTGGCAGGTGCGCAATGCCGATACCCGCAACCACGAAGTGGCGCAGGGCAAACAGGTCGTCGGTGACCATGCGCGGCGTGTGCGGTATGACGATGCTCTGGTTGTTGTCACCGCCCTCGGACAGCTCCCAGTGGTACTCCCGCTGGGCGCTGCCCCAATGCAGGCTGGGCAGCGTGCCCAGCAACTGAGGATCGAAACCGTCTGGCAACTGCGCCAGGTAGCGAGGATGGCCCACCAGACACTGGGTGCTGTCGCTCAGTACCTTCATCACCATGTCCGTGTTTTCCAGCGGCGGAAAACGAACACGCAGGGCGATGTCGAAGCCTTCATGCAAGAGATCGACGCGCCGGTTGGTGCTTTCGATGAACAGCTCCACCTGCGGGTACTTGAGCATGTAACGCGTCAACATCGGCCCGACCCAGGCGTTGAGCAGGGTGGTCGGGCAACTGATACGCACCAGCCCTCGGGGCTCGCTGCGGTTGCGCTCGATGATCTCGGCAGCACCCTCGGCTTCGACGCGCATGGCAAGACAACGGTTGTAATAGGCCTGGCCGATCTCGGTCAGTGCGAAGTGGCGGCTGGTGCGCTGCAGCAAGCGCACGCCCAGACGCTCTTCGAGGTCGGCAATGCGTCGACTGAGTTTCGACTTGGGCATGTTCAGCGCCCGACCCGCCGGGGCGAAGCCACCGTGCTCGACCACTTGGGTGAAGTAGTAGAGTGAGTTGAGGTCTTCCAAGAATGCGTCTCCACAGAACCCGCCAAGGGCGGCCTGCGCAGTTTAACGTTCCTGGCGGCTGGATGGTGGATCTGGCGCTTGGGGCGCGGAGCGCGCTCGGGCCCGCCCCGGCCCGAGCGCCCGGGCAGGTTCAGTTCTGGACGCTTTGCACCGAGCCGCCATCGACCCGCAGGTTGCTGCCATTGATGAACGAAGCCCGCTCTGAAACAAGCAGCGCGATCGCGGCCGCGACTTCTTCAGGCTTGCCTCGGCGTTTCTGCACAATGCCGGGCCGTTCCTCTTCCAGGAAGCTTTCGATGGCCTCCTCGAAACTCACGCCTTTCTCTTCGGCGCGCTGCTTCATCATGCCATCGGTCATGTTGGTTTCGATGAAGGCCGGCGACACTGTGTTGCACAGCACCCCATGCGCCGCCTCTTTGTAGGACAGGTTCTTGATGAACGCAGCCAGTGCGGCCTTGGCGACGTTGTACACAGCCTCTTCCCAGTAAGGCTGCACGGCGTTCTCGGAGGTGATGCACACCAACCGTCCCCAGCCTCGCTTGCGCATCGCCGGAAGGGTGGCCCGCGCCACCCGCACGGCGGTGAAGAAGTCGGTATCCCAGGCTTCCTGGTAGTCCTCGTCCTTCATTTCCAGCGGGTCACCCTTGGCGCCCGTTACCCCCGTGGTATGCACCACGATGTCCACCTGGCCAAAACGCTCTTCGGCTTGCCGGACCAAGTTGTTCACCTCGTCCTGGCGGGTCATGTCCGCCGCTATGAGCAAGGGCGCGCCACCCAACGCCTTGACGGCATCTTCGAGCTTACCTTGGTCGATATCCGTCAACACCAGCTTCACACCTTCCTCGGCCAGTAGGCGAGCGGTGGCCAGGCCAATGCCGCCAGCTGCGCCGCTGATCAGGGCCACACGGTTTTTCAAACCTAAATCCATCAACGATCTCCCAGGGAAAGTTCAGCAGCGATAGGTCTTGCGAAATCAAGCATCGGCTCGGCCAATGCCTGAGGGGTCTGGTAAGGCATCAGGTGCCCCGCACCAGGCAGGGTAAGCACAGTGCTGTTAGGGAAGTGCGACAAGGTCGTCCGTTGCTGCTCTTGGGCGTCGGGCACCTGCTGGTCATCGGCGCCGCAGATCAGCAGGGCCGGATAGGGCAGCAGGCCGATGCGATCGCTCCAGTCTTCGCGGCTGCCGTGGTCGACCCAGGCCCGCCAGGCGTTGAGGTTGACGGCCTGGGCGTCGGCGATGGCGACTTCGCGCAGGGCATCGGGCAGCCTGTGGTAGCTCGAGTCGTCGACGAAGGCTTCGGCTTGCTCCCGGCTGGCGGTGTAGGCCCGTTGCTGGTCGCGGTCTTCATCGCTCATCGGCTGGGGGCCAGGGGGTGATGGGGCGACCAGGATCAGGCCCTGAAGGTAGTCCGGGCGGCGAGCGGCCAGCACGACCGCGACTTTTCCGGTCATCGAGTGGCCAACAAGGATGCAGTGCTTGAGCCCAAGCTCCCGGATGCTCGCATCGACCTGGTCGGCCATTTCGTCGACGGTATAGCCGGTGACGGCATTGGCATCGCCGTACCCGGGTGTGTTCAGGGCAACGCAAGCATGCGCTCGGTCCAGGTAAGGGAGGGTTGAGGACCATGTTCGGTGCGAGCCGCCCAGGAAATGCATCAACACGAAGGTAACGGGACCGCGGCCTTGCTGGCTGTGTGGGAGCATCGAGCACCTGAAATCGTTCGCTTTGTAGATGGAAAGCGAAGCGGCTGGGGAAGTTCAGTCAGGCGCTGCGGGCGCTGGGCAGCATTGTTTTTGCGGGGTGGGCATCCAGGTTTCCCCTCAGCCAACGCCAGGACGATACTGCAGGGCCTCGGCCAGATGCGCCCGGCCGAGATGATTAGATCAGCAGCTCGTAGCTCGAGAGGTGCTTGACGATCTCTGGGAGCTGCTGCTTGAGGAGTATGTCCAGCAGCTCGCGGGGCGAGTAAACCGGATTTTTAAGGGATGCGCGCTAAAAAGGTGAGTGCCTCATTAATAGCCCATATTGAGTTCTTGGGCTTGTGCAGCCAGTTCATCCATGGCGGCTTGGCTTGCCTTGTCACGATCAGCCTTGTAGGCCATTAGGTCGGTGAATTTCACGCGGCGGTGGCTGCCGGTTTTGGTGTGTGGAATAAGCCCCTCATCCAGCAGCTTGACCAAGTGAGGACGCGAGACGTTGAGCATATCGGCACCCTCCTGAGTGGTCAGTTCCGCATGGATGGGCACCACCTTTACGGTGTTGCCCAAGGCCAGCTCGTTGAGTATGTCGCCGAGCAATCTGAGCGCGAACGTTGGCAGTTCAACGGTCTGCCGTTGCTGGGCTTCATCAACCAGCTCAATACGTTGAGTATCCAACTTCGTTGAGACGAAAGCGGCAATCTGGCGGCTTGACTCAGTAGCCGCGGCGATCGCTTTTTCATCTGGAAGGATGGATCGAGCGAGATCGGCGGTGGTCATGGGTTTTCTCCAGTCGTTAATAAGAATCCTGGCGGTTAGTAAGACAGATAGCCCCTTTATATTCGAAACAAACGAAATGCACAATATTCGAAACAAACGAAACGACGAGCAGGTTTTCAGAGAGGTGCGTCTTCCAATCTGGAGGTTGATGCGATGTACATGAGGTAGGCTGCTTCCGCCTAGCCAACCGCTTGCGGCTACCGGGTTCGCCCCTCAGCCACCCCCAGGACGGTACTGCAGGGCCTCGGCCAGATGCGCCCGGCCAATCGCCGTGCATCCCTCAAGGTCTGCCAGTGTCCTGGCGACCTTGAGCAATCGGTGTGCTGCTCGCAGCGACAGCGTCAGCCGTTCACAGGCGCCTTCCAGCCAAGCCTGATCAGGTGCTGCCAAGCTACAGTGCTGGCGCAGCCCGTCCAGGTTGAGAAATGCATTGGCGCACCCTTGCCGACGCTGTTGCACGTCCCGGGCGTGCGCGACCTGGAGGGCGACGTCGGCACTGCTTTGTCCGCAGGGCCGATTGTTGAGTGTGGTGCTCTCGCGCGCCACGGTCAGGTGCAAGTCGATCCGGTCCAGCAGCGGGCCTGACAGTTTATTGCGATAACGGGAGATTTGTTCGGTGCTGCAACGGCATCGCCCTGTGGGGTCGCCCAGGTAGCCGCAGGGGCAGGGGTTCATGGCGGCGACTAACTGAAAGCGGGCAGGGAAGCGCACTTTATCCCGCGCCCTGGCGATCACGATCTCGCCAGATTCCAAGGGCTCACGCAGCACTTCCAGTACCCGGCGTTCGAATTCGGGCAACTCGTCCAGAAACAGCACCCCGTGGTGGGCCAAGGTGATTTCCCCGGGCTGCGGCCGGCTTCCGCCACCCACCAGCGCAGGCCCGGAGGCGGAATGGTGAGGATGGCGAAACGGTCGCTGTGGCCAGCTGCTCAGCGGGGTGTGGCCGCTGACCGACTGGATGGCGGCGACTTCCAGGGCTTCATGCTCATCCAGCGGTGGCAGCAGGCCCGGCAGGCGGCTGGCCAACAAGGTTTTGCCAGTGCCCGGCGGCCCGGTGAAGAGCAGGTTGTGCGCCCCGGCAGCGGCCAGTAGCAGCGCGCGTTTGGCGGCCAGTTGCCCCTGCACCTCGCTCAGGTCGGGATAGGGGCGAGGGTCCAGGAGCAAGCCATTGGCGGCATAGGCAGGTAGCGGTACCTGCCCGTTCAGGTGGGCCACCAGCTCCAATAGATGGCCGACGGCATACACCACCAAACCGCTGGCAAGGCTGGCTTCCTCGGCATTTTCACGGGGTACTACCAGCGCTCGGCCAGCCTCGCGTGCGGCGAGTGCTGCGGGCAAGACGCCCTGCACCGGCCGCAACGTGCCCGATAACGCCAGCTCGCCCAGGCATTCGAGCTCGGCCAGGGCGGCAACGGGCACCTGGGCGTCGGCCGCCAGGATGCCCAGAGCGATGGCAAGGTCATAGCGGCCACCGTCCTTGGGCAGGTCGGCGGGTGCGAGGTTTTGCGTGATGCGCCGCGCTGGGTAATTCAGGCCACTGTTGACGATGGCGCTGCGCACGCGGTCCTTGCTTTCCTTGACCGTGGTTTCGGGCAAGCCGACCAATGTGAGATGAGGCAAGCCGTTGGCCAAGTGGGTTTCGACGCTGACGGCCGGGGCCTGTACGCCAACCTGGGCGCGGCTGTGGACAAGGGCTAAAGACATGGGCGCTCCATTTGCTGCCAAGACCGCTTCCTGCGGATGGACCCAGCATAGCGAGGCAGGACGGCGGTGGGGGTACCAGTGTGCTTCTGATCATTTCCACCTGAGCAGCGCCTGGAAATGGATCCAATAGCTTTGCGCAGCGGCCTTCTTTGGCTTAGTGTTGTTCGAGCAAACCACCGATGCCATGGGATGGCACCGCTTCGACCTTGAAATGGACTTGAGGTATTGCGCTGTGCAAACGCTCACCCACACCCGTGAGGTTATTCGCGAACTGGTTCAGACCAACGCGTTCGTCGAGCTCAACCGCTATTTCGATTCCCTGGAGGCCCGCTGGCACCAAGCCCCTCCGGGCGAGTTCCCGGCTTACCTCTCAGCTGTCGAGAGCCATCTGCTGATCGACCCGGACCAGGGGGACAGGGCGCTGAGCCAGGTCCTTCGGGCCTGGATCGATGCCTGCCCCAGGGCCTATCACCCGCAGGTCGTCATGGGCTTCTATTGCCTCAACCGTGCCTGCCAGGTGGACCAGGGCGGCGCCCGCACACCGGCACGCTGGCTGGCGATCGAGCAAATGTGCGAAACCGCCACTGCCCATTTACTCAAAGCCCTGGCCCGTTCGGAGCGGCCGGTTGCGGCCGCCATAGGCTTGCAGTTGCTCAGTGCCAGGTTCCGCGAGCCGGGCTGGCTGATGGAGCTGTTCAATGAGCAGCCTGCCCGCTTCAGGCCCAGTGCACGTGCGGATGTAGAGGTGCAGGAGGCTGCGGCGCCGTATTTGGTCAGGCATGGGGTGATGCCCTTGGCCGAGCTGCCTCGGATGTTGCCCGATGGGCTCGCGCCGCGCACCGAGCGCCAGGAACCGCAGGCCTATTGGCTGAGACAGGCATTGGCCGCACGGCCGGGCTGCTTCGAGGCCATCAAGGCCCATGCGTTGTATCTGTTGCAGGACCGGCGTGGGCAAGTCGAGTCCGTCGAGCGGTTGGTCAACATGCCGTCCTGCCGTGGCTGGAGCGAGCCGTTGCGTAATGCGCTGCGATGGATAGCCGTCGAGGCACGCTTGAAACTCCCCCTTACCGAGCGCCCAAGCGCCGTGGCCAAGTACCAGCAGTTGTTCGAAGACTGGGCTGTGCGCCCATTGCGGCCCAGGGAGACTGCCGTAATGCTCGCATGGCGCGGTGCATTGCAGGCGAGCGTTTTGCGCGATCACGACCAGGCACTGGCCGATTTTACCCAGAGCCTTGCATGCCCCGCCGACCTGGGCGGCATTCAGGCACTGGGACCGCCGCTTCGGCATTTGGTCATCACGGCTTTGACGAGCACGCCCGCGCACGAGCAGGCGTTGCTCAATACCGCGATCCTTCGCCTGAGCGATGGCCGCTCCCACGCCGCTGCCTGCGCGCTGCGGGCCGCGGGTCATCACTTTGGCTTGTGGGGCCTGGCGCGCAGCGGCGATCAAGCCAAGCGCTGGCTGACGATTGCGATCAAGCGCCAGCGGGCGGACCAGGCGCCGGGCTTGAAAATCCTGGAACTGTCCCGCTTGCTCTGGTCCTACGGTCGGCATGAGGTCGCCTACTTTTTGCTTCAGGGCGGCGCCGAGCAAGCCCTGTCAGGTGCGGCGTTGAGCCTGTTTGAACTGCACCAGGGCGAGTGGAACGATACCCCTGGGCGATACCTGGACCGTGAAGTGGCTGAGCAATGGTTGCTGCGCGCCGTGCAGATGGGCAGTCGCCAGGCCAAATACCGGTTGGCCTGCCAGCAGATGCAAGGGGGGACGAACCTTGGTGATCGAGACAAGATGCTCGAGGTCAGGTGCCTGTTGATAGACGCCCTGGGCAATGCCCAGACCAATGCCTGTGCACGGTTGCACCTGGGCATATTGCTGCGCCAGTTTGGCCAGCCGCGTGAGCGAGCCGAGGCGGTCGCCTACTTGCTCAGCCTGGTGGAACACCCGGACAGCGCTATTGCGGCGCGTGCCAGTGCCGAGCTGGGGCTTGCCTGGATGCAGGGGCAAGGTACACGCAGGCAAAGCCGCTACGCAGCCATCGAGTGGGTGACCCACGCGGCGAGCCTGCGACCTGGCGACACTGCCATCGAAGACATTCACGCCGAAGTCCTCAATTCGCATAACAGGGTACGCACCCTGTTCACGCAATACGGTGCTGCATTGTTCCGGGGCACCCTACGCCCCAGCGAACTGCCGCCCAAACCTGGTCTGGATCGACCGGCCCGCAGGCTTGAAGCGCGCTGAAACCTGATAAGAGGCTGATTCACTCAGCCTGGGCGTCAGCGTTTAGCTTCCAGGCGCGCTTCGAGTTCGGCGACTTGTTTTTCCAGCGCCTCCAGGCGAGCCCGGGTGCGTGCCAGCACTACCATCTGACTGTCGAATTCCTCGCGGCTGACCACGTCGAGCTTGCTCAAAGCGCCCTGCATCAGAGCCTTGAACTGGCTTTCCAGCTCGGCCCGAGGCTGGGTGTTGTCGCTGCTGAACAGGCGCGAGGCCTGGTCGCTCAGGGCATCGAGAAGGGCTTTGGGCGCGAGCATGAAGGTGTCCACCGGTGTCGGGAAATGGCGGCCAGTGTACCACGCACCCCGATGCCTCCAATGACAAGGCGGCGTTGCACATTTTTCGCGCAACGGCAGTGTCAGCCTCGCACCGTATGAGTGCACAGGCTGGGTAGTGGCGATGGGCCAAAGCCGTGCAGTGAGCCCAAAGGTCTGATTTTGCTGGCTTTCACAGACCTGGCAAGGTTTCTGCAAAGTGCTAAGCGAGCCATGCACTGATGCAGTTCCTTGTGACCAGGCAGTGCGCATGCCGACGACGCGTTACAAAAGGCAACCGCTGCGCTTAGACTTGAGACGGGTTTGTTTTCCTGGGGCAAGTCCACCAAATCGGGAGAGAGTTTCATGAAGCTAGTCACAGCCATCATCAAGCCGTTCAAGCTGGACGACGTGCGCGAGTCACTGTCGGAAATCGGCGTGCAGGGCATCACCGTCACCGAAGTCAAAGGCTTCGGGCGTCAAAAGGGTCACACCGAACTGTATCGCGGTGCCGAATACGTGGTCGATTTCCTGCCCAAGGTGAAGATCGATGTTGCCATCGATGACAAAGACCTGGATCGGGTAATCGAGGCCATCACCAAGGCTGCCAACACCGGCAAGATCGGTGACGGCAAGATCTTCGTTGTGAATCTGGAGCAGGCGATCCGCATCCGTACCGGCGAGACCGATACCGACGCGATCTAAGCAGCAACACAAGCCTCACCAAACCCAACGCCCCAGGAGAAAACAATATGACTCTGCGTAAGATCGCAGGGCTAGGAGCCCTATTGTCCTTCGTCATGCCAGGGCTTGCCCTTGCAGAGGAGGCCGCGCCAGCACTCAACTCAGGCGACACCGCCTGGATGCTCACCGCCACGGCGCTCGTGCTGTTCATGACCATCCCAGGCCTGGCGCTGTTCTATGGCGGCATGGTGCGCTCCAAGAACGTGCTGTCGGTGATGATGCAGTGCTTCGCCATCACTGGCTTGATGAGCATTCTCTGGGTCGTCTACGGGTACAGCATGGCCTTCGATACCACCGGTATGGAGAAGGGCGTTCTCAACTTCAATTCCTTCGTCGGCGGCTTCTCCAAGGCATTTCTCAGCGGCGTGACGCCTGACAGCCTGACCTCGGCCACGGCGCTGTTCCCCGAAGCGGTGTTCATCACCTTCCAGATGACATTCGCCATCATCACACCGGCCTTGATCGTGGGCGCCTTCGCCGAGCGCATGAAGTTTTCGGCCATGCTGGTGTTCATGGGCATCTGGTTCACCCTCGTCTATGCGCCGATCGCCCATATGGTGTGGAGCGGTGACGGTGCCCTGATGTGGGACTGGGGCGTGCTGGACTTCGCGGGTGGCACCGTCGTGCACATCAATGCCGGTATCGCAGGCCTGGTCTGCTGCCTGGTGCTGGGCAAGCGCAAAGGCTACCCGACCACACCCATGGCACCGCACAACCTGGGCTACACGCTGATGGGCGCGGCCATGCTGTGGATCGGCTGGTTCGGTTTCAACGCGGGTTCGGCGGCTGCGGCCAACGGCACTGCAGGCATGGCCATGCTGGTCACCCAGATCGCCACGGCTGCTGCGGCGTTGGGCTGGATGTTCGCCGAATGGATCGGTCACGGTAAGCCCAGTGCGCTGGGTATCGCATCGGGCGTGGTCGCCGGCCTGGTCGCCATTACGCCGGCAGCAGGCACGGTGGGGCCGATGGGCGCCCTGGTCATCGGCCTGGCATCGGGCGTGATCTGCTACTTCTGCGCCACCAGCCTCAAGCGCAAGCTCGGCTACGACGACTCCCTGGACGCATTTGGCGTACACGGCATCGGCGGTATTGTCGGCGCCATTCTGACCGGTGTGTTCGCAGCCCCGGCGCTGGGCGGTTTCGGCGCGGTCACCGATATCGGCATGCAGGTCTGGGTGCAGGCCAAGGGCGTGATTTTCACCGTGGCCTACACCGCCATCGTCACCTACATCATCCTCAAGGTCCTGGACCTGGTGATGGGGCTTCGGGTCAACGAAGAAGAAGAAGCCGTTGGTCTGGATCTGGCGCAGCACAACGAACGCGGCTACAACCTGTAACAACGAAGCTGCAGAAATGTGCCCGGCTTGCCGGGCATTTTTTCGTCTTGTGGTTGGGGTCGGCCTGGGCAGGCGTCCGGGGCATGGGCTGGCATGTGGCTCACCTGCTGCCTTTTTTTGATCACTTGCCCAGTATTTTCAGGCGCGCAAACGGTTTATCCCGCCTGTTTGTGACACGGGTACAAAACTTACAAAAGTTGGGGCATTCATGGCGCTTTGCTTTTTCTGCGAGCGCGCTAGAATGCGCGCCGAAGGGTGGTGGATCATGCATTCATCACCCCTGCCAGCCTTTGCCAGGCTTGCTAAAAAAGCGCGTGGCCCAGCAGGGGTCACAGGTTTTGTGCGGCACTGCCACGTGCAGGCCCACCAGGGTACAGCCTTCCGTCAGATGTGTTGGCCCAAAGGCTGGGGTCGAACCCACGGCCAGTTGAATTTTCACCAAGGGCTGCCGGTCTACGGCTGCACTGGTCTCTAACTAACCTGCTTTTGCACGTCATGAGGTAGAACATGAGCGACGACGATCTGGAAAATGATGACCTCGAGGTCGGTGATGAAGACGAGGCTGATGACGGCCTGGAAGCGGCTGCCGATGATGTTGCAGAAGACGCTGGCGACGACGACAGCAGTCCTGCACCCGCTGCCAAGGGCAAATCCAAGGCGGCTGTCTCGGTAGACGAGATGCCCAGCCTTGAAGCCAAGCAAAAGGAGCGCGATGCCCTGGCCAAGGCCATGGAAGAGTTCCTGTCGCGTGGCGGCAAGGTTCAGGAAGTCGAGGCCAACGTGGTCGCCGACCCACCCAAGAAACCGGACAACAAATACGGCAGTCGCCCCATCTAAGCGATGCCCTCGAAAAACCCGCCGTCGCTGCGGGTTTTTTTATGCCTGGCTTGCGCGGGGAGGTGCTGTCGGCGAGGTCATTGCCAGCGGGCAAGCACTTCGTGCAGGTGTGACAGGCGCTGAATTTCGGCATCCGGCGCTTGTTCACCGGCCCACGCCTTGGCCTGGGGGTTGAACCAGACAGCGCGCAGCCCGGCGCGCTGGGCACCGGCAATGTCATCGCGAGGATGATCGCCGACGTGCACCGCTTCGCTGGCAGGCACGCCGCTGCGCCGCAGGGCCTCTTCAAACGGGGCAGGGTCGGGCTTGCCGATACCCAGGTCCTCTGCGCACAAGGCGAAGCGGAAATAGTCGGCCAGCCCCAGCCGGCTGACATCGGCATTGCCATTGGTGATGACGCCCAGGGCGTAATGCTGGCTCAGCAATTCCAGCATCGGCTGGACTTCCGGGAAAATCTCGACCTTGTGCCTGGCCTGCAAGAACACCTCGAACCCCTGTTCGGCCAATTGTTGCGCCTGCGTATGGCCGTAGCCGACCTCTTCGAGGGCGCAGGTCAGCACACGGCGGCGTAAGGCGCTGATGCGGTGCTTGAGCTCGGGTTCTGCCAGGACGATCCGTTCACGGATGGCGAACAGATGTTCGACAGGCACGTCGCCCAGCAACGGGGCATTGGCTTGAAGCCAGTTGCGCAGCACGACCTCGGCACTGGCAATGACCGGCGCTGTGTCCCACAGAGTATCGTCGAGGTCGAAGGTGATCAGCTTGATGTTCATCAGTCGGTGCCTTTGCTGCGTTTGGCCCTGGGATGGGCGCTGTCGTACACCGTTGCCAGGTGCTGGAAATCCAGGTGCGTATAGATTTGCGTCGTGCCGATGTCGGCGTGTCCGAGCATTTCCTGTACAGCGCGCAAGTCCTGGGACGATTCCAGCACGTGGCTGGCGAAGGAATGGCGAAGCATGTGCGGATGCAAGTGCTGGCCCAGCTCGCGTTCTCCGGCCACCCTGACCCGCTGTTGCACGGCGCGTGGGCTGATGCGATTGCCTTGCCGAGTGATGAATACGGCGCGATCCCTGGGGTTGCCGGCACCACGCACGCGGTACCACGCCTGCAGCGCCTCCCGCGCCTTGCGCCCTACCGGCAGCACGCGGGCTTTGCCGCCTTTGCCCAGCACCTGTACCAGGCCACCGGCCAGGTCGACATGGTCGAGGTCAAGGTTGGTCAGCTCTGAAAGGCGCAGGCCTGAGGAGTAGAACAATTCGAGGATGGCTTGATCGCGCAGGGCAATGAAATCATCGTCCACGCCGCCATCGAGCAGTTGCAAGGCACGGTCGGTGTCGAGCACCTTGGGCAATCGACGCTCCCCCTTGGGGGCGCTCAAGCCATTGGCAGGATCGTGCTGGCAGATCTTTTCGCGGTTGAGGTAACGGTACAGCCCTCGCACCGCCGATAGCAGCCTGGACAGACTGCGCGAAGACTGGCCCTGGTGATGCTGGCGCGCGATCAACTGGCGCAGGTGCTGAATCTGCAAGGCTTGCCAGCCCCCGATAGCCTGCTCGCTGCAGTAGGCCATGACCTTCTCCAGGTCCCGACGGTAGCCCACAAGCGTGTGCTCGGAAACCTGGCGCTCATTGCGCAGGTGTGCGCAGTAAGCCTCCAGCTGGCGCTCCATCAGCGCACCGGGCGCAGGCTTTGGCTGACGCGGGGGACCACACGGCCCAGCACCTCGGCGATATAGCTCAGGAACAGCGTGCCGACACTGCTCTTGTAATGCTGCGGGTCGCGGCTACCAATGGCCAGCACACCATGCAGCCCCTGGTGCTCCAGGGTCGCCACTGCGCTGGAGCCTACGTCGCGGCGTTGCTCCTCACCGAACAAAAACGCCAGCTCGTGATCACGCAGGCTGCCGCTGACGGTCTTGCCGCTACCGAGCAGCGGGCCGATCGCTTGCTGGGCTTCGGCGTTGCTGACCCAGCGCCCCACGGGCGCCACGTTGTCGCCAAACAGGATCAGGCTGACAAAAGGCACCTGGAACTCCTGACGCAGGCTGTCTTCGACGACCATCACCACGTCTTCCAACGTGGTGGCGTCGAGCAAGTCCAGGATCAGGCGTCTGGTCTTGTCGAACAACCGATCGTTGTCACGGGCCACGTCCATCAACTGCGAAAGGCGGTGGCGCATCTCGATGTTGCGGTCGCGCAGCAACTTGAGCTGGCGCTCGACCAGGGAAACACTGTCACCGCGCTGGTGTGGAATGTGCTGCTCGACCAGCAGCTCATCATGCTCGGTGAAGAAGGTCGGATGAGCACGCAGGTAGGCGACCACCGCTTCGGCATCGAGCTCAGCGGCCTGCTGGGGTATATCCTTGGGGTGATCGGTCATGACGGTTACTCGCTTAAAATCGAACCTGTCCTTCGTAGACGCGTACGGCTGGGCCGGTCATCACCACCGGCTTACCTGGCCCGGCCCACTCGATATGCAAGCGCCCGCCCGGCAGGTCAAGGGAGACGGGCGAGTCCATCCAGCCCTGGCTGATGGCAGCCACGGCAGCTGCACAGGCCCCGGTACCACACGCCTGGGTTTCCCCAGCACCGCGCTCCCACACGCGCAAGTTGGCGCGGTGGCGGTCAATGACCTGCAGGAAGCCGGCATTGACGCGCTGGGGGAAGCGCGGGTGGTTTTCGATCTTCGGCCCCAGCTGATGCACAGGGGCACTGACCACATCGTCCACGCGCAGTACGGCGTGAGGGTTGCCCATGGACACCGCGGCAATCGAATGCACCTGACCGTCCACCTCCAGCGGGTAGCTCACCGACTGCGCGTCGGCGACGAACGGGATGTCGGCAGGGACGAAGCGTGGCGGGCCCATGTCGACACTGACCTGGCCGTCGTTCTGCACGTCCAGCACGATGATGCCGCCCTTGGTTTCCACACGTATGCGCTTCTTGGCGGTCAGGCGCTTGTCGAGCACGAACCGCGCAAAGCAGCGTGCACCATTGCCACACTGTTCAACTTCGGAACCGTCGGCATTGAAGATACGGTAGCGGAAATCGACTTCCGGGTTGTTTGGCGCCTCGACGATCAGCAACTGGTCGAAGCCGATGCCCGTGTGGCGATCGCCCCACTGCTTGGCGTGCTTGGGCTGGATGTGGGCATGCTGGCTTACCAGGTCCAGGACCATGAAGTCGTTGCCCAGCCCATGCATCTTGGTAAAACGCAGCAGCATGGGCTTACTCCGGCAGCAGGCTTTCGCCAGCGTACAATTCGGCGATGGTTTCGCGGCGGCGTACTTCGAAAGCCTGGTCGCCGTCGACCAGTATTTCCGCGCAACGGCCACGGGTGTTGTAGTTGGAGCTCATCACGAAACCATAGGCGCCCGCTGACTGAACGGCCAGCAGGTCACCTTCGGCAAGGTTCAGGACTCGGTCCTTGCCCAGGAAATCGCCGGTTTCGCAGATCGGCCCGACCAGGTCATACGGACGACCTTCGCCCTCACGCGGCTTGACTGCACAGATGCCCATCCAGGCCTGGTACAGGGCTGGGCGGATCAAGTCGTTCATGGCCGCATCGATGATGGCGAAGTCCTTGTGTTCGGTGTGCTTGAGGTACTCCACACGGGTCAGCAGCACGCCAGCGTTGGCCACGATATAGCGCCCCGGCTCGAACACCAGTGCCAGGTCCCGATTGCCCAGGCGCGCGCGAATGGCCTGGATGTAATCGGCTACCAGCGGTGGTTCTTCGTCGCGGTAGCGCACGCCGACCCCGCCGCCCAGGTCCAGGTGGCGCAGGTGGATGCCGCACTCTGCCAGGCGGTCGACAAGTACCAGCAAGCGGTCCAGCGCATCGAGGAAGGGCTCTACGGTGGTCAGCTGCGAACCGATATGGCAATCGACCCCGACTACGTCCAGGTTGGGCAGCTGAGCGGCCCGCACGTAGATGGCCTCTGCATCGGCGATGGCGATGCCGAACTTGTTTTCCTTGAGCCCGGTGGAAATGTACGGGTGGGTACCTGCATCCACGTCCGGGTTGACCCGCAGCGAGACGGGCGCGACCTTGCCCATTTCGGCGGCCACCTGCTGCAAGCGCTCCAGCTCGTCGGTGGACTCGACGTTGAAGCAATGCACGCCCACTTCAAGCGCACGACGCATGTCTTCGCGGGTTTTGCCCACGCCGGAAAACACCACGCGGTCGGCGCGCCCGCCAGCAGCCAACACGCGCTCGAGTTCGCCGCCTGAAACGATGTCGAAGCCTGCACCCATGCGCGCCAGTACATTGAGCACGCCCAGGTTGGAGTTGGCTTTCACCGCGAAGCAGACCAGGTGTTCACACCCTTGCAAGGCATCGGTGTAGCTGCGGTACTGGGCCTCGATGTGGGCACGCGAATACACGTAGGTGGGGGTACCGTGCCGCTCGGCGATCGCCGACAGGGACACCCCTTCCGCGAACAGTTCACCGTCGCGGTAATTGAAGACGTTCATCCGATTCCCTTATTGCTCAGGCGACTGCTCAGGCTCGGACTGCAGCGTGTCTTGCTGCTCCTCGGTCTGTGCTGACTTGGCTTTGGTCTGGTGCTGGTGCGCCGAGTGGGCGTCTTTGCGGTCCTTGCCGTCATCGGGCAGGTACAGCGGGCCTTTCTGGCCGCATGCAGAAACGAGGCAGGCAACAGCGACCAGCGCCGCGAGGGAGGAAATCAGGCGCTTCATGGATGAAATCCTTAGAAAAATGCAGTATTGAGCCCGAGTATACCGAGCGACCGGCGGCTTGCCTATGCAAGTACCGGCCCGCCGGGCAGGCTATCCTTGGTGCCGACCTGCACCTGTTTGCCGTCAGGGCTGCATTGCGAGCGAAGTGGCTTGCAAGGACCCTGGCTAAACCTTTGCATTCATCGGCCAGCGCCCGTATCGTGCCCGGCTTGCCTGTCACGCCGCCAATTTCGAGGTTCCTGCAATGAGTTTGAGTGAAGCGCGTTTCCATGATCTGGTCGACGCTACCCAGCAGGCGCTGGAAGACCTGTTCGACGAAAGCGGGCTGGACCTGGACATGGAGAACTCCGCTGGGGTGCTTACCGTCAAGTTCGAAGGTGGAGCCCAGCTGATCTTCAGCCGCCAGGAGCCTTTGCGCCAGCTGTGGCTGGCCGATCGGTCAGGCGGCTTCCACTTCGACTATGACGAAGAGAGCGGCAAGTGGGTGTGCGAGAAGAGCGAAGAGCTGCTAGGTGAAATGCTTGAGCGCATCGTGTGGGAGCGAGCCGGCGAAAAGCTGGATTTCGACGACATCTGACATGAGCAATGCACCCGTTCGGCCCCCCAAGCCGCTTTACAGCAACGTCAGCCCAGCGGTGCCATCGCCGTGCATCAGCATCTGCCGCCTTGACGAGCAGCGCGTGTGCACCGGCTGTCATCGGCATGTGGAACATATCCGCGAATGGCGCTCTGCCGATGACGAGCGCCGTCGGCAGATCTGCCGTGAGGCTACTGCGCTTCGCGACCGTAAGGCACACTGATAGCAAGGGCTTGAGTATTTGCCCCGCTGTGGTAGTGTCGGGGCTTGCGTCGATGACGCCAAAGCATTCGAAAACCCCGCCTTTGGGCGTAATGCTGGTCACTTAGGGCTGCTGCGCAGCCCATCGCGGCACGAGGCCGCTCCTACAAAAGTCCCGTGAACCTGTCACGCGCCCACTGTAGGAGCGGCCTTGTGCCGCGATGGGCTGCACAGCAGCCCCAACAATCTCAAGTGAACAGCACTACGCGCTCAGGGCGGGGTTTCGCTTTATCTGTGCATCGAAAAACTGCCTGTTCAAAGGAGTCTGACTGGATCATGAGCACCAAGCCTTCCCTTATCCTCACCCGTTTGGATGTACAACGTCTGGAGCGTCTGCTCGATAGCCTCGACGAAAGTACCCCTGGCGTGCTCGCGCTCAGCGGCGAGCTCGACCGTGCCGAGCAGGTGGTAGGTCATGATGAGGTACCGGCAGGTGTGGTGACCATGAATTCGCGCGTGCATTGCCGCGAGCAAGCCAGTGGCAAGGACTACCACCTGACCTTGGTCTACCCCAAGGATGCCGGGCCAGACGGCAAGGTCTCGGTCCTGGCGCCCATCGGCTGTGCCTTGCTCGGGTTGTCGGTGGGTGAGCAGATCGACTGGCCGGCGCCAGGGGGCAAGACCCTCAAGCTGGAGTTGCTGGAAGTCGAGTACCAGCCGGAAGCGGCGGGCGACTTCGACCTTTAATGCTTGCAACGCACCGCTGGCGCAGCCAGTGCCTAGGCCTGGCTCGCCAGCACCTGCCGTAGCCCCTCATTCAAGGCCTGCTCAAGTGTCCGCTTGTAGTTCAGGTAGACCTGCGTCGTGGCCTGGCGGCCATCGGGCAACCCGGAAACATCCAGGTCGGTGATGTAGCACCGATACTGGCCCGCATTTCGTCGTTGGGCGATGATTTCCCGGGCCACCACGCCATACAGGCTCGGCCCATGGTCGAGCTCGGAGAACTCCTGCTCTTCGCAGAACAAGGTCACGTGCGTGGCACCGTCGGCGTCGGCGTGAAGCATGGCCTGGACGTCGTAGTAGGGCTGCGCGTTCCCCGCATCCGGTGCCGCCCGTTGCTCCAGGCCCCGTGCCCTGCCTGATCCAGACCCGAGCAGCTGCGCGTACACGATGTCCAGGCGTGCTGGTTGCCTTGCACCATAAGGCAACTGCGCCTCGCGTCGTCGCAAGACCGATGCCAGAAAGCGTTGCAGCGGCAGCAGAAGATGAGGTTCGTCCTGCAACGGCACGCGCTCGCGCCACAAGGCGTTGCATTCATCCAGCACGTAGAGCTCGGCCCAGTTGTCGAATAGTCGATAGAAGACCTGAATGCAGTCGCGGCGGGCTTGCTCGAGCACAAGGCCCACATCGGTGTCCGCCAGGGCATTGGCATCCAGATACACAGGGCTGTAGGTGCTGCGCGCCTGGCCCAGGAACGCGAGTAGCGCATCATGATCGTCCAGGCTTGTGAGGACGACCTTGCCCCCAAGCCACTCCAGCACATGAACCTGGTGCGCCACTTGCACCAGGTAACGGCCAGGGGCCTCCTGTGCGTGCAACTGCCGCGCGGTCTGGAAGAGCTCGGCGACACGCTGACTGATGGCCTGCGCCCGGTGCTGGGCAAAGCAGTGCGCCCGCACGTTGGGCCAGCCGCTTGCCTGTTTCGGCAGGTTGATGAAGTCGCGCAGGCATCGCATCAGCGCGTGCTCGCCGTCGTAGCGATGTACCAGCACCTCGTTCCAGGAGTTGACCGTGACCTGGTCCACCGTCAATACCAGGTTTTCCCGCAGGCCACCGTAGCTGAGCGAGTCGGTACGTTCGGTGGTCAGCAGGATATCCAGTTCACGGTGGTGGGGCAGGGGGTCGATGCCCACGTTGATCAGCAGCAGCACATCGTCGGCAGCGCTTGGCTGCAATAGCTTCACCTCGCTGACGGCCAGCAGCGGCAACACGATGAGCTGCTGCAGGCTTGCGAGCAGGCCCTGCAATTCAGGCTCTTTCAGATCGCTGATGCCCGGATGAAGCGCCAGTCGTGTGTGGCTGTCTATCACGCCATTGCAATGGGCCCAGACCAACAGTTCCACAAGGTGCCAGCAGCGCTTGATCGGGTTGGCGAGTTCCATCTCATGGCCATGCAGGTTACCGCTGTAGAGTGCCCAGGGGTGGCTGCCTGGCGCTCTGCGGCTGGGTGATTGGGCCAACGTCACGGTTTGTTCGGCCAGGTCGCAAGCACGGTCGCCCTGGAGGATTTCCACCTTGTCTGCACGGCGTTCGAATGCCGCTTGCAGGCGCCGCCCCAACAAGCTGAGCTCGCGCAGGTCAGCGCGACTGGTCGCGTCGTGAGCGCGTGCGAACTGCACCAGAAACCGGTAGCTGCGGCTAAGCTCGGCCACCCGTTCGCGGCGCTCCAGGGTAACCTGGTGCACCCCCCAGCCAGGGCGACCATCGAGCATGGCCAGCTGCGCGCCTCCCCATCCCCATGCGTCGGTCAGGCTGCGCAGCAGGCGGCGTTGCCAGCCCTCGGCGCGCCCCTGTTCGCTGAGCTTGCCGTTCACTTTCAGGTACAGGCTGCGCCGCACCAGTTCCAACCGAGCCAGCTCACCGCGCTGTATCAGGTAGCGCTCAATCCGTCGGTAGACCATGACGTAAGGATCGAGACGGTCAAGGTCGAGCTGATTGGCGAACACCGCTTGCTTGTAGTCAAGGCTCAGGCACCGCACGGTGGGGTATTCGCTGGCATAGGCTTCGGCCAGCAGCAACTTGAGCAAGGACTTGTGAGGGGCATCGATACCTTTGAACAGCTGCCAAAGCCCGGCGCCAATGAATTCGTGGCCTGGGATCTGCGCCAGGTGGCCCAGATCGAGCGCTTCCCCAGGGCGTACGAAACGCTTTGCCAGCAGGGCCTTGGCGTAGGCCGGGTAAGCGCACTCCTGATCGGGCGGCACCAACCACCACAGCGGCGTCCGTCCTGCCAACCAGAGGGCCGTGCGGTAGAACTCGTCCAGCAGAAGATAATGCTGCGTGGTGCCGCAGTCGTCGGTGCCGAGTTGGCCTGTGCGCTGGCCTTGAGCGAACGCCTGGGTGTCAATCAGGAAGAAATGCGTATCGGCGCCCTGGCTCGCGGCCCAGGTCTCGAGCAACTGGCATTTACGCTGCAGTGACTCCAACGCTTCGTGCTCCAGGTCGCTGGTATGGCATACCCACACATCGATGTCGCTGTCCTCAGCCTGGGCAAGCGTGCCCAGGCTGCCGATTAGAAACAGCCCGTCGATGGAACGTGCAGAGGTCTTGTCGCGGGCTTTGTAGTTGAAGGCGCGTGCCAGGCGCTGGGCTTCGAATACCTGGTCGCCGCTTGGCTCGAAGTCGCAGATCCCTGCCGGCGTCATCGACGAAACATAGCCGGGCAATAATGGATGGTTCACATGGAACAGCACTGGCAGCACGGTCAGCACTTGCTGCTGGCGGGGGGGCAAACCGGCCATTGCCCGCTGCAGGCGGCCTGCGTTGATCTGTAGGTAGCGCCCGCGCAAGGTGGCCAGCAGCTTACGGTCGATCCCGTTGTCCAGGTCCAGTTGGATCTCGTCGGGACAATTCATTTTGCGCTCATCAGTCCGCTGAAGCTGGGGCGAGTGTAGCCTGAACGATACGGCCCACGCAGGCCCATTGAGTACTGAGGCCATTTGCGCGAGTTCCTGCAACCTGTGGGGTAGTGCATCATGGCTGGCTCAATGACAACGTGAGGTAAATCATGCGTGTTTGGATCGATGCCGACGCGTGTCCGAAGGCCGCCAGGGACCTGATCGTCAAGTTCGCCCTCAAGCGCAAGTTCGAAGTGGTCATGGTCGCGGGGCAGGCGGTGGCCAAGCCAGCATTCGGCATCGTGCAACTGATCGTGGTACCCAGTGGCATGGATGCGGCCGACGATTATCTCGTCGAGCATGCCGTGCCGGGTGAGTTGGTCGTCTGCAGCGACGTGCCGCTGGCCGACCGGCTTGTGAAGAAAGGCGTAGCGGCGCTGGACCCGCGCGGGCGCGAGTTCGACGAGCGCAACATGGGCGAGCGCCTGGCTACGCGCAACCTGTTCACCGAACTGCGTGAACAGGGCCAGTCAGGCGGCGGGCAGGGGCCCTATGGGGATCGCGACAAACAGGCGTTTGCCAATGCGCTGGACCGGATTATCACTCGGCTATCGGTGCGTTGATATCCAGTAGAGCGTCAACCGCCCGGTCAGGCGTTCCAGCCGGGCAAGCGGAGCTTACTCGTGGGTCAGCTCCAGCACGCGATCAACCAGCTTGTAGATCCCGCCGGCGGCTTCGCTGATGGTCTTCGCCGACATGTAGGCGGGAGTGGTCACCAGTTTGCGCTGCGGGTCCTCGACGATGTCGTGCACGTCGCATTCTTCGTGGGTGCCGCCCATCTTGACGACGGCCTCAGCGGTATCGGCGTCGTTACCGATGGTGCAGACCACGCCAGGGCCATAGATCTTGGCAGCCAGTGCAGGCGAGATACAGATCAGGCCAACTGGCTTGCAGGCAGCGGCGAACGCCTCGGCCAACGCCAGGACATTCGGATTGACAGTGCAGTCTGCGCCTTTTACGGCAAAGTCCGAGAGGTTCTTGGCTGCGCCAAAGCCGCCCGGAACGATCAAAGCGTCGAAGTCCTCGACGCGCGCCTCACGGATGTCTTTCACATCGCCACGCGCAATACGGGCAGATTCCACCAGCACGTTGCGCGACTCGGGCATCTCGTTGCCGGTCAGGTGGTCGATGACATGCATCTGCGCGATGTTCGGTGCAAAGCACTGCACCTGCGCGCCGCGTTGGTCCAGGCGCAGCAGGGTGATCACGCTTTCGTGAATTTCTGCACCGTCATAAACGCCACAGCCAGAAAGAATCACCGCCACTTTTTTTGTCATGCTCATTACTCCAGGTCGAAGCGCTTGATACCCGTCAGGCTGGCTGCGCGGCGCAGTGCGGGATGGTCCATGTCTGTTGGAGTGTGCCGCGGTGCAGGTGTTCAGTCCTGGGACTCGCGCGCAGCCCGGCGCTCTGCCCGCAGCGTGCGAAAGCGCCGGTGCAGCCACAGGCCTACGCCAAGCACCAGCAAGGCACCGAGTACCCACAGTTCGTAGCGCTTGATATTGCCCAGCAGGCCTTCGAGGATTGCGCCGAAATGATAGGCCGCAGCACCCAGGGCGATGGCCCAGATCGCGGCCCCAATACCGTTGAGCAGCAGGTAGCGCCGCGGCGGGTAGCCCGAGAGGCCGATTGCGACCGGCATTACCGTGCGAAGCCCGTAAACAAAGCGGAAGCTGAGCACCCAGATATCGGGATGGCGACGGATGTGGCCCAGGGCGCGGTCGCCCATTGCCTGCCAGCGGGGCTTGCGCGCCAGAATCTTGCGCCCATGGCGACGACCCATGAAATACCACAGCTGATCACCGGCATAGCTGCCCAAGAATGCCACCAGGCATACCAGCTTGATGTCCATGTAATCGCGGAACGCAAGAAAGCCTGCAAGGACCAGAATGGTCTCGCCTTCGAAGAAGGTGCCTAGAAAAAGGGCAAAGTAGCCGAAATCCTGCAGGAATTGTTGGAGCATTTTCTGAGGTGCTGGCGAAATGAACGCGCAGCCTACCCCTTCGCGTGCGTTCGGGAAAGTGTCCAAATGTGTCTCGACGTGAACAGTGCCCGCCACCACAATGTCTGCAACCGTGTGCCATGGCTTGCCCTGGCGTGTAACACAGGCGTCATAATGGGCGCTTATCTTGCCGCTCAATTGATGATAGGGCGTTAACGTCCTCAGGACCGCCAGATGAATAACGAAGTGCTTCCCCCTGTCTTGATCAAGGATGCCAAGGAGCTTCCAGAGGAGCTGGTGCAGACCCCGCCTGATCTGCCACCCGGGTCCCAGGTCGCTGTAGAGCCTGCAGCGGAGCCAGCGACGCCCCCGCCGGCCCCGGCGCCGCCCATCGCCGTGCCCGGCCTGGACGATACCAGCCTGTACATTCATCGCGAACTGTCCCAACTGCAGTTCAACATCCGGGTACTGGAGCAGGCGCTGGATGAAAGCTACCCGTTGCTCGAACGCCTGAAGTTCTTGCTGATTTTCTCGAGCAACCTGGACGAGTTCTTCGAGATTCGTGTGGCTGGGCTTAAGAAACAGATCAATTTCGCCCGCGAGCAGGCCGGCGCCGACGGCTTGCAGCCGCACCAGGCCCTCACGCGTATCAGCGAACTGGTGCATATCGAGGTCGATCGCCAATACGCGATTCTCAACGATGTACTGCTGCCGGAGCTGGAAAAACACCAGATTCGATTCATTCGTCGTCGTCACTGGACACCCAAGCTCAAGACATGGGTGCGTCGCTACTTCCGCGACGAGATCGCGCCCATCATCACCCCGATCGGCCTGGACCCTACCCACCCATTCCCGTTGCTGGTGAACAAGAGCCTGAACTTCATCGTCGAGCTCGAAGGCGTCGATGCGTTCGGCCGCGATTCAGGCCTGGCCATCATTCCGGCACCGCGGCTGCTGCCACGGGTCATTCGCGTGCCTGAGGAAGTGGGTGGCACTGGTGCCAACTATGTCTTCCTTTCGTCGATGATCCACGCCCACGCAGACGACCTGTTCCAGGGCATGAAGGTCAAGGGGTGCTACCAGTTCCGCCTGACCCGCAACGCCGACCTGGCGTTGGATTCCGAGGAAGTCGACGACCTGGCCCGGGCGCTTCGTGGCGAGCTGTTCTCGCGCCGCTATGGCGATGCCGTGCGCCTGGAAGTCGCCGATACGTGCCCCAAGCACCTGTCGGACTACCTGCTCAAGCAGTTCAGCCTGAGCGAAAGCGAGCTGTACCAGGTCAACGGGCCGGTCAACCTGACGCGGTTGTTCAGCATTACCGGGCTGGACAGCCACCCCGAGCTTCAATACGTGCCGTTCACCCCGGCCATCCCGAAGTTGCTGCAGAACGCCGACAATATTTTCAGCGTGATCAGCAAGCAGGACATCCTGCTCATGCACCCCTTCGAGTCGTTCACGCCGGTCATCGACTTGTTGCGCCAGGCGGCCAAGGACCCGCACGTCCTGGCCGTACGCCAGACGCTGTACCGCTCCGGCGCCAACTCGGAAATCGTCGATGCGCTGGTCGATGCAGCGCGCAACGGCAAGGAAGTCACCGCAGTGATCGAACTGCGCGCACGCTTCGACGAGGAGTCCAACCTGCAGATGGCAAGCCGCCTGCAAGCGGCAGGCGCGGTGGTGATCTATGGCGTGGTCGGTTTCAAGACGCACGCCAAGATGATGTTGATACTGCGCCGCGAGCAGGGCGAGATCGTACGCTATGCGCACCTGGGGACCGGCAACTACCACGCTGGCAACGCCCGTTTGTACACCGACTACAGCCTGCTCACCTCCGACGATGCGCTCACCGAGGACGTCGGCAAGCTGTTCAGCCAGTTGATCGGCATGGGCAAGACCCTGCGCATGAAGAAACTGATGCATGCGCCGTTCACCTTGAAAAAGGGCATGCTGGACATGATCGCCCGCGAAACCCAGTTCGCCTTGGACGGCAAGCCGGCGCACATCATCGCCAAATTCAACTCGCTGACCGATGCGAAGGTCATCAAGGCCTTGTACAAGGCCAGTCAATCGGGGGTGAAGATCGACCTGATCGTGCGTGGCATGTGCTGCCTGCGTCCAGGGATTCCAGGGGTTTCACATAACATCCAGGTACGCTCGATCATCGGCCGCTTCCTGGAACACACCCGCGTGTTCTATTTCCTCAATGGTGGTGAAGAGCAGATCTACCTCTCCAGTGCCGACTGGATGGAGCGCAACCTCGACAAGCGGGTCGAGACCTGCTTCCCGGTCGAGGGCAAGAAGCTGCTGTTGCGGGTGAAGAAGGAACTGGAGGCGTACCTGACCGACAACACCCACGCCTGGACCCTCCAGCCAGACGGGCGCTATGTGCGCAGCAGTCCAACGGGTAACCAGAACCCGCGCAGTGCCCAGGCGACCTTGCTGGAGCGCCTGAGCAACCCGGTCCTCAACGTACGCTGAGGACGAAGCCGACCCGGGCCAACCATTCCGCCTCGTTGGCGAAGTCGGCCTGGGTCAGCTGGTTCTGTTCGAGCCAACCTTCCGGGAATACCACTTCCAGGCGGTTGTCGGCCGCCTTGAGCTCGACTTTGGGCATCTGCTGCGTGCCCCGGATATGGTGGAACAGGATGGCGAAGCGCAGCAGCACGCACAGGCGCAGCAGCTTGACCCCTTCATCCCCCAGTTCGGCATAACGGTCCTTGGGAATGTTGCGGCGGTGGCCGCGCACCAGCAAGGCCATCATCTGCTGATCCTCGCGCGAGAAGCCTGCCAGGTCGGAGTGCTCGATCAGGTACGCGCCGTGCTTGTGGTAATGATAGTGGGCGATGTCCAGGCCGATCTCGTGGACCTTGGCTGCCCAACCCAGCAGGTCGCGCCAGTTGCCGTCCTGCAGGTCCCATGCCTCGGCCACTTGGTCGAAGGCATGCAGTGCCTTGCGCTCGACCCTGGCGGCCTGGCCCTGGTCGACGTGGTAGCGCTCCATCAGCGAGTTGAGGGTACGCTCGCGTACGTCCTCATGATGATGCCGTCCAAGCAGGTCGAACAGCACACCTTCACGCAGCGCACCGTCGCAGTGGTCCATGCGCTGCAGCTCCAGCGCATCGAAGATCGCTTCGAGGATGGCCAGGCCCGCCGGGAAAATGGTGCGCCGATCCGGCTTGACCCCATCGAAGTCGATCTTGTCGACTTCGCCCAGCTTGAACAGCTTGCGCTTGACCCAGGCCAACCCTTCGGCATTCACCTCGCCATTGCCCAGGCCTGCGGACCTAATGGCGGCGCCAATGGCGCGAATGGTGCCAGACGAACCGATGGCTTCATCCCAGGTCAGGCGGTGCAGGGCATGCTCGATGCTCATCAGCTCAAGCCGGGCGGCCGTATACGCCTGTGCATAGCGCGCCGGGGTGATCTTGCCGTCACGGAAATAGCGCTGGGTGAAGCTGACGCAGCCCATCTGCAAGCTCTCGCGCAACAGGGGCTCGAAGCGCTGGCCAATGATGAATTCGGTGCTGCCGCCACCAATGTCCGCCACCAGGCGCTTGCCCGCGGTGTCGGCCAGCGTGTGGGATACGCCCAGGTAGATCAGGCGGGCCTCTTCGCGGCCTGAAATGACTTCCACCGGGTGGCCAAGAATGGCTTCGGCACGCTGGATGAAGATGTTGCGGTTGCGCGCTTCACGCAAGGCGTTTGTGCCGACGATGCGCACCGAGCCTGCGGGCATGCCGTTGATCAGCTGAGCGAAGCGCTTGAGGCATTCAAGACCGCGCTCCATGGCTTCTTCACTGAGCTTGCGCTCCTCATCGATGCCGGCGGCCAGCTGTACCTTCTCGCCCTGCCGCTCGAGAATGCGGATTTCGGTGTGGTGGGCCTTGGCCACGACCATGTGGAAGCTGTTGGAGCCAAGGTCGATGGCGGCTATCAGGGACAGGTTCTTCGCGGTGGTATGCGGCATGATCTGGAAGTTCTCGGTCATTAACCTGGCAATCGTGCCACGATAGCAGGCTGGTCGCCAACGCGTGGCACCTGGCCTGCGCGGTGAGCTTGATATACGGCAATATGCCATTCGATTTAATGAAGGCGATGTGACAGTTTCGATTCGAGTGCTCTTGCACAACTATAGTTACACTCAATCGTCTGCGGCTTCCTGTCGACCGCGGGGGCGGCTATGATGGGCAACGTTTTCCGTGCTTACGACCTTGGAGATTTCCATGAGCGACAAAATCAAACACGTCACCGACGCCACCTTCGATGCCGAAGTGCTTCAGGCTCAAGGCCCGGTGTTGGTCGACTACTGGGCTGAATGGTGCGGCCCGTGCAAGATGATCGCTCCGGTTCTGGACGACATCGCCACTACGTACGAAGGCAAGCTGGTCGTCGCCAAGCTGAACATCGATGAAAACCAGGAAACCCCAGCCAAGCACGGCGTGCGTGGTATCCCGACGCTGATGCTGTTCAAGAACGGCAACGTCGAGGCCACCAAGGTCGGCGCCTTGTCCAAATCGCAGCTGGCAGCGTTCCTCGACGCCCACCTGTGATGAAAAAGCCCCGCAAATGCGGGGCTTTTCTTTTCCAGAGCACTAGACGCACAAAAAAGCAAGTGTTACATTCGGCCTCGCACTGCTTCTTCAGTGCCCTCTACATGCCGTCGCCGAAGCATCCCCAATTCGAATCAGTACGCGATCCTTTCGCCATCTAGCGGCGCGGCTTCATTAAGCCAGAAGCTTAATTCTCCCTTCTTACATGATTACGTCATTCCCCTTATGAACCTGACTGAACTCAAGCAAAAGCCGATTACCGATCTTTTGGAAATGGCCGAACAAATGGGCATCGAGAACATGGCCCGTTCGCGCAAACAGGACGTGATTTTCTCCCTGCTGAAAAAGCATGCGAAAAGCGGCGAAGAGATCTCGGGTGACGGCGTGCTGGAGATTCTCCAGGATGGCTTCGGTTTCCTGCGTTCTGCTGATGCGTCCTACCTGGCCGGCCCTGACGATATCTACGTTTCGCCTAGCCAGATCCGCCGCTTCAACCTGCGTACCGGCGATACCATCGTTGGCAAGATCCGCCCGCCGAAGGAAGGGGAGCGTTACTTCGCCCTGTTGAAGGTCGATACCATCAACTTCGACCGGCCGGAAAACGCCAAGAACAAGATCCTGTTCGAAAACCTGACGCCGCTGTTCCCCAACAAGCGCCTGAAGATGGAAGCTGGCAACGGCTCCACCGAAGACCTGACCGGCCGTGTTATCGACCTGTGCGCCCCGATCGGCAAGGGCCAGCGTGGCCTGATCGTCGCCCCGCCCAAGGCGGGCAAGACCATCATGCTGCAGAACATCGCAGCCAACATCACCCGTAACAACCCTGAGTGCCACCTGATCGTTCTGCTGATCGACGAGCGCCCGGAAGAAGTGACCGAGATGCAGCGTACCGTACGCGGCGAAGTGGTTGCCTCTACCTTCGACGAGCCGCCAACCCGTCACGTGCAAGTGGCCGAAATGGTCATCGAGAAGGCCAAGCGCCTGGTCGAGCACAAGAAGGACGTGGTCATCCTGCTCGACTCCATCACCCGCCTGGCACGTGCCTACAACACGGTCATTCCAAGCTCGGGCAAAGTGCTGACCGGTGGTGTCGACGCCCACGCCCTGGAAAAGCCCAAGCGCTTCTTCGGTGCCGCCCGTAACATCGAGGAAGGTGGCTCGCTGACCATCATCGCCACCGCGCTGGTCGAAACCGGTTCGAAGATGGACGAGGTGATCTACGAGGAATTCAAGGGCACCGGCAACATGGAGCTGCCCCTGGACCGTCGTATCGCTGAAAAGCGTGTGTTCCCCGCCATCAACATCAACCGTTCGGGTACTCGCCGCGAAGAGCTGCTGACCGCCGACGACGAACTGCAACGCATGTGGATCCTGCGCAAGCTGTTGCACCCGATGGACGAGATCGCTGCCATCGAGTTCCTGGTCGACAAGCTCAAGCAGACCAAGACCAACGACGAGTTCTTCCTGTCGATGAAGCGCAAGTAAGCGTTTCAGGTCTGAATCGAACGGGGCCGCTTCGCAGCCCATCGCAGTCGGTCCGGCGCCCCGGACCGGCTGCGATGGGACGCGAAGCGGCCCTGATCAGTTTTGACCATTGCACGCTGAACGGCGCTACACTCTGAACCCCCGACCGATACGGCCAACACGAGGCTCATGCATGCAGTATCGCGACTTGCGCGACTTCATTCGTGGCCTGGAACAGCGCGGCGAGCTCAAGCGCATCCAGGTCCCGATCTCCCCAGTGCTGGAAATGACCGAGGTCTGCGATCGCACCCTGCGTGCCAAAGGCCCTGCGCTGTTGTTCGAAAAGCCGACCGGCTTCGACATTCCCGTGCTGGGCAACCTGTTCGGTACGCCTGAACGAGTGGCCATGGGCATGGGTGCCGAGTCGGTCGATGAGCTGCGCGAGATCGGCAAGCTGCTGGCTTTTCTCAAAGAGCCTGAGCCTCCCAAAGGGCTCAAGGACGCCTGGTCCAAGCTGCCGATCTTCAAGAAAGTGGTGTCGATGGCGCCCAAGGTGGTCAAGGACGCCGTTTGCCAGGAAGTGGTACTGGAAGGAGAGGACGTAGACCTTGGTGCATTGCCGATCCAGCATTGCTGGCCGGGCGATGTGGCACCGCTGATCACCTGGGGCCTGACCGTAACGCGCGGTCCGAACAAGGACCGCCAGAACCTGGGTATCTACCGGCAGCAGGTGATTGGTCGCAACAAAGTGATCATGCGATGGCTCAGCCACCGTGGTGGCGCCCTGGACTACCGTGAGTGGTGTGAAAAAAACCCTGGCCAGCCGTTCCCAGTGGCCGTGGCGTTGGGGGCAGACCCTGCCACTATCCTGGGTGCAGTGACCCCGGTTCCCGATACGCTTTCCGAATACGCCTTCGCGGGCCTGTTGCGGGGTAATCGCACCGAGCTGGTCAAGTGTCGCGGCAGCAATCTGCAGGTGCCGGCCACGGCCGAGATCATCCTCGAAGGGGTCATTCACCCGGGCGAGATGGCGCCTGAAGGCCCGTATGGGGACCATACCGGGTACTACAACGAAGTGGACAGTTTCCCGGTGTTCACCGTCGAGCGCATCACCCATCGGCAAAAGCCGATCTACCACAGCACCTACACCGGCCGGCCGCCGGATGAGCCGGCCATTCTCGGGGTGGCGCTGAACGAAGTGTTCGTGCCGATCCTGCAGAAACAGTTCCCGGAAATCGTCGACTTCTACCTGCCGCCGGAGGGGTGTTCCTACCGCATGGCGGTGGTGACCATGAAGAAGCAGTACCCAGGGCATGCCAAGCGCGTGATGCTGGGTGTGTGGTCGTTCCTGCGACAGTTCATGTACACCAAGTTCGTTATCGTGACCGACGACGACATCAACGCCCGCGACTGGAACGACGTGATCTGGGCCATCACCACACGCATGGACCCCAAGCGTGATACGGTGATGATCGACAACACGCCGATCGACTACCTGGATTTTGCCTCTCCAGTGTCGGGCCTGGGATCGAAAATGGGCCTGGATGCCACGCACAAGTGGCCGGGCGAGACTACACGCGAGTGGGGGCGGGTCATCGTCAAGGACGAAGCCGTCACCCGGCGTATCGATGAGCTGTGGGATCAGTTGGGAATAGATTGATGCAGGTAACGTTGCAGCCGTCCGGAGCAGTGCTGACGCTAGAGCCCGGGGAACGGATCCTGGAAGGTGCGCGTCGGCTGGGTTATGACTGCCCCAACAGCTGCCGTAATGGTAACTGCCATGTCTGCGCTGCATTGCTGGTCGAAGGCAGCGTGCGCCAGAACGGAGAAGTCCGGGACCATGGCGAATTGTTCACCTGCATCGCCGAGCCGCTCGAGGATTGCATCCTGCTGTGGGACGGCGTGCTCGCCCTGGGCGAGCTGCCGGTGCGCAAGCTGACCTGCACGGTCAGTGAATGCCGTGAAGTGGGTGGCGACGTCTGGCGCGTGCGCCTGTTGGCCCCTGCGGGCAAGCCGCCGCGCTACCATGCCGGGCAGTATTTGATGATCGAACGCGAAGCGGGTAAGCCGGCCGCTTTTTCGCTGGCTTCCGCTCCCCATGCAGGGCGCGAGCTTGAATTGCATGTACTGGCGCGCGAGCCCAGTGCCGTGCAGTTGATCGAGCAATTGCAGCGCGATCGCCTGGCTCGCATCGAAATGCCCTTTGGCGATACCCACCTGGCCGAACTGCCGGACGGGCCATTGGTGCTGATCGCCGCCGGTACCGGCATGGGCCAGATGCACAGCCTTGTGGAGCACTGCCGCGCTCAGGGCTTCAAGCACCCTGTTCACTTGTACTGGGGCGTACGACGCCCGGAAGACTTCTACCAGATCGAGCATTGGGATCAGTGGCTGAGTTTGCCTAACCTGTACCTGCACCAGGTGGTTAGCGACCTGTGCGGCTGGGAAGGCCGTTGCGGGATGCTGCACGAAGCGGTTTGCGAGGACATCCCCGACCTCAACAGCGTTCATGTGTACGCCAGTGGCTCGCCAAACATGATCTACGCAACGCTCGATGCACTGGTGGACGCTGGCATGGATGCGCACCGCATGCGTGCGGACGTGTTCGCCTACGCGCCTCGCGGCTGAGGAATTCCATCGCGGTGCGTGGCGCCCCTGTGGCTGCCCGCGCCACCCCGTAAGCAGGTAACGCGCTGCACGGCCGGTCGTCGGCGCCTGACGTGAAAAGCACTGCATGCACTTGTTCAGCCCCTTGCCCTGACTTAGCTTATACACCGCCTGCGCGACTGCCGTGGATGACTTGCCTGAGGGTTCTGGTCAACGACGCAGTGACCAACGCATTAGGCTCGGTCACGTTACATGCTTTGTTAACAGGGAATCATAGCGGCAGCTTATGTCGGCGCTCGAACGGTCATCCTGGCAAGTCACATACCCCCCTTCGCTCGATTTTGGTCAGCAACTGACCCACGAGCAATTGCATCACTCCATGCAAGCCGCCATGTCCCGTCACCAGGGCGGGCCGGTATGGCTGTTTGCCTATGGCTCTTTGATCTGGCGGCCCGAGTGCAGCGCGGTGGAGCGTCGACGTGCGCGGGTGCACGGTTACCACCGGGGCTTGTACCTGTGGTCGCACGAGCACCGTGGCACGCCCGAAACCCCAGGTTTGGTGTTTGGCCTGGATCGAGGCGGCTCGTGCAGCGGCTTTGCCTACAGGCTGGATGACGCGACACTCGATGCGTCGCTGCGAGCCCTGTGGCAACGCGAAATGCCTTACCCGGCCTACCGCCCCCACTGGCTCAACTGTCGACTCGACGATGGCAGCAGGGTGCAGGCCCTGGGTTTCGTGTTGGAGCGGCACTTGCCTTGCTACGCGGGCAATCTGCCGGATAACGTGCTCAGCCACATACTGGCCAGCGCCAAAGGGCGTTATGGCACCACGCGCGATTACGTCGAGCAAACCCTTCACGCCCTGCGCAGCCACCATATGCCTGATCGCAACCTGGAAGCGCGCTTCAGGCGCTGTCACGATCTACGCGAACGGTGATCACGCACGCGGCGGCACCACCACCAGCTTGCCGACCGCCTGGCGCTGGCCCAGCGTTTCGATGGCCGCACCCGCGTCGGCCAGGGCGTATGTCTGTGAAACGAGAGGCTTCAATTTGCCCTGCGCGTGCCAGGCAAACAGCTGCTTGAAGTTGGCCGCGTTATCCTCGGGTTGGCGCTGGGCAAACGCGCCCCAGAAGACGCCCAGTACCGCCGCCCCCTTGAGCAGCACAAGGTTGGCTGCCAATTGGGGAATGGTGCCGCTGGCAAAACCCACTACCAACAACCTACCGTTCCACGCCAGGCCCCTCACGGCGTGCTCGAACAGTTCGCCGCCTACCGGATCGTAAATCACATCCACACCTTTGCCATCGGTCAGGCGCTTGATGGCCTCGCGCAGATTGTCCTGGCTGTAGTCGATCAGGTCATCGGCCCCGGCGGCACGGGCCACCGCGAGCTTTTGCGCACTGCTGGCAGCCGCGATGACCCGCGCCCCCATGGCCTTGCCGATCTCGACCGCCGCCAGGCCCACCCCGCCGGACGCGCCCAATACCAGCAAGGTCTCGCCGGTTTGCAATCGAGCGCGCTGGCGCAAGGCGTGCATCGAGGTGCCGTAGGTCATGCCGAATGCGGCAGCGGTGATGAAGTCCATGCTGGCTGGCACGGGCATTACGTTGGAGGCCGGCGCTGCCACTTGCTCGGCGAAGGCCCCCCAGCCGGTCAGTGCCATGACCCTGTCACCCACCTTGAAGCCGCCCACCTTGGCGCCGACGGCTGCGACCGTGCCCGCGGCCTCTCCACCTGGTGAGAAGGGCAAGGGCGGCTGAAACTGGTATTTGCCTTCTATGATCAGGGTATCGGGAAAGTTGACCCCCGCCGCCTGCACGTCCAACAGCACTTCGTTGGGCTTGGGCGTTGGGCTGGGCACGTCTTCCAGGACCAGGTCGCGGGCCGGGCCCAGGTGCTTGCATAGCAGCGCTTTCATCGTGGCCTATTCCTTTGCGGGTAATGGCCGATAAGTGTAGGAGGGCCGCCAGTCGGGTCAACGAGCATGGCTTGTCCTGATGGGCCGGCATAAGCCCAGGCTTGGGTTTGAACGATGTGCTGGTTAAGCTGGCGCCACCTGAATAGAGGAGCGATTTCGTGAAAGCGTGGATATTGATGGTGTTGGCACTGGTGTTACCCGCCGCAGCCGTGGCCGAGGAGGGCAAGGAGGGTGCGCCCAAGGTGGCCTATATCACGCTGACGCCGCCGTTCGTGGGCAACTATGCGCTCGATGGTGGTCCGCGCCTGCGGGTGTTCAAGGCGGACGTCGCATTGCGAGTGACCGGGGATGAGGCCGCCAAGGCGGTACAGCATCATGAACCACTGATCCGCAACCAGCTCGTCGCACTGTTTACTCAACAGACCGTGGACAGCATGAGCAATGTGGAGGCCAAGGAGCATTTGCGCCAAGAGGCGCTCAAGCAGGTTCAGCAGGTGATGGAGACCGAAGAGGGCAAGCCGATCGTCGAGGACCTGCTGTTCAACAACCTGATCGTCCAGTGAGCGGCTGACCCGGTTTTCGGTCAGCCACTGAAGGCTAGGGTTCAAGGGAATGCCGGAGCGGGGCGGGTGCCTCAAACCATCGCCAGGATGGCTGTCCACTGCTCGGCCGTGACCGGCATGACTGACAGGCGACTGCCTTTTTGTACCAGCGCCAGCTCGGCCAAGGCTGGCTGTTGTTTCAACCAGCCCAACTCAAGCACGCGCGGCAGGGTCCGCACGTGGGCCACGTCTACCGCACTCCACGGGTTCTTGTCGGGCGTGGCCTTGGCATCGTGGTAAGGGCTCTGCGGGTCCAGCGCAGTGGGGTCCGGATAGGCTGCGCGGATGACTTTGGCAATACCGGCGATGCCGGGTTGAGGGCAGCTGGAATGGTAGAAGAAGAACGTGTCTCCCTCGCTCATCGCACGCATAAAGTTGCGCGCCTGGTAATTGCGTACACCGTCCCAACGAGCTTCGCCAAGGTGAGCCAGGCCTTTAATCGACAGTTCGTCGGGCTCGGACTTCATCAGCCAATAGGCCATGTTGTTTGCTCCAGAAATGCTTTGAAATAACTCGTTCCATCAAACCGACGGCCGGTTGACGTCAACGTTTGCGTGGTGGCTCAGGTTGTCGGAGAATGCGCCCCGTTTGAGGTGCGATGCTCAGGTACTACCCAGAAGTCGCCGAGCACTGAACAGTTTGCCTGGGGGGCAATCGTCGATGAATCAACGTAAAAAGCCGGACCTGCTGTGGGTCCTGGTGTTCATCTTTGGCTTGGGTGTGGTTACCACCGGTTATGCGCAGGGGATCTGGGAGCGCAAGCTGGATAACGCCTACCAGATGCCATACGAAGCTGGTCAGGCGCAACGCTGACCCTTCCCGGCACCGCTTAGCGCGGTGCCACGTACCAGTGACGATCCGAGACCGTTCCCTGCAAAGGCACGTCCCAACTGGCCTGTGCTAGCCGCTCGACCTTCTGGCACTCATGCGCCAAGCCTAGCAGTCGTGGTTTTTTCCAGGTCTGCCGACGGGCCAGGTAAGCCAGGCTGCGATCATAGAAGCCACCGCCCATGCCCAGTCGCCCTCCCGCGTCGTCGAAGCCCACCAGGGGCAGCAGGATCAGGTCCAGTGCCCACACCGGGCGTTGACGCCTGCGGTCGGTGGCCGGCTCAGGGATTCTGAAACGATTGGGCGTGAGCTTCTCGCCCTTCTCGAATCGCTGAAACACCATGCGGGTGCGTGGCCATGCATGCAGCACCGGCAAGTACGTGCGCTTGCCGCGACGCTGCGCCTCGCGCAGCAACAATGCAGGGTCGATTTCGCCGTCGTTGGGCAGGTACAAGGCGATATGCCTGGCCTTGCGAAAGAGTGGATGCTGTGCCAGCAGACGGTACAGGCCTGCAGCGGCCTGACGCTGCTGGGCGGGCGTGAGCGCCCGGCGCGCGTTGCGCAGGTGCCTGCGAAGTTGAGGGCGGGTGAGCGTCGCGGTGTCGGTCATGGCACGGGCGATCCGAGAAGTGCTGGCCATTGCTGTCGGCCAAAACGACTTGCCCGCCGAGTGGCGGGCAAAGGAATTCGGGCTCCCCGATAAGACCGCTATCGGTGTAGCCCTTGAACCCGAAAGTTCAAGGTGGAGATTGCAGGGGACATTAAGGCTTTCCGTCGAGCGGACATGCACACCTGCCCCAGCGTGCAACCCCCGTGGTTGTGCGTATCGGCTCAGGGACATAACCGACTGGCGCATCCACCAGGGAGTGGCGCCAGTATAACAACCTCAGTTTTTTTTGGTACCCGTCTCGTCGGACAGCGCCTGGTCGACCCGGTCCAGCAAATCGCGCACTTGCTCGCGCGTGGCCCCGCCGGCCGGAGCCGCGCTGCGGTCTTCCTGGCGATGGAGCATCTCGTGGGTAATGTTCAACGCCGCCATGACCGCGATGCGGTCGGCACCGATCACCTTGCCGCTGCTGCGAATCTCGCGCATCTTGCTGTCCAGGTAGTGAGCTGCACTGACCAGGTTGTTGCGCTCTTCGGGCGGGCAGATGATCGAGTATTCCTTGTCGAGGATCTGCACGGTGACGCTATTGCTTGAACTCATGAGTCTTGCTCCAGGGCCTTGAGACGCAAGATCATCGACTCGACCTTGCGCCTGGCGATCTCGTTCTTTTCGATGAGGTGGGCGCGCTCTTCGCGCCAGGACTTTTCCTGAGCTACTAGGAGTGCATTTTGCCGTTTAAGTTGCTCGACACGCTCGATCAGCAGCTCGAATCGGCTCATCAGGGCCTGCAGGTCGTTCTCTTGCGTGGGTTGCACTCGATTCGCTCCGTCATTGACTCATCTTGCGATGATGCCTCTCCCTGGGCCGTGACTGCCAGTGCCGATGGTCTTGGCGCGCCTGCCGGTGCTAGGATACAAGGCCTTCATTCTAGTCATTGCGCCCTCCGGCGCCTAGCAGCCCATGCCCAATACTCAATCGCCCTACGTTGCTTTCGCCATGCTGCTTTCCAGCAATGGCCACCCCGTCACACCCGCCGAACTGCACGGCCTGCTCATCGGCCGCAGCTGTGCGGGCGCCGGCTTCGATGCCGACGGCTGGCTGGCCGATGCGGCCCAGTTGCTGGAAACCGAACCGCAAGACGCTGTGCGCAATGCCCTGATCGGCCTGCAGGAAATGGTCAAGGGCGAGCTTACCAGCGACGACATGGCGATCGTGCTGCTGCTGCCGTCCGACGATGCTGCGCTGACCGATCGCGCCACCGCCCTGGGGCAGTGGTGCCAAGGCTTCATCACAGGCTTCGGCCTGAACGCCGGTGGCAAAGACCTGTCCATCGAGGCCAAGGAAGTGCTCCAGGACCTGGTGGCCATCTCCCAGGTGCAGGAAGCGCTGGAAGAATCCGAGGACGGCGAAAGCGACTACATGGAAGTGATGGAATACCTGCGCGTCGCGCCGTTGCTGCTGTTTTCCGAACTGGCCAAGCCCGCAGCGCCTGCGCCCAAGCCTTCTCTGCACTGAACGACGGGGTAGTCTGCCCATGAGCCGCATTCCCAAGGCCGAATATGCCCGCCGGCGCAAGGCGCTGATGGCGCAGATGGTTCCCAACAGCATTGCCATCCTGCCTGCCGCCGCCGTTGCCATCCGCAACCGTGATGTCGAGCACGTGTATCGCCAGGACAGCGACTTCCAATACCTCAGTGGTTTTCCCGAGCCCGAGGCGGTCATTGCGTTGATACCCGGCCGTGAGCATGGCGAATACGTGATGTTCTGCCGCGAGCGCAATCCTGAACGCGAGTTGTGGGACGGCTTGCGGGCCGGTCAGGAAGGTGCGGTGCGCGACTTCGGTGCTGACGATGCGTTTCCCATCGCCGACATCGACGAGATCCTGCCGGGCCTGATTGAAGGCCGCGAACGCGTCTACAGCGCCATGGGCAGCAATCCCGAGTTCGATCGCCGGCTGATGGACTGGATCAACGTGATCCGCTCCAAGGCCCGCCTCGGTGCGCAGCCCCCGAACGAATTCGTTGCCCTGGATCACCTGCTGCACGACATGCGGCTGTATAAATCTGCGGCGGAAGTGAAAGTGATGCGCACGGCCGCCGAGATTTCTGCCAAAGCCCATGTACGGGCGATGCAGGCTTGCCGCCCGGGCCTTCATGAGTACAGCCTGGAAGCCGAACTCGATTACGCCTTCCGCCAGGGCGGGGCAAAAATGCCGGCGTACGGGTCGATCGTCGCCGCAGGGCGCAATGGTTGCATCCTGCACTACCAGCAGAACGACGCGCCGCTCAAGGAGGGCGACCTGGTCCTGATCGACGCGGGCTGCGAAATCGATTGCTATGCCAGTGACATCACCCGCACCTTCCCCGTCAGCGGGCGGTTTTCACCGGAGCAGAAGGCGATCTATGAGCTGGTTCTCAGCGCCCAGGCAGCGGCGTTTGCCGAAATCGCCCCGGGCAAGCACTGGAACCATGCCCATGAAGCCACCGTGCGGGTGATCACCGAAGGGCTGGTTGAGCTGGGTCTGCTCAAGGGCGACGTGCAGGCGTTGATCGAGAGCGAGGCGTACCGGGCGTTCTACATGCACCGTGCCGGCCATTGGCTGGGCATGGATGTGCATGACGTGGGCGATTACAAGGTGGGCGGTGAGTGGCGGGTGCTCGAGCCAGGCATGGCCTTGACCGTCGAGCCCGGCATCTACATAGCAGCCGACAATGAAAGCGTGGCCAAGAAATGGCGCGGCATCGGCATTCGGATCGAGGATGATGTGGTGGTCACCAGGCAAGGCTGTGAAATCCTGACATCGGGCGTTCCCCGCACCGTCGCCGAGATCGAGGCGTTGATGCACGACGCGCGTCAGGCCAGCCTATGACCCAGGTGAATCTCGCGATCATCGGCGGCGGGCTGGTTGGGGCCAGCTTGGCGCTGACCCTGCAGGCAGGGGCCAAGGCGCGTGGTTGGAAAATCCTTCTCATTGAGCCCTTCGCCCCCGGTGACAGCTTCCAGCCTAGCTACGATGCGCGTTCTTCGGCGCTGTCGTTCGGGACCCGCCAGATCTACGATCGACTGGGCTTGTGGCCTGCCATCGAGCGGCGTGCCGAATCGATCGCCCAGATTCACGTGTCGGACCGGGGGCGCTTCGGTGCCACCCGCCTGGACGCGAGGGAAGAAGGCGTTCCGGCCTTGGGCTACGTGGTCGAGAATGCCTGGCTTGGGCAATGCCTGTGGCAGGGCCTGGACAGCGATGTGGTCAGTTGGCGCTGCCCGGCCGAAGTGACGTCGATGCAGGCTATCGAGGGCGGTTACCGCCTGCGCCTCAATGACGACACGCACATTGACTGCGACCTGGCGGTGCTGGCCGATGGTGGCCGCTCGGGCCTGCGTGAGCAACTGGGTATTCATGTCTGCCACACCCCTTACGAACAAAGCGCGTTGATCGCCAACATCACCCCCGGCGAGCCTCATCGTGGACAGGCCTTCGAACGCTTCACCGAAGCGGGTCCCATGGCTTTGCTGCCGTTACCGGAAAACCGCTGCGCGCTGGTCTGGACACGGCAGGGCATGGATGCGCAGCGCCTGGTTGACATGGATGAGCGCAGTTTCCTGCGTGAATTGCAGGGCATCTTCGGTTACCGCCTGGGCACCCTTCGGCAGGTAGGCGTACGGCATCTGTACCCGCTGTCGCTAATCGAGGCGCAGGAGCAGATCCGTCCCCACCTGGTCGTGCTAGGTAACGCTGCGCACAGCCTGCACCCCATCGCGGGGCAGGGATTCAACCTGTCACTGCGGGATGTGCAGTCCCTTGCCGAGGCGCTGCTTGCAGGGCCGCAACGGCCAGGTGACCTTGCGACCTTGCAGGCTTATGGCAAGCGCCAGCGCCTGGATCAAACGCTGACCATCGGGTTTTCCGATCGGGTGACGCGGCTGTTCGGCAGCGGCCAGCCTTTGCTCGCCGCAGGCCGTAACCTGGGTTTGCTGGGCCTTGACCTGCTGCCACCGGCCAAAAGCTGGTTCGCCCGTCAGGCCATGGGCCTGGGTACGCGTTCCGATGTACGGGGCAAGGCATGAGCAACCCACGCAAACTGGCCCGGCGTGCGCGCGTCCTGCGCTGGATGCTGAACCTGTATCCGCCTTACCTGGGCGCAGGTATCCGTGTGCAGCACATCAGCCCTGACATGCGCAGCATCCGGGTGGCGATGAAGCTTACCCGCTGGAACCGCAACTACGTGGGCACCCAGTTCGGTGGCAGCCTCTACGCCATGGTCGACCCGTTCTACATGCTCTTGCTCATCGAACGGCTGGGGCGCGACTACATCGTCTGGGACAAGGCCGCCAGCATCGATTTCATCACCCCTGGCAAGGGCCCTGTGTATGCCGAGTTCCATGTCGATGACGCGCTGCTGGACGATATCCGCCAGCAGACCGCCACCGGCAAGAAATGCCTGCCCCGTTTGCAGGTCGATATCCGCGACGGCGCTGGTGAACTGGTGGCGCGGGTCGATAAAACCCTATACGTGCGGCTCAAGCCGCAAGCGAGGCTGGCGTAAGGCATGGAAACACGCGCAGATGTTCTGATCGTAGGTGCTGGTATGGTCGGCAGCGCGCTGGCGCTCGCCTTGCGCCATAGCGGTCTGCAGGTGCTGCTGCTCGATGGCGGCCCCCTGGCAGTCAGGCCGTTCGACGCCAAGGCGCCGTTCGAGCCCAGGGTCAGTGCGTTGTCCGCGGCTAGCCAGCGTATTCTCGACCGCCTGGGCGCTTGGGAGGGCATTGCACGGCGGCGCGCGACGCCGTATTCCGATATGCAGGTTTGGGATGGCAGTGGCACTGGGCAGATTCACTTTTCCGCCACCAGCGTGCATGCGCAGGTGCTGGGCCATATCGTCGAGAACAAAGTGGTGCAGGATGCCTTGCTCGAACGCCTGCATGACAGCGACATCGGCCTGTTGCCCAATGCGCGCATGGAACAGTTGCGCCATTCCGGCGATGACTGGCTGATGACGCTGCACGACGGCCGGCAGCTGCGCGCACCGCTGGTCGTGGCTGCCGACGGTGCTCATTCTGCGGTTCGCCGCCTGGCTGGGTGTGAGACGCGCGAGTGGGATTACTTGCACCACGCCATCGTCACCAGCGTGCGTTGCGCCCAAAATCACCAGGCCACCGCCTGGCAACGCTTCACCGACGATGGCCCGCTCGCCTTCCTGCCATTGACCCGAGACGGCAAACAGGACTGGTGCTCGATCGTGTGGTCAACCACGCCGGCCGAGGCCGAGCGGCTGATGGCGCTGGATGAGCCAGCCTTCCTCAGGGCGCTGGAGCGTGCATTCGAAGGCCGCCTCGGAACGGTACTGCAAGCTGACCCGCGGCTGTGCGTACCCCTGCGCCAGCGACATGCCAAGCGATACGTGGAAGCCGGCCTTGCGTTGATCGGTGACGCGGCCCACACCATTCATCCGCTGGCAGGGCAGGGGGTGAACCTGGGGTTCCTTGACGCGGCGGTACTGGCCGAAGTCCTGATGGACGCCTGCAAGCGGGGAGAAAGGCTGGCCGATGTCAAGGTGCTGAGCCGCTATGAGCGTCGACGCATGCCGCACAACCTGGCGCTGATGGCAGCCATGGAAGGGTTCGAGCGGCTGTTCCAGGCCGACAAGTTGCCGCTGCGCTGGCTGCGCAACAGTGGCTTGAAGCTGGTTGAGCAGCTGCCGGAGGCAAAAGCCGTGTTCGTGCGCCAGGCATTAGGCTTGAGTGGCGACTTGCCGGACCTGGCCAAGGCGTGAAGGCTGCCCTTGGCCCGCTGTCTGGTATGGATGCGGGGCGGACCCAGGCACATTGCAACATCCAGTAACGGCAATGGGGGTGAGCCTTCAAATGGGATTCACTACCATCTGCGCCTCTCTAATTGATCGAGGAGCGCCTTCCATGTTGCCACGCAGGTCCCTACTGGCCGCCCTGGCCCTGAGCGTTGTCGGTGGTACCGTGCAGGCAGCTGACGAGGTCGTGGTCTACTCCTCGCGTATCGACGAGCTGATCAAGCCAGTGTTCGACGCCTACACGGCCGAGACCGGGGTCAAGGTCAAGTTCATCACCGACAAGGAAGCCCCCCTGATGCAGCGCATCAAGGCCGAGGGCGAGCACGGTGTGGCGGATCTTCTGCTCACCGTCGATGCAGGAAACCTGTGGCAGGCTGAGCAGATGGGCATCCTGCAGCCGATCCGATCCGAGATCATCGAGCGCAACATCCCGCCTCAATACCGTGCCTCGTCCCACGACTGGACCGGCCTGAGCCTGAGGGCGCGCACCATCATCTACTCCACCGAACGGGTCAAGCCGGCCGAGCTCAGCACCTATGAAGCCCTGGCCGACAAGCAGTGGGAAGGTCGGCTGTGCCTGCGCACGGCGAAGAAGGTGTACAACCAGTCCCTCACCGCCACCCTGATCGAAAGCCATGGTGAGGCGAAGACCGAGCAGATCGTCAAGGGCTGGGTCAATAACCTCTCCACCGACGTGTTCTCGGATGACAACGCCGTGATCCAGGCCGTGGAGGCGGGTCAGTGCGACGTGGGTGTGGTGAACACCTACTATTACGGCCGGCTGCACAAGCAGAACCCCAACCTGCCGGTGAAGATCTTCTGGCCCAACCAGCAAGACCGCGGCGTGCACGTGAACCTCTCCGGCATCGGCCTGACCAAGCACGCGCCTCATCCTGAGGCCGCAACAAAGCTGGTCGAATGGATGACCGGTGAACAGGCGCAGAAGTTGTTCGCCGACCTCAATCAGGAATTTCCGGCCAACCCTCAGGTCAAGCCCTCTGACGAAGTCGCCGCGTGGGGCGACTTCAAGGCCGACAGCATTGCGGTGGAAGTGGCCGGCAAGCGGCAGGCCGAAGCCATCCGCCTGATGGACCGTGCTGGCTGGAACTAAGCGGCGCTCCCTGCCCGAGAGGCCTGCCAAGGCCTCTTCGTGGGTCCAGCAGCGACCCGTCATCGAGACATAACGTGCCCTACACTCACCGTCGTCGCTGGTACCTCCCCGTCACCCTGATCGCAGGCCTCGTGCTGCTGCCCCTGAGCGTGCTGCTGTTGTCGTGGGAGTCGATCGACCTGCAGATCTGGTCACACCTGCTCGACACGCAGATGGGGCGCTTGCTGGGCAACACCGTTACCTTGGTGGTGGGGGTTGGTCTGGGTGTCACCTTGCTGGGTGTCAGCCTGGCCTGGCTCACCAGCCTGTGCGAGTTTCCGGGCCGCCGCTGGCTGGATTGGGCGCTGATGTTGCCGTTCGCCATTCCGGCGTACGTCCTGGCCTTCGTCTTCGTAGGTTTGCTCGACTTCGCCGGCCCGGTGCAGAGTGCCTTGCGCGAGGCTTTCGGGCCCATGCGCCTGCCACGGGTGCGCTCTACCGGCGGCGTGATCATCGTGCTGGTGCTGGTTTTCTATCCGTATGTCTACCTGCTGGCACGCACAGCGTTCCTTGCCCAGGGCAAAGGGTTGATGGAGGCCGCCCGGGTGTTGGGGCTCTCGCCCTGGCAGGCATTCTGGCGGGTGGCCCTGCCAATGGCCCGGCCTGCCATCGGGGCGGGTATCGCCTTGGCCCTGATGGAAACCCTCGCCGACTTCGGCGCCGTGGCGGTCTTCAACTTCGACACGTTCACGACCGCCATCTACAAGACCTGGTATGGCTTCTTTAGCCTGTCCAGCGCTGCGCAATTGGCCAGTTTGCTGTTGCTGGCCGTCATGCTGGTGCTGTACGGCGAGCGCCGTGCGCGGGGCGCCAACCACAGCGCCAGTGAACGCCCCAGAGGCCAGGCGCTGTACCGACTGCAGGGTGGCAAGGCCCTGCTGGCCAGCGGCTGGTGCCTGTTGATCTTCGCCTGCGCATTCGTCATCCCTTTACTGCAACTGCTGGTGTGGTTCTGGCAGCGCGGGCGCCACGATCTGGATGAGCGCTACATCGGCCTGGTGCTCCATACCCTGTACCTGGGCGGCGTTGCAGCGCTGGTGACGGTCTGCGTGGCGCTGCTACTGGCCTTTGCCCGGCGCCAGGCGCCCATGCCGGGTATTCGCGTCGGTGTAGGGCTCGCCAACCTGGGCTACGCCTTGCCCGGCTCGGTACTGGCGGTGTCGATCATGCTGGCCTTCAGTTACCTGGACAGCCAGGTCGTCGCGCCGCTGTCCAGCTGGCTGGGAGGCGCGGGCAGGCCGTTGCTGCTGGGCAGCCTTGCAGCATTGCTGCTGGCCTATGTGATTCGTTTCATCGCCGCGGCCTACGGCCCGCTGGAGAGCAGCCTGGAACGGATTCGTCCCTCGTTGGCGCAGGCATCGCGCAGCCTGGGTGTGGGCGGGGTGCGGCTGTTCATCAAAGTGTACTTGCCGCTGCTGCTGCCAGGCGCACTGAGCGCGGCGTTGCTGGTGTTCGTCGATGTGCTCAAGGAGATGCCGGCTACCCTGCTGATGCGTCCTTTTGGCTGGGATACGCTGGCGGTACGGGTGTTCGAGATGACCAGCGAGGGTGAATGGGCGCGGGCGTCGCTGCCGGCATTGACGCTGGTGGCGGTCGGGCTGCTGCCGGTCATTGGCCTGATACGCCGCTCGGCGCGCAGGCCAGGCCATTCCTGCTAAGGGTGTCAGCTTGCGCCCTTGCCGCTACAATGCGCGGCACTCGCGCAGCAGGCAATCAAAACAACGCTGTTCACACAGCTGAAGGCCATGAGCCTTCCACTGCTGCCGCTTCGCCACGCCCGGAAGGAGAAACCCATGGGACAGCGCACGCTTTTGTACGACCTGCATCTGGCGCTTGGCGCCAAGACGGTCGATTTCGGTGGCTGGGACATGCCGCTGCACTATGGCTCGCAGGTCGATGAGCACCACCAGGTGCGCAGTGACTGTGGGGTCTTCGACGTTTCCCATATGACCGTCATTGATATCCAGGGCGAAACGGCCACGGCTTGGTTGCAGCGGCTGCTGGCCAATGATGTCGCCCGGCTCGATCAGGTTGGCAAGGCACTCTACAGCCCGATGCTGCATGAGCAGGGCGGGGTGATCGATGACTTGATCGCCTACCGCACGGCGACCGGTTACCGCCTGGTCACCAACGCTGCCACCCGAGCCCGGGTGCTGGAGTGGCTGGACCAGCAGCGTGATGGGCTTGCCGTCGACGTTCAGGTTCGTCCGGACCTTGCCATTCTTGCCGTTCAGGGCCCGAACGCGCGCGAGAAGGTAGCTGCTTTGGTCAGTGCCTCGCGGGCTGCTCTGATACGCACGCTACGCCCCTTCGAAGGGGTGATGGACGGGGACTGGTTCATCGCGCGCACCGGCTATACCGGCGAAGATGGCCTGGAGTTGATCTTTCCGGGTGACCAGGCCGTGGCCTTTTTCAACGACCTGGTTGGCGCCGGTATCGCGCCCAGCGGCCTGGGGGCTCGCGACACGTTGCGGCTCGAAGCCGGCATGCACCTTTACGGGCAGGACATCGACGAGCAGCACACGCCGTTATCGTGCAACCTGGGCTGGAGCATCGCCTGGGAGCCGGCAAGCCGAAACTTCATCGGCCGCGCGGCGCTGTTGGCAGAAATCGAGCGGGGCGTACAGGAAAAGCTCGTGGGTTTGGTACTGGAGGAGCGTGGTGTGCTGCGCGCCCACCAGGTGGTCCGTGTGGCGGGGATTGGCGAAGGAGAGATCACCAGTGGTAGTTTCTCACCTACGCTGAGCAAGTCCATTGCCCTGGCACGCGTGCCCATGGCCACGGGCGACCGGGCCGAAGTGGAAATTCGTGGCAAGTGGTACCCGGTGCGCGTGGTCAGGCCGACTTTCGTGCGCCACGGCAAGATCCTGATCTGATCCATCATCAAACGGCGGGCGTACCGCTGAGCCAATCGAGGAATTCAAGACATGAGCACTATCCCCGCCGAACTTCGTTTTGCCCAAAGCCATGAGTGGGCCCGCCTGGAAGCCGACGGTACCGTCACGGTAGGCATCAGTGACCATGCGCAGGAAGCGCTAGGTGACGTGGTATTCGTCGAGCTGGCCGAAGTGGGCAAGGTGTTTGCCGCAGGCGACGCGGCCGGTGTCGTGGAGTCGGTCAAGGCCGCGTCCGACATCTACGCCCCGGTCGGTGGCGAAGTGATCGCCGTCAACGAGGCGTTGGCCGACAGCCCTGAACAACTGAACGAGCAGCCCTACGACGCATGGATCTTCAAGCTCAAGCCGAGCAGCCAGGCTGATCTGGATAAACTGCTGGATGCGGCTGGCTACAAGGCCGTCATTGGCGAGTAAGCCGTCCTTGCGTCACCGGCAGAAAGCACTCGCAGCCAGGGGTTGAAGACCTCCCGGCGCGAGTTAGCCGGCGTTGAGGCCGGCGCTGTACCGATCAGTCGGCTACTACATGCTTGGCCAGAATGGCATTGGCCAGCTCCATGTCAGACGCGTGGAGCCCTGGATGTTCCGCACGCACTTGCTTGATTGCCGACTCCAGGAATGGCCCACGGATGGCGCCTTCACTGGCTACGAAGCTGCCAGCATCATCCTGCGCTGCCATCACCAACTTGTGGTCACGCGAGGTCAGGTAGGTCGAGCCGGTGGTTGCACCGGAAGAGATCACATTACGCCAGAAGGAATCGGCCATGGCCGAGCCCACAGGCAGCGCAAGCAGGGCTGCGGCAGCGATGGCAGTGTTGAGACGCATGATGAGACACCTCGAAGGTGAGGGTTGAAGATGTGCGGTTGGATGCTCGCGAACCTGCCAAGTTCCTGGGCCTGCCGCTTCTGATCAGCTGCATGCACGCAGTACTTCGTCAGCCAGGGTTTGCCCACACGCAACCTTGGCCTCGCCGCAGCGGCGCAGGTCCACAAGGCCATCTGCCTGGGCCTGGCGGCGCAATTGCGCAAGGTCCGTATGAGGGCCGATCAGGGCACGCAGGTTGTCGCTGGGTTCGAGTAATTCGAACAAGCCGGTACGCCCATGAAAACCCGTGCCGCGGCACGTTCTGCAGCTGGCTGCGTCGCGCCCCTGGCACTGGCTGCACAGCGTGCGCACAAGCCGCTGGGCCATCACCGCAATCAATGTCGCTTTGATCAAGTAATCAGCCACACCCAGCTCTTGCAGGCGGATGATTGCGGCACAGGCGTCGTTGGTGTGCAGGGTAGACAGCACCAGGTGCCCGGTAAGGGCGGCCTGCACGGCCACCCGTGCGGTGTCGGGGTCCCGTATTTCGCCGATCATGATGATGTCCGGATCCTGGCGCAGCATGGCGCGCACGCCGTTGGCAAAGCCCAGGTCCAGGGCCGGCTGCACCTGAAACTGGTTGAACCCGGGTTCGAGCCGTTCGATGGGGTCCTCGATGGTGCACAGGTTGACCTGCGGGGTGGCCAGTAGCTTGAGGCTGGCGTACAGCGTGCTGGTCTTGCCTGACCCCGTAGGCCCTGTGACCAGGATGATGCCCTGGCGCCGTTGCAGCAGGCCTTGCCATTGACCCAATTGCTGCCCCTGAAGACCGAGCCGATCAAAGCTCTCGTGCAGCTGCTGCGGGTCGAACAGGCGCAATACCAGCTTTTCACCAAAGGCAGTGGGCAGGGTCGACAAACGCAGCTCCACCTCGCTCCCGTTTGGCAGGCGGCTTTGCAGTCGGCCATCCTGAGGCCTGCGTTTTTCCGCGACGTCCATGCGCCCAAGGTGCTTCAGGCGGCTGATCAAGGCCACTGCGACTGCGGCGGGGAAAACATAGACGGTGTGCAACAGGCCATCGATGCGATAGCGCAAGTGGCCCTGGTCGCGGCGTGGCTCCAGATGGATGTCGCTGGCGCGCTGGTCGATCGCGTAGTGCAGCAGCCAGTCGACGATATGCACAATGTGCGCGTCATCCGCGTTGGCCTGCGAGTGCCGCTTGCCCAGCTCCAGCCACTGCTCGAGTTCGCCGAAGCGGTTCGATTGCTGGTGGTGCGCGCCCTTGACCGACTGCGCCAGGCGCTGAAAGGGTTCGCCGGCCTGACGCATCTGCACAGGGCTTGCGAGCACTCGCCGCACGGTTCGTCCAAGGCTCAGGGCCAGATCGGTCTGCCAACGGCACTGATAGGGCTGTGCGCTGGCCACGGTGACGCTCGCCGCGTCAGCTGCCACGATGAGAATGCCGTGGCTCTGCGCAAAGGCTGGGGACACCAGCTCAGCCACCTGCTGCAGGTCGATTTGCAGCGGATCGATACGCAGATAGGGCAGGCCCGTCTTGGCAGCCAGCCATTGGCAAAGCCGATCCAGGTCCAGTACTTGCCCCGGATGGAGGCGGTCGGCAAGGTTGCAGGCGGCCACTTGCTCCAGCGGATGGTCGCCAGGGTGATCGACGGCATGCTCAAGTACACGCACGCTATCGCTGGCGTGCAGGCGCTGGTCGATGAGCAAGGCTTCGAGCACCCGGTGCAGATCGAGTGCCAGGGTATCGGGGTTGTGCATAAAGGCGTCCGTGCCTGATCAAGAAGACCCGATCAAGGCTAGTTCAGCCTCCGCCAAAGCCGAATCGAAAGGATGTCAGGGTTTTGCCTGAGGGCTATTCATGCTCATCTCAAAGCGCTGGCCGGTGCGCCGCTAGGCGTGCACTACCGACAGCTCCACACGGTGTTGCGGGGCCAAGTGCACGTCAGCCACACACACCATGTTGCGCAATTTCTGAGCGATCACTTCGGCGCGGTGCCAGCTCAAGCCGCCAATGCCGATATCGATGGCCAACCAGTCATCCTGTTGAGTGACCTGGACGCTATGCGGTGTGAGCATTTGCAAGGCGAACTGATTGAGCACCCGGCACAAGCTGTCGGGCTCGGCTTCGGCCTGCAAGCGATACAGCACAGTGGTGTGAGCATTGCTGTTGGCCCATACATCGGCACGCGGCAGTGAGTTCATGCGTCATCCTCTTTGAATGCAGAAAGTTTTGCATGCCCGGGCCGGTATTATTTCGCTAAGATTCGACTAAATCAGTCTGTTCTTGCATAGCTATGATCGATACAGGTCGATCTGGAGAATTGTTCATGCACAGCGCATTGGATGTCTACGACCGTCGTATCCTCGAGTTGCTACAAGAAGACGCTTCGCTGTCCAGCGCTCAGATCGCCGAACGCATTGGCTTGTCACAATCGCCATGTTGGCGACGGATTCAACGGCTCAAAGAGGAGGGGGTGATTCGCGGGCAGGTCACCTTGCTGGACCGCAAGAAAATCGGGCTGAACACCCAGATATTCGCCGAAGTGAAATTGAATGCCCATGGCCGCTCGAATTTCACCGAGTTCACAGAGGCGATCCGCGGGTTTTCAGAGGTGCTCGAGTGCTACGTGCTGATGGGCTCGGTGGACTTCCTGCTGCGTATCGTCACCCCGGATATCGAGGCGTACGAACGGTTCTTCTTCGAAAAGCTCTCGAACGTGCCCGGTATTCAGGAGGTGAACTCGATCGTGGCCCTTTCGGAGATCAAGTCCACCACCAGCCTGCCGCTGTCGGGCTGAGGGCATCACGCTTTGAGCAGATGCTTCCAGCCACGGCTCTGATCGACGGCACGCGCCTGCTCGATGCGGGCTTCGAGCACCTCATCGCTGATCGGGTGCTCAGCCAGCTCGTGCAGTTTCTTCATGTCGCCGTACAGGCGGTCCATTTGAGGTGCATCCAGCACATGGCGGGCATGGTGCAACCAGGCCATCACCTGCTCGATGCGCGGCAGTTGCTCTGCCAGGTCTTCGGGGCGCTGGGTGTATAGCGACAATTTAAGGGCGCGGCCTTCCTCGGCAATCAGGTGTGCCAGCCAGCTTGCCAGAAGCGCCTTGCCCTGGCGCTCGCCACGGCCCTTGCGTTCGACGGTCCAGGTGCGCGACAGCAGCCAACGCGAGGTTTCCAGGGAGAACTGGCCCCAGCGAGGATCATCCAGCTCTTCTGCAAACTGCTCGGGCGCAGCGCGGCGGATGTCTTCATCATCGTTGCCGGCTTGCACCAGTGGACGCCAGTCTTCGAGCAGGGCATCCAGGCGCGCGCGCAGGTCACGGGTGGCAGCGCGGGGGGCGGCCTGGCCCAGGCTGGCAGTGATGGCGCGCAGCTCGATGAGGTTCTGCACCCAGTCCTGCAGCGACCGCCAGTGGCCGCTGTGGCGGTATTGCTCGGCCAGGCGCTGGCTGTTGCCCAGCAGTTGCCACGCCAACGCAGCGTAGGCATCGTCCAAGGCCATGTCCGCTTCGAGGTCGGCGACGCTCAGATCCAGCTCGAAACGCTCGGGCTCCAGCAGGCGGTAGCCGCGCTCAGCCTTGCTGATATCGCAGGGCATCAGCGCAACGCTTGCGGCCAGCTCGGCAGCCAGCTCCAGCAGCGCTGCAGGCTCACCTTCACGCAGCTCCAGTTCCAACTCGCAAATCGCTTCCTTGCGCTTGCCGGCAATCACGAAGCCCTGGTCCAGCGCAGCCTCGATCACCACCTTGGCCTTGCCACGACCCCAGGCGATTTCGGCGTATTCGCGGGTGAAGTCGGTGGTGAACAACGGCTTGATGGTCTTCTTGTCCAGGTCGGCCAGTTGCGCGGGCCAGCAGCTGTCATCCAGCTTCTTGAGGTCCAGCTTGACCTTGTCCAGTTGCCATTCGTGCTCGTTGCGCTCGGACAGGCCAGCCACGCTGGTGCCGCGACACTTGAGGGTCTGGATGACGGTATCGCCGTCACGGCGCAGGCGCAGGGCAACGCGTGCCTCGGCCAGCGCGCGCTCAGGCGTGTCGAAATACTGGTTCAGCAGTTCGCGGGTCTGCCAGCCAGACTTGTTGCGCTTTTTCAGCAGCGGGTGCTCGCGCAAGGCGGCGAGGGTCTCGGGGCTGGCGCGCAGCTTGAGTTCGGTTTCTTTGGGCATTACAGGCTCGAAAGGGGGCGTGGTCGATGCAGAGTCTACAGCAGTAGGCCGTCAACGGTTTATTCCAGACGGCGGATGGTCCTATGATGGGCAATGCTTCCGAGGAGTACACGCATGCCGTTGCCGACGCTGAAAGACCAATTTGCCGCCTTGATCGCCGCGCCTTCGGTCAGTTGCACCCAGGCCTCGCTCGACCAGTCCAATCGTCAGGTCATCGACCTGCTGGCTAGCTGGCTGGGTGACCTGGGCTTTTCCTGCGACATTCAGCAGGTGACTCCCGGCAAGTTCAACCTGCTGGCCAGCCGCGGCAGCGGCCCTGGCGGCCTGGTGCTGGCCGGCCACAGCGACACCGTGCCCTATGACGAGCAGCTCTGGAGCAGCGACCCCTTGAAGCTGACCGAAGTCGAGGGTCGCTGGGTGGGGCTCGGCAGTTGCGACATGAAGGGTTTTTTCGCACTGGTGATCGAGGCCGTCATTCCCTTGCTGCAGCACGACTTCAAGCAGCCGTTGCTGATTCTGGCCACCTGCGACGAGGAAAGCTCCATGTCTGGCGCCCGTGCCCTGGCCGATGCTGGCCAGCCGCTGGGTCGCGCGGCGATCATCGGCGAGCCGACCGGGCTGCGGCCGATCCGCATGCACAAAGGCATCCTCATGGATCGGATCGACATCCTCGGGCGCAGTGGTCATTCCTCGGACCCAAGCCTGGGCCGCAGCGCCATGGATGCCATGCATGCGGTAATGGGCGAACTGATGGGCCTGCGCCAGCAATGGCAGAAGGTCTACAACAATCCACAATTCACGGTGCCTGCGCCGACCATGAACTTCGGTTGCATTCACGGTGGCGACAACCCCAACCGGATCTGCGGCCAGTGCGCACTTGAGTTCGACCTGCGCCCATTGCCGGGCATGGACGTGGACCAGCTGCGCGCCGCCATCCGTGAAAAACTGGGTCCGGTGGCCGAGCGCCATGACGTGCGTATCGACTATGCGCCGCTGTTCCCCGAAGTGCCGCCGTTCGAACAGGCGGCCGACAGTGAACTCGTCCAGGTGGCAGAGCGGCTCACCGGCCACCGTGCCGAAGCGGTGGCATTCGGCACCGAAGCACCTTATCTTCAGCAGCTTGGTTGCCAGACCATCGTGCTCGGCCCTGGTGACATCGCCTGCGCACACCAGCCTGGCGAATACCTGGATATGTCACGTATCGAGCCGACCGTGCGTCTATTGCGTGACCTGATCGGGCACTATTGCCTGCATTAAACGTCCACCCCACTCATTCGTTTCTGCCTAGAGGAGACCGCGCGTGACCGCAAGCCTGTTCCGACGATGATCCTGAACGCCCCTGTAACGCCGTTCTCCGTCCACTTATCCACAGGCCCTGTCATGCACGATTACGTCAACTGGCTACGCCACGCTTCTCCTTACATCAACGCCCACCGCGACTGCACCTTTGTGGTGATGCTCCCCGGCGATGGGGTTGAACACCCCAACTTCGGCAATATCGTCCACGATCTGGTGCTGCTGCACAGCCTTGGGGTGCGTCTGGTCCTGGTGCACGGCTCTCGCCCTCAGATCGAGACCCGCCTGGCTGAACGTGGCTTGGCAGCGCACTACCACCACGGCTTGCGTATCACCGATGCCGCTACCCTGGATTGCGTGATCGACGCGGTAGGTGCGCTGCGCCTGGCTATCGAGGCGCGGTTGTCGATGGACATTGCCGCCTCGCCCATGCAGGGCTCGCGCCTGCGGGTGGCCTCCGGCAACCTGGTGACCGCGCGGCCGATCGGCGTGCTCGAAGGTGTGGATTATCATCACACCGGCGAAGTGCGTCGGGTAGACCGCAAGGGCATCAGCCGCCTGCTCGACGAGCGCTCCATCGTGTTGCTCTCGCCGCTGGGCTATTCGCCAACCGGCGAGATCTTCAACCTTGCCTGCGAAGACGTGGCCACCCGTGCGGCCATCGAACTGGGTGCTGAGAAGTTGGTGCTGTTCGGCGCAGAACCTGGCCTGTTGGATGAACATGGCCGCCTGGTGCGCGAACTGCGCCCCCAACAGGTTGCACCGCACTTGCAGCGCCTGGGCAGCGACTACCAGGCTGAGTTGCTCGATGCCGCTGCCCAGGCGTGCAAGGGCGGCGTGGCACGCAGCCACATCGTCAGCTATGCCGAGGACGGCGCGCTGCTGACCGAACTGTTCACCCGGGGCGGGGGCGGTACGCTGGTGTCCCAGGAGCAGTTCGAGATCGTACGAGAAGCCACCATCGAAGACGTCGGCGGCCTGCTCGACCTGATCAGCCCGCTGGAAGAACAAGGCATCCTGGTGCGCCGTTCACGTGAAGTGCTGGAGCGGGAAATCGAGCAGTTCAGCGTGGTGGAGCGCGAAGGCATGATCATCGCGTGCGCAGCGTTGTATCCGATTGCAGAGTCCGATGCGGGTGAGCTGGCATGCCTGGCGGTGAATCCGGAATACCGCCACGGCGGGCGTGGGGACGAGCTGCTGGCGCGTATCGAAAGCCGGGCACGGGAGATGGGGCTGAGCACCCTGTTCGTGCTCACCACACGCACGGCGCACTGGTTCCGCGAACGCGGCTTCTCGCCCAGTGGCGTCGAACGGCTGCCGGCGGCACGGGCTTCGCTGTACAACTTCCAGCGCAATTCGAAGATCTTCGAAAAGCCGCTGGGCTGAGGCGCTCTGCGCCTGCGTGCCTGAAATGAAAACGCCGCCTTGATGGGCGGCGTTTTGGTTTACACGGTGTGCAGGTACCAGTTGTACTCGAGGTCGGAGATCGAATGTTCGAACTCCTCCAGCTCGCTTTCCTTGCACGCGACGAAGATGTCGATGTACTTCGGATCGATGTACTTGTTCAGGATTTCGCTGTCATCCAACTCGCGCAGCGCATCACGCAGGTTGTTCGGCAGGCTCTGTTCCAGCTGCTCGTACGAGTTGCCTTCGATAGGCTCCCCAGGCTCGACCTTGTTGGTCAGGCCATGGTGAACACCTGCCAGCACGGCCGCCATCATCAGGTACGGGTTGGCATCGGCGCCAGCCACGCGGTGCTCAAGGCGCACAGCATCGGGCGAGCCGGTCGGTACGCGCAGCGCCACGGTGCGGTTGTCCAGGCCCCAGCTTGGCGCATTGGGCACGTAGAACTGCGCGCCAAAGCGGCGATAGGAGTTGACGTTCGGGCACAGGAACGCCATGGACGCAGGCAGGGTCTCGAGCACACCGCCGACAGCGTGACGTAGCGCGGCGTTCTGCTCGGGATCCTCGCTGGTGAAGATGTTGTTGCCATCTTTGTCCAGCACGGAAATGTGTACATGCAGACCATTGCCTGCCTGCCCTGGGTAGGGCTTGGCCATGAAGGTAGTGTCCATTTCATGGTCGTAGGCGATGTTCTTGATCAGGCGCTTGAGCAGCACGGCGTAGTCGCACGCCTTGAGCGGGTCCGGCACATGGTGCAGGTTGACTTCGAACTGAGCCGGGGCGCTTTCCTTGACGATGGCATCGGCAGGAATACCCTGTTCCTTGGCCCCTTCGAGGATGTCCTGCAGGCAGTCGGCATACTCATCCAGGTCATCGATCAGGTAGACCTGGGTCGATTGCGGACGCTTGCCGGAAATGGGCGAGCGCGGCGGCTGCGGACGGCCGTTCACGTTCTCCTGGTCGATCAGGTAGAACTCCAGCTCGAATGCGGCGCAGATGGTCAGGCCCATGTCGTCGAACTTGCTTACCACCTGGCGCAGCACTTCACGCGGGTCGGCGAAGAAAGGTTCGCCTTCGAGCTCGTGCATGGTCATCAGCAGCTGGGCAGTGGGGCGCTTTTGCCACGGCTCGTTGGAGAGGGTGTCAGGGATCGGATAGCAGATGCGGTCTGCATCGCCGATGTCCAGGCCCAGCCCGGTGCTTTCGACGGTGGAGCCATTGATATCCAGTGCAAACAGAGAGGCCGGCAGGTTGATGCCTTTCTCGTAAACCTTGTGGAGGCTGGTGCGCTCTATGCGCTTGCCGCGCACCACACCATTCATATCTGCAATCAGAAGGTCAACGTAGAGAACCTCAGGATGTTCCTTAAGGAACGCGTTCGCTTCGTTAAGCTGAACGGCACGCGGGGGTACCGACATGATGCAACACCTTTGTTGTTAAAAATATCAATCAAGGGGGGCTTGCAGGACCAGTCAATCGAAAAGCCATACTGATGTCAAGCCAACCCCATGATGCCCTGAAATGGCACATCTACGGCAGATTTGCTGCATATCGGGGCACGGCATTATCCGCTATTTTTCTGGAAAAGCGCTATCGCGAGCACTGCGTCGTTTATTTTTTACGCAGGTGTTGTGTAAAAAAATGAACGGCGCTAAGCTCCGATTCAACCCAAAACAGAATAATACGAGGGTCTCATGGTCCGCCTGCCGCGACCTGGAAGCGCTGCCAATGCAGTGCAGTCAGGCTGTTCAGTCATGTTTGCCAGGCCTGCCAACCGCGTGGGGGCAGTGCTCGCAATAATTGACGTCTGGCACGCCCGGCCCCGCCTTCATGGCACCCCATCTCTACGCTTCGCTTCTTTCTGCCGTTACAAATCGCCTCGGACACACGTGGTTTCAGTGTATCCACCGTCCGCCTGCGCGGGGGTTTTGCTTTAGCCATCCACTGCATCCAGAATCAAGGCGCGGACCACTTTACCTCCTGAGGTATTTATGAGTAACAACCTCGACCAGCTCACCGATTGGTTGAAAGAGCACAAGATCACCGAAGTCGAATGCCTGATCAGCGACTTGACCGGCATCACGCGCGGCAAGATTTCGCCTACCAACAAGTTCATCGCCGAAAAAGGCATGCGCCTGCCCGAGAGCGTGTTGCTGCAGACAGTGACCGGCGACTATGTCGACGACGACATCTATTACGAGCTGCTGGACCCTGCAGACATCGACATGATCTGCCGGCCTGACGAGAATGCCGTGTTCCTGGTGCCATGGGCCATCGAGCCGACCGCGCAGGTCATCCACGATACCTACGACAAGAAGGGCAACCCCGTAGAGCTGTCGCCGCGCAATGTGCTCAAGAAGGTGCTCAAGCTCTACGCTGACAAGGGCTGGCAGCCCATCGTCGCGCCCGAGATGGAGTTCTACCTGACCAAGCGCAGCGAAGACCCTGACTTCCCGCTGCAACCGCCGGTGGGCCGTTCGGGGCGGCCCGAAACCGGGCGCCAGTCCTTCTCCATCGAAGCTGCGAACGAATTCGACCCGCTGTTCGAGGATGTCTATGACTGGTGCGAATTGCAGCAGTTGGACCTCGATACGCTGATCCACGAAGACGGCACGGCGCAGATGGAAATCAACTTCCGTCACGGCGATGCCCTGCACCTGGCCGACCAGATCCTGGTGTTCAAGCGCACCATGCGCGAAGCGGCGCTCAAGCACAACGTGGCAGCCACCTTCATGGCCAAGCCCATGACCGGCGAGCCTGGCAGCGCGATGCACCTGCACCAGAGCGTGGTCGACGTGACCACCGGCAAGAATATCTTCAGCAATGAAGACGGCAGCATGAGCACGCTGTTTCTGAACCACATCGGCGGCCTGCAGAAATTCATTCCCGAAGCGCTGCCGCTGTTCGCGCCGAACGTGAACTCGTTCCGCCGCTTCCTTCCGGATACCTCGGCACCGGTGAACGTGGAGTGGGGCGAGGAAAATCGTACGGTAGGCCTGCGCGTGCCTGACGCCGGCCCGCAAAGCCGGCGCGTCGAAAACCGCCTGCCGGGTGCGGATGCCAACCCGTACCTGGCCATCGCCGCGAGCCTGCTGTGTGGCTACATCGGCATGGTCGAAGGTATCGAGGCCAGCGCCCCGGTCCAAGGGCGGGGTTACGAGCGCCGCAACCTGCGCCTGCCGCTGACCATCGAGGATGCCCTGGAGCGCATGGAAAACAGCCGTGCCCTGGAGCAGTACCTGGGCAAGAAATTCATCGCCGGCTACGTGGCCACCAAGCGTGCCGAGCACGAGAACTTCAAGCGCGTCATCAGTTCCTGGGAGCGTGAATTCCTGCTGTTCGCAGTTTGATCAACCTCGGCCCCGCAGGCGCGCGGCCGTCCGTCAACGGAGAAGCACATGAGCCTGAACAACCCGCAAACCCGTGAATGGCAAGCCCTCAGTGGCGAGCATCACCTCGCGCCTTTCAGCGACTACAAGCAGCTCAAGGACAAGGGGCCGCGCATTATCACCAAGGCGCAGGGCGTGCATTTGTGGGACAGCGAGGGGCACAAGATTCTCGACGGCATGGCTGGCCTGTGGTGCGTGGCCGTGGGGTATGGGCGTGAGGAGCTGGTTCAGGCGGCAGAGCGGCAGATGCGTGAGCTGCCCTACTACAACCTGTTCTTCCAGACTGCCCATCCTCCGGCGCTGGAGTTGGCCAAGGCGATCACCCAAGTGGCGCCCGAGGGCATGAGCCATGTGTTCTTCACCAGTTCAGGCTCCGAAGGCAACGACACGGTGCTGCGCATGGTTCGCCATTACTGGGCACTCAAGGGCAAACCGAGCAAGCAGACCCTGATCGGCCGGGTCAACGGTTATCACGGCTCCACCGTGGCCGGCGCCAGCCTGGGCGGCATGAGTGGCATGCACGAGCAAGGCGGCCTGCCTATCCCCGGCGTGGTGCACATCCCCCAGCCGTACTGGTATGGCGAGGGCGGTGACATGACACCGGAGGCGTTCGGGGTCTGGGCTGCGGAGCAACTGGAAAAGAAAATTCTCGAAGTCGGCGAGGACAACGTCGCAGCGTTCATCGCCGAGCCCATCCAGGGCGCAGGTGGCGTGATCATCCCGCCAGACACCTACTGGCCGAAGATCAAGGAAATTCTGGCCCGTTACGACATCCTCTTTGTGGCCGACGAAGTCATTTGCGGCTTCGGGCGAACAGGGCAGTGGTTCGGCTCGGATTTCTACGACCTCAAGCCCGACCTGATGACCATCGCCAAAGGCCTTACCTCCGGTTACATCCCCATGGGCGGTGTGATCGTGCGTGACAAGGTAGCCAAGGTGCTCAGTGAAGGCGGGGATTTCAATCACGGCTTCACCTATTCGGGGCATCCTGTGGCTGCCGCAGTGGCCCTGGAAAACCTGCGCATCCTGCGCGACGAACAAATCGTCGAGAAAGCGCGCACCGAAGCGGCACCGTATTTGCAAAAGCGTCTGCGTGAGTTGCAGGACCACCCGCTGGTAGGCGAGGTGCGCGGTGTTGGCCTGCTCGGCGCGATCGAGCTGGTCAAGGACAAGGCGACCCGCAGCCGTTTCGAGGGCAAGGGCGCTGGCATGATCTGCCGTAATTTCTGCTTCGACAATGGTCTGATCATGCGGGCTGTTGGCGACACGATGATCATCGCGCCACCTCTGGTAATCAGCCCGGCCGAGATCGACGAACTGGTGGAAAAGGCACGCAAATGCCTGGACCTGACGCTCGAAGCGATTCGCTGACAGCTAGCGATGTGACATTAAGTCGTTACAAGGGTCAGGTTTCCTTGAAACCGGGCCTTGTAACTTGCCAGACTAGCGGCTGCTTCAGTCGCCCACACGCGTGTACTGCGGGACCCGGCTTCTGAACGGATAGCTAATCGAACACTCTGGAGCATGACGCATGAAGAATATGGGCAAGACGTTGTTGGCTGCCGCGCTGATGGGCGCAGTGGTCGGGGCTGTACAGGCTGAAGACAAGGTACTGAACGTCTACAACTGGTCGGACTACATCGCTCCGGACACCATCGCCAAGTTCGAGAAAGAGTCGGGCATCAAGGTCAAGTACGACGTGTTCGACAGCAACGAAACCCTGGAGGCCAAGTTGCTGGCCGGCAAGTCCGGCTATGACATTGTGGTGCCTTCCAACAACTTCCTGGCCAAGCAGATCAAGGCTGGCGTCTATCAGGAACTCGATCGCACCCAGCTGCCTAACTGGAAGAACCTCGACGAGGACCTGCTCAAGGCCGTGGGCGATGCCAGCGACCCGGGCAACAAGTACGCCTTCCCCTACATGTGGGGCTCGATCGGCATCGGCTACAACCCAGAGAAGGTCAAGGCCGCGCTGGGCGTGGACAAGATCGACTCCTGGGACGTGGTCTTCAAGCCAGAGAATATTGCCAAGCTCAAGAGCTGTGGCGTGAGCTTCCTCGATGCCCCAACCGAAATGCTGCCAGCTGCCCTGCATTACCTGGGCCTGCCGACCAACAGCACCAAGAAGGAAGACCTCAAGGCTGCCGAAGACCTGTTCCTCAAGATCCGTCCTTCGATCACCTACTTCCATTCCTCCAAGTACATTGGTGATCTGGCCAACGGCAACATCTGCCTGGCAGTCGGCTACTCGGGTGACCTGGAGCAGTCCAAGACCCGCGCCCACGAAGCGGGAGACAAGGTCAAGCTGGACTACGTGATTCCGAAAGAAGGCGCCGGCACCTTCTATGACATGGTTGCCATGCCCAAGGATGCCGAGCACAAGGAAGCGGCCTACAAGTTCATGGACTTCCTGATGCAGCCGCAAGTCATGGCCGAAATCACCAATGCCGTGCGCTTCCCCAACGGCAACAAGGCCGCGACCGCCTTCGTGGACAAGGACATCACCAGCGACCCAAGCATCTATCCGTCCGCTGAAGTGAAAAAGCAGCTGTACGCCATTGCCGCCCCTGACGCAGCAGTGCAACGGGTGATTACCCGCAGCTGGACCAAGATCAAATCGGGCAAATAAGCCTGATGTAGCATTTTCGGGCCGGGTATTCCCGGTCCGAAACCAGTGAAAGGCAATTGAGCATTGCGGCATCGAAGCTGCGAAGGTAAGTTGCGCGCCGGTTTTGCGTGTGCGGCAGCATTGTCGCTACCCAGACACTGATTGTGAGGACCACCCACTTGTCCAATTCTGTATTACGCAAGGCCATGATGGCTGCAGCGAGCCTGACGCTGGCATGCAGCGTCCAAGCGGCGCCTACGGTGCATTTCTACAACTGGTCCGACTATATCGGCCCTGACACCCTCTCAGGCTTCGAGAAAGCCACGGGCATCAAGCCGGTGCAGGATGTCTTCGATTCCAACGAGACCCTGGAAGGTAAGCTGCTGGCCGGCAGGACCGGCTATGACGTGGTCGTGCCTTCCAACCATTTCCTGGGCAAGCAGATCAAGGCGGGCGCTTTCCAGAAGCTCGACAAGGCACTGCTACCCAATTACGCGAACCTTGATCCTGCGCTGATGAAGCGTCTGGAGAAGAACGATCCGGGCAACCTGTATGCCGTGCCTTACCTGTGGGGCACCAATGGCATCGGGTACAACGTCGACAAGGTCAAGGAGGCGCTTGGCGTCGATACCATCGATTCCTGGGCGGTGCTGTTCGAACCCGAGAACATGAAGAAGCTGTCCAAGTGCGGTGTGGCCTTCCTCGACTCGGCGGACGAAATGCTTCCGGCCGTCCTCAACTACATGGGCCTGGATCCCAACAGCACCAACCCCAAGGATTACGCCAAGGCCGAGCAGAAGCTGCTGGCGGTGCGCCCCTACGTGACCTACTTCCATTCGTCCAAGTACATCACCGACCTTGCCAACGGCAACATCTGTGTCGCGGCGGGTTTCTCGGGTGATGTGTTCCAGGCCAAGGCCCGCGCCGAAGAGGCGAAGAAGGGCGTGAACCTGGCTTATGCCATTCCCAAAGAAGGCGGCAACCTCTGGTTCGACGTGCTGGCGATCCCCAAGGACGCCAAGAACGTGGAGCAGGCGCATGCCTTGATCAACTATTTGCTGAAACCTGAGGTTATCGCCCAGGTCAGTGATTACGTCGGTTATGCCAACCCTAACTCGAAGGCTGGCGACCTGATGGACCAGGCCGTGAGGACTGACGCTGCGGTCTATCCACCGCAGGATGTGCTGGACAAGATGTTCGTGAACTCAGAGCTGCCGGCCAAGGTGCAGCGCCTGATGACCCGTAGCTGGACCAAGGTCAAGTCGGGCAAGTAATCCACCTCACCCGCGCGACCTGCCTGGCAGGCCGCGCGGGCACAAAAATCTTGTTGGGAGTTTCACTCATGGCAGTTGCCTCCGGCGCCTATAAGAAAGCCCTCGAGGGTGGCCAGCAACCCAAGCAGGTGCTGGTCAAGATCGACCGGGTCACGAAAAAATTCGACGAAACGGTAGCGGTGGACGATGTGTCCCTGGAAATCCGCAAGGGCGAAATCTTCGCCTTGCTCGGCGGTTCCGGCTCCGGTAAGTCGACCTTGCTGCGCATGCTGGCAGGCTTCGAACGCCCCACTGAAGGGCGCATCTTCCTGGACGGTGTGGACATCACCGACATGCCGCCCTACGAGCGGCCGATCAACATGATGTTCCAGTCCTACGCCCTGTTCCCGCACATGACCGTGGCGCAGAACATCGCCTTCGGCCTGCAGCAGGACCGCTTGCCCAAGGCCGAGGTCGACGCCCGCGTGGCCGAGATGCTCAAGCTGGTGCACATGACCCAGTACGCCAAGCGCAAACCGCATCAGCTCTCCGGTGGCCAGCGCCAGCGCGTGGCCTTGGCCCGCTCCCTGGCCAAGCGCCCCAAGCTGTTGCTGCTGGACGAGCCGATGGGCGCCCTGGACAAGAAGCTGCGTTCGCAGATGCAATTGGAGCTGGTGGAAATCATCGAGCGCGTCGGTGTGACCTGCGTGATGGTGACCCACGACCAGGAAGAGGCCATGACCATGGCCCAGCGCATCGCCATCATGCACTTGGGATGGATCGCTCAGATCGGCTCTCCGGTGGATATCTACGAAACCCCGACCAGCCGCCTGGTCTGCGAATTCATCGGCAACGTCAACCTGTTCGATGCCGAGGTGATCGACGATGCCGAAGGTCATGCCCTGATCGCCTCGCCTGAACTTGAGCGCAAGATCTACGTCGGGCATGGTGTTTCCACCTCCGTGGAAGACAAGCACATCACCTATGCGCTGCGCCCGGAAAAGATGCTGGTCACCACTGTCCAGCCTGACTTCGAGTACAACTGGTCGCGCGGCAAGATCCATGACATCGCCTACCTGGGCGGTCATTCGGTGTTCTACGTGAAGCTACCCAGTGGCAAGGTGGTGCAGTCGTTCGTTGCCAACGCCGAGCGCCAAGGCGCGCGCCCTACGTGGGACGATGAAGTCTACGTATGGTGGGAAGACGACAGCGGCGTGGTACTGCGGTCATGAAGCTGCGCAAGCTCAAGCGAGCGTTCCGGCGCATCACCCCTGAGGGGCGGCACCTGGTGATCGGTGTTCCTTTCGTGTGGCTGTTCCTGTTCTTCATGCTGCCGTTTTTCATCGTCCTGAAGATCAGCTTCGCCGAAGCTGACGTGGCGATCCCGCCTTATACCGAGATCTACAGCTACGTCGAGGACAAGATCCAGTTGGTGCTCAACCTGGCCAACTACGGTTTGCTGACCGAGGACGACCTGTACATCTCGGCCTACCTGGGTTCGCTTAAGATGGCGTTCATCAGCACGCTGCTCTGCCTGCTGATCGGCTACCCGATGGCCTACGCCATCGCCAATGCCAAGAAGGAAACCCAGACCGTCCTGTTGCTGCTGATCATGATGCCAACATGGACGGCAATCCTGATCCGCGTGTATGCCTGGATGGGCATTCTCAGCAATAACGGGTTACTTAACGGCTTTCTGATGTGGACCGGGCTGATCGACCAGCCGCTGCAGATCCTGAATACCAACTTGGCGGTGTACATCGGCGTGGTCTATTCCTACCTGCCGTTCATGATCCTGCCCTTGTTCGCCAACCTGGTGAAGCATGACCCAAGCCTGCTCGAAGCGGCATCCGACCTGGGGTCGAGTACCTTCAACAGCTTCTGGAAAATCACCGTGCCGCTGTCGAAAAACGGCATCATCGCCGGGTGTATGCTGGTGTTCATCCCCGTGGTGGGCGAATTCGTGATCCCCGAGCTGCTCGGCGGTCCGGAAACCCTGATGATCGGCAAGGTGTTGTGGCAGGAGTTCTTCAACAACCGTGACTGGCCGGTGGCTTCCGCATTGGCGGTGGTGATGCTGGCGATCCTGATCGTGCCGATTCTGCTGTTCAACCGCAGCCAGGCCAAGGAAATGGAGGGCAGGGCATGAAGCGCTTCGGTTTTTCCAAGCTGATGCTGGTGTTCGGCTTGCTGTTCATTTACTTGCCGATGGTGATTCTGGTCATCTACTCGTTCAACGCCTCCAAGCTGGTGACGGTGTGGGGCGGGTGGTCGGTGAAATGGTACGTCGGCCTGCTGGACAACACCCAGCTGATCGGCTCGGTGATGCGCTCGCTGGAAATTGCCTGCTACACGGCGGTGGCAGCGGTTGCGTTGGGCACCATGGCCGCTTTCGTGCTGACCCGGGTCACCCGCTTCCGCGGGCGCACCTTGTTCGGCGGCCTGGTCACTGCGCCGCTGGTGATGCCTGAAGTCATCACCGGTCTGTCGCTGTTGCTGCTGTTCGTGGCCATGGCGCAATTGATCGGTTGGCCGCAGGAGCGTGGCGTCGTCACCATCTGGATCGCCCACACCACCTTCTGTGCGGCCTATGTGGCGGTTGTCGTGTCGGCGCGGTTGCGTGAGCTGGACCTGTCGATCGAGGAAGCGGCCATGGACCTGGGAGCCAAGCCGTGGAAGGTGTTCTTCCTGATCACCATCCCCATGATTGCGCCATCGCTGGCTGCCGGCGGCATGATGTCGTTCGCGCTGTCGCTCGATGACCTGGTGCTGGCAAGCTTCGTGTCCGGGCCAGGCTCGACCACGTTGCCCATGGAAGTGTTCTCGGCGGTGCGCCTGGGCGTGAAGCCCGAGATCAACGCCGTGGCCAGCCTGATTCTGCTGTCCGTTTCGTTGGTTACGTTCTTTGTCTGGTACTTCAGCCGCCGTGCCGAAGAGCGCCGCCGCAAGGCTATACAGCAAGCCATCGAAGAGGGTGCGGCGGCCAACGCCTCGCAGCCACAGGTACGGCGCCCGGCGCCGGTGGCGCCGATCTGATTGAGGCGTAGCTGCTCGCTTGCAGGCGATCAGCTACGCCCGACCCAGCGCCCGTGATCTTGAGAGACTGCGGTACTGACACAATTGCTGGAGCTCGCTATACCTGACCTAACAAAGCCGCCCAGGGGTCTGAAGTGGGCAGGGCCTCTAGTACTCCAATAAGAATTATGGAACCCCGGCTTACCTGGCGAATCGCATGCATGAATCTTTTGCGCGCAAGAAAGGAGCCTCCATGACGTTGTCGCGTGTGCTGCTGGTCACCGGCTTGGGGGTGCTGGGCTTGCTCACGGGCTGCAGCAAGAGTGAGCCCGAAGGAACCCTGCCTCGCGTGGGCGTGCAGACTGTCCAATCTGCTGATTTCGCTGCCAGGGTGACCCTGACCGGTGATATCCAGGCGCGTGTGCAAACCGACCTTTCTTTCCGCGTAGGCGGCAAGATCATCTCGCGCGCGGTAGATGTGGGCGATCACGTCAAGGCCAAGCAGGTGCTGGCGCGGCTTGACCCCAAGGACCTGCAGAACAACGTCGCCTCGGCCAAGGCCGAGGTGTTCGCCGCCCAGGCGCGAGTCACCCAGGCCCAAGCCGCCTTCGTCCGCCAGCAGAAACTGCTGCCCAAGGGCTATACCAGCCAAAGCGAATACGATGCTGCCCAGGCCTCGCTGCGTAGCAACCAGAGCGCCCTGAAGGCCGCACAGGCTCAGCTGGCGAACGCCAACGAGCAGTTGAGCTATACCGCGCTGGTATCAGAGGCCGACGGTGTGATCACCGAGCGCCAGGCCGAGGTAGGCCAAGTGGTGCAAGCGACCATGCCGATCTTCAGCCTGGCCCGGGATGGCGAGCGTGATGCGGTCTTCAACGTCTATGAGTCCCTGTTGGCAGGCACCCCGAGCGATGCCAGCGTGGTGGTCAGCCTGCTGGACGATCCCAAGGTACAAGCCCGTGGGGCGGTGAGGGAAATCACCCCCACCGTCTCGGCCCAGAGCGGTACGGTACAGGTCAAGGTCGGTCTGCAGGACGTTCCGCCTGCCATGCAGTTGGGCGCGCCCGTCACCGTGACCACGCAGGGGCGGGGCAAGCCGAGTGTCGAGCTGCCTTGGTCGGCACTGACCAAAGGCCTGAAGAAGCCCGCCGTGTGGATCGTGGGTGAGGGCGACAAGGTGCAGTTGCGGGAAGTCGAAGTGAGCCGCTACCTGACCGGCACCGTGGTCATCGGCAAGGGCCTCGACGGTGGCGAAGTCGTCGTGGTAACCGGCGGGCAGCTGCTGCACCCCGGCATGAAAGTTGAAAAAGTCCCCGCCAAAGCGCCGGAGAGCCCGCTATGAAGCCTTGGCTGACACTGATGTGTGCCGGTGTGTTGCTTGTCGGGTGCGGCAAGCAAGAGCAGCCGCCAGAGCCGGTTCGCCCCGTGCTGTCGGTAGTGGTGCAACCTCAGTTGCAGGCCCGCCTGGGCCGCTTTGCAGGCGTCATCGAAGCGCGCTACGAAAGTACCTTGGGCTTTCGCGTAGGCGGTCGCATCGCACGCCGTTGGCTGGACGTCGGTGCCCAGGTCAAAGCGGGCGATACGCTGGCCACGCTGGATCCGACCGACCAGCAAAACCAGCTGCGTGCAGCTGAAGGCGACCTGGCCAGGGTGCAGGCGCAGTGGATCAACGCGCAGTCCGACGCCCGCCGGCAACAACAGTTGTACGACCGCGGCGTGGGTGCTCAGGCCCAGCTGGACATTGCCCAGACCAACCTGAAAACGGCCGGCGCCACGCTGGAGCAGGCCAGGTCTTCGGTCAGTCAGGCCCGTGATCAGCTCGGCTACACCACACTTCGTAGCGATCATGCGGCGGTGATCACCGCTTGGCAGGCCGAGGCGGGGCAAACCGTCACCGCTGGGCAGGCGGTGGTCAAGCTGGCCAGGCCAGACGTGAAGGAAGCCGTGATCGACCTGCCCATTGGCATTGCCGAGCAGTTGGCCCCGGACCTGACCTTCACCGTTGCCTCGCAGCTCAACCCCGCCGTCAACACCACCGCCACCTTGCGCGAGCTCGAGCCCAAGGCCGATGCCACTACCCGCACCCGGCGCGCGCGGCTGACCTTGGCCAGCACCCCTGAAACGTTCCACCTGGGAACTGCCGTCAGCGTCACCCTCAGCTCGCAGGTTTCTCCGCGCAGCGAACTGCCGGCCAGCGCTCTGCTCGAGCGCGATGGCAAGACCCAGGTGTGGGTCGTCGAACCTCAACAGAAAACTGTCGCTTTGCGCGACGTGACCCTGATCGACCGAAACGAAGACCGCATCGTCGTCTCATCAGGCGTACAGCCTGGGGAGCGGGTGGTGATCGCCGGCGTCAATAGCCTCAAGCCTGGCCAGCAGGTCACCTTCGACGAGGATGCGCAATGAAAGGAAGCTTCAACCTGTCCGAATGGGCACTCAAGCATCAGTCGTTCGTGTGGTACCTGATGTTCGTCGGCTTGCTCATGGGCATCTTTTCGTACTTCAACCTCGGTCGCGAAGAAGATCCGTCCTTCACCATCAAGACCATGGTGATCCAGACTCGCTGGCCTGGCGCTACCCAGGAGGAGACGCTGCTGCAGGTCACCGACCGGATCGAGAAGAAGCTAGAGGAGCTCGATTCGCTCGACTACACCAAGAGCTATACCCGGCCGGGTGAATCAACGGTGTTCGTCTACCTGCGCGACACTACCAAGGCAGACGACATACCGCAGATCTGGTACCAGGTACGCAAGAAAATCCAGGACATTCGCGGCGATTTCCCCGAGGGCTTGCAGGGCCCTGGCTTCAACGATGAATTCGGCGACGTATTCGGTTCCATCTACGCTTTCACCGCCGACGGGCTGAGCCTGCGTCAGTTGCGTGATTATGTGGAGCGGGCGCGGGCTGAAGTCCGTGAAGTGCCCAATATCGGCAAGATCGAAATGGTCGGTATCCAGGACGAAGTGCTCTACCTGAACTTCTCCACCCGCAAGCTCGCCGCCTTGGGTATCGACCAGCGTCAGGTGATGCAGGCTTTGCAGACGCAGAACAGCGTGACGCCAGCGGGCGTGATCGAGGCCGGGCCGGAGCGTATCTCCGTACGGACCAGCGGGCAGTTCGCCTCGGAAAAGGACCTTGAGAACGTCAACCTGCGCATCAACAACCGCTTCTACCGCCTGGCAGACGTTGCTCAGGTCGAGCGCGGCTATGCCGATCCGCCTGCGCCGATGTTCCGCTACAACGGCAAGACGGCCCTGGGCCTTGCCATCGGTATGCAGAAGGGCGGCAACATCCAGGAGTTTGGCAAGGCGCTGAAGCAGACCATGCAGCGCATTACCAACGAGCTTCCGGTAGGCGTCGATGTGCACACGGTGTCCAACCAGGCCACAGTGGTGGAGAAGGCCGTCGGTGGCTTCACCAGCGCGCTGTTCGAGGCGGTGATCATCGTACTGGCCGTCAGCTTCGTCAGCCTTGGCGTACGTGCAGGCCTGGTGGTGGCGTGCTCGATCCCGCTGGTGCTGGCCATGGTGTTCGTGTTCATGGAGTACAGCGGCATCACCATGCAACGCATCTCGCTGGGTGCGTTGATCATTGCACTGGGGCTGCTGGTCGATGACGCCATGATCACGGTGGAGGTGATGGTCACACGCCTTGAGATGGGCGAGAGCAAGCAGGACGCCGCAACGTTCGCCTATACCTCCACGGCCTTTCCCATGCTCACCGGTACGCTGGTGACCGTGGCCGGTTTCGTGCCGATCGGCCTGAACGCCAGTTCTGCCGGCGAATACACCTTTACGCTGTTCGCAGTCATTGCCGTAGCGCTGTTGGTGTCGTGGGTGGTCGCCGTGTTCTTCGCCCCCGTGCTGGGTGTGCACATTCTCAACGCCCGGAAGGTGAAATCCCATGATGACAAGCCGGGCAGGGTGGCCCGGGCGTTCGAGCAGGGTTTGTTGTGGAGCATGCGTCACCGCTGGCTGACCATCATCGGCACCGTGGTGCTGTTCGCCCTGGCCGTGTTCTGCATGCGCTTCGTGCAGAACCAGTTCTTCCCTGCATCGGACCGTCCGGAAATCCTGGTCGATCTGAACCTGCCACAGAATGCGTCGATCCAGGAAACCCGCAAGGTGGTCGACCAGCTGGAGGCAACGCTCAAGGACGATGAGAGCATCGACCACTGGAGCACCTACATCGGCCAGGGTGCGGTGCGCTTCTACCTGCCACTGGACCAGCAGTTGCAGAACCCCTACTACGCGCAGCTGGTCATCGTGAGCAAAGGCCTGGAAGAGCGCGGTGAACTCATCGCCCGCCTGCAGAAGCGCCTGCGCGAGGATTTTGTGGGTATCGGCTCGAACGTCCAGTCGCTGGAAATGGGGCCTCCGGTGGGGCGGCCGATCCAGTACCGGGTCAGCGGCAAGGACATCGACCAGGTGCGCAAGCATGCCATCGAGCTGGCGACGCTGCTGGACAAGAACCCCAACATCGGCGAAATGATCTACGACTGGAACGAGCCGGGCAAAGTGCTGCGCATCGATATCGCCCAGGACAAGGCCCGTCAGTTGGGGTTGTCGTCGGAAGACGTGGCCAATGTGATGAACAGCATCGTCACCGGCGTACCCGTCACCCAAGTCAACGACGATATCTACCTGATCGATGTGGTGGCCCGCGCCGTGGACAGCGAGCGGGGCTCCCCCGATACGCTGCAAAACCTGCAGATCCTAACGCCCAATGGCACCTCGATCCCGCTGCTGGCGTTTGCCACCGTGCGCTACGAACAGGAGCAGCCCCTGGTCTGGCGCCGCGACCGCAAGCCGACGATCACGCTCAAGGCCTCGGTCAACGGCGATATCCAACCCACGGACCTGGTGGCCCAGCTCAAGCCGGATATCGACAAATTCGCTAGCCAGTTGCCCACCGGCTATGAGATTGCAACCGGCGGTACGGTGGAGGAGAGCGGCAAGGCCCAGGGGCCCATCGCCAAGGTGATCCCGCTGATGCTGTTCCTCATGGCCACGTTCCTGATGATCCAATTGCACAGTGTGAAGAAGCTGTTCCTGGTGATCAGCGTGGCGCCATTGGGGCTCATCGGCGTGGTGTTGGCGCTGGTGCCGACCGGCACGCCAATGGGCTTCGTGGCGATTCTGGGTATTTTGGCGCTGGCCGGCATCATCATTCGTAACTCGGTGATTCTGGTGACCCAAATCGATGAGTTCGAAGCCCAGGGATACTCGCCTTGGGACGCCGTGGTCGAGGCGACCAACCATCGTCGCCGGCCGATTCTGCTGACTGCTGCAGCCGCCAGCCTGGGCATGATCCCGATTGCCCGCGAGGTGTTCTGGGGCCCGATGGCCTACGCCATGATCGGCGGCATCATCGTGGCGACCTTGCTCACGCTGCTGTTCTTGCCGGCGCTGTATGTAGCGTCCTACAAGATTCGGGAGCCTCGTCAGGAAGGTTGAGGCGCGATACGCGTCGCTTGCCAGCTGGGCCGCAAAGCGGCCCCGATATTGCGCGCTACGAAGCTGAAACCCTGGGGCTGCTGCGCAGCCCATCGCGGCGCAAGGCCGCTTGTATGGTTAAACTTGAAGGGGTGGTGGGACGCTAAAGCCGATTCTGACTGTCAGCAGCAGTACAGACTGTGGGAGACATCGCCCCAC